>JANYDN010000061.1 GCA_025363585.1 Verrucomicrobiota bacterium | reverse complement strand
TCGGCTCATCGCATCCTGGGGCTGGAGAAGGTCCCAAGGGTCCGGCTGTTCGCCGGTTAAAGCGGTACGCGAGCTGGGTTCAGAACGTCGTGAGACAGTTCGGTCCTTATCCACTGTGGGCGGAGGAAACTTGAGGGGTTCATTCCTTAGTACGAGAGGACCGGGAATGACGCACTTCTGGTGTGGCAGTTGTCGTGTCAACGGCAGCGCTGCGTAGCCATGTGCGGAAGAGATAAGCGCTGAAAGCATCTAAGTGCCAAGCTCCTCCCAAGATAATGTTTCCCGGGACGCAAGTCCCCTAAAGACCCCTGGCAGACCACCAGGTTGATAGGCTGGGCGTGCAAGTGCCGCGAGGCATTCAGCGGACCAGTACTAATCGGTCGTGCGGCTTGATTGCTTCCCCCCTTTCCCGCAAGGGAAAGGACAAAATGGGAAGCGCCAATGATACAGACTCGGGCCAAATCGCCTGTTGTCTGACGTGTGTGTGCAATCTTCAGCGAACGGCGCCGGCTTGTTGGCCCGCCGCTCTTTGCAAAACTTTTTACGGTGGCCATGAAGCAGCGGCCCGACCCGATCCCTTCCCGAACTCGGCCGTCAAACGCTGCATTGCCGATGGTAGTGCGTGTATAGCTCGCGCGAGAGTAGGTTGCCGCCGTTTTTTATTTCAGTGGGCTCCGGAACTTCGTTTCCGGGGCCCATTGTCGTTTTTCCGCCGAACTATCGACCCTCGAACCCGTCGGTCGCGCAACTCGGACTCGTAAACCAGTTCCACTATTTCGAGGGGTAACGACAGGCCGTGCGAACGGCACAATATTCGCAAACCGGATCCGTCCCCGTGATCGCAGGGTTGGCTTTCCATTCGCCACCGAGAATACCGTCGCCGAGCGTGACGCAGGTCATGCGCGCTATTTCCAGGATTTCTTCGATTCCTTCGGATGCCACGGCGTCCGCCCTCCCGTCCGGTGCCCCGTCTTTTCGGAATCGCACGGCGAACGGTGACCGACTCCAATCGGTTCCAACCGCCGCTTTTGCCCACGCGGAGTCAATGCGGCCGCGATGCGGATAGCGTGAACACGAACCATTGCCGTCGCCGGGTTCGTTGCGTCGCTTGAGGCGGCATTGGATCGGGCTGAGCGCGGCGTACGCCATGCCGGCCGGCCGGTAGGGACCTGCCGCGAGTCCCAAGGCCGCCATCAGGTAGATCGGTAGCTGCAATTGGCGTCCGCTCTCCAGATCTTCGCGTGAAAAGCGTTCCCCCGAGAGCTTGTAGTCAATTGCGCAGAGCACGCCATTCTCCTCGTCTTCGCCGCGGGCCATGTCGACCCGATCGATCGATCCGTTGATCCGGAGAACCCCATGGGCCAATGGAAGCGATATGGCCGGAAGCGGCGCGCCTTTCCCGAACTTCAATTCGGCATGCGTCGGGTCGAGCGGCCAGTCGGGCGCAAACTCGAGCCATGCGAGCACAAAGCGCACGACCGACCGGAATGTGACTTCCCATTCGAATTCGTTCGTCGTCGGGACTTGATCGAGCATCTCGCCCTTGATTGCGGCGAGCAGCGCCGTTGCTTCGGCCTTTTGGATGTCACGCCACCTGCGTCCGATCCGTCGAACGCGACGGTGAAACTCCGCAAGCAGCTCGTGTTGCAACGAGCCTTCGGCCCGGGAATCGAATTCCAATTCGGTGCGTTCGCGGACCGACAATGCCCGCGACAATCCATGCTGGAGCAGACACGCCGCCGCTTGTTCGAGCCCGGACGCAGACGTGTCCCAAACGGTGCCCATCAGCGAGCGGGCAACATCCGGGGTCAATGTCTCGACCGGTCCCTCGCATTCGGGTGCGCTTGCCCGCCTGTCGCGTGGCGAAATCCACGCCGCGGCGCGTGGCAACATCCGAACGAAGGGGGATGGCAAAAGGGGCCGACCCGCGGAAGAGCGCGACGGGATGGTGACGACGACTTTCTGTCGGGTCCGGGTCAACGCGATGTACGCGTAGAAGCGTTCGTGTGCGACCCGTGCGACGATTTCGGGTCCCACATTCAGCCCGGCTTCCGACAAGCGCTCTAGCTCCGCGCGCGAAAGAAGTCCGTCGGCGGGCGGTGGCGCGGGAAACACGTCCTCGGCCCATCCCGGCAACACCACCAACCGAAGGTCGGGATTCCGCGACCGGTCGATCGTTCCCAAGAGCACTTGGTCGAGGGCCGGCGGGATTGCCCCGGCCGTCATGGCGCTCCAAGCGGTTTCGAGGATCGGCATCCACCCGGCCAAAGGTTGCCCGACGTTGCCGAAGCCGCGGACGAGCTCGTCGAGCCACGCCTCGGATTCACGGAGAACCGTCCGATGCGAGAACATGTCCGGACGGATTCGATCCCATTCCTCGAGGACGCGTTCCAAGTCGAGATCCGCCCACAGCGCCCGCAAGGCGGCGGCGAGCGTGGCACCGGTCACCGTGCCGACGAGACGGGAACCGAACCGGTGGATGGGTCCAACGACCCGATCGGGGATGCCGGCCTCCAGCACGCCGTCGACGGAGGTCCATCGATGGCCTTCCCAGCGCAGGCGCAGCAACGCGTTCTCGGCGCGTTCCGCGGCCCATTCGGGCAACCCCAACAAACCGCATTTGAGCCAGGCGAACCAGTCGTCGTCGCCCGCCGGATCCGACACGATCCGCACCGCGCTGCGCGTCAATTCGACCAAGGGGTGGTGGCGGATCGGGAATCGTTGGTCCAGAAAGCACGGAATTCCACGACGATGAAACGTCCGCTCGAGGATGGGACCGAGGGAATCGAGCGTCCGGCTCAACACGGCGGCATCGCGGTAGCGCCCGCCGGCGGCGACGTGGGCCAGCACGTGTTCCGCGGCGCATTCGGCTTCGGCATGGGCGTCGGCACAAACCAGGACCCGGATCGCGTCGCTTTCGGGAAGTCCGGCGGTCCCGCCATTTCCGGTTGCCCAGCCCGACTCAAGTGCCGCCAGCACCGGGCTTGAAGCGAACCGTCCTTGACCCGTTGACCGGCCGAGCTTCTCGACGACGGGCCCCCCCTCGGTCGCGGCGGCGACCGCCGCATGGCACCGGCGGAAGCAGTCCGCGACCACCGACCAAAAACTTCCCGGCGTCGAGGCGGCATCGGCGTCGACGCAGAAGGCGAGGGTCGATTCGCGCGAGCGACCGACGACCTCGGCGAGAAGGGCGGTTTCGAGCGGCGTCATTTCCGCGAACCCATCCATCCAAACGCCGTCGAACAGGGGTGTTCCTCGCGGCGTCCGCGAGAGTTCCTGACGCGCTATCTCGAGGAGTTGGTCCTTGTCGGACAAACCTTCCCGGAGCAGCCATTCGGAATATCCCCGCTGGACCCGCGCGAGATCGCCGAGTTTGGCGCGCAGGATCGGCGCGGTTTCCGGGCGCGCGGCCACGGATTCCAGGCGGGCGGGGTCGTTGCCGAGTTGGATGAGTTGGCCAAGCCATCGGGAAAGCTCGCGCGCGAATCCCGGCGTACGCGCGGCCCGACCCAAATGCGCGAGGCGCCCGGCCTCCGACTCGAGAACACCGCGAAGCACCATCGTGCGGCCGACGTCCCCGAGGAGTCGTGGTTCCGGTCGACCCAGATGCCGGAGAATCCAGAAGGCGAGGCGCTCGAAGGAAAGTATTTGAAGTCGGGCAAAGCCGCGGATCCCGTCTTCGGCCAGCAGTTGGCGTTCGAGTTGGAAGGTCGCTTGCTTGGGCGCGAGAAAGAGAAGCGGTGGTCCGTCCGGATCGTCGCGGAGCGCGGCGCGGATCCCGGCGAGACAACGCCAGGTCTTGCCGCTTCCGGCCGGGCCGAGGAGGAATCGTGCGCCCACGACCCCGGTGTAGCCGACGCCAGCGTCCGGCGCGAAACGAAATCCCGGTTCGTTCCTGGAATTCCAGCGCGCGATGGATTCGTCTAGCCTCGCCGCGATGAACGTGACGTTGCGCGGGAAGACCCGCCATTTCCGGACGGTGTCGTTCGATGCCAAAAAGAACGCGGTCCGACTGGTGGAGCAACGATTGCTGCCGCATGAATTCCGCGTGGTGTCGGTGGCCGACCACCGGGCGACCGCCGGCGCGATCCGCGACATGGTGGTTCGTGGCGCCGGCGCGATCGGGGCGACGGCGGCCTACGGTCTCGCGCAGGGAGCGCGGGAATTCACCGGGACATCGCCCGCCAAGTTCGAGCGCCACGTGGACCGCGTGTTCGCGAGGTTGAAGGACGCGCGGCCAACTGCCGTGGATCCCGTGAACGCAATGCTTGGGGTCCGCGCCGCGATGGCCAACGGCGAGGACATCGCCGCGCGGCAGGAACTTGCGTTACGGGCCGCGGAGGCTTTTGCCGAGGCCGACGTGCGGCACTGCGCCGAGTTGGGCGAGCATGGGGCGCCGCTGATCCGGGAGGGCTCGCGCGTCCTGACCCATTGCAATGCCGGCTGGCTGGCGTTCGTGGACGTCGGGACCGCGACCGCGCCCCTGTACGCGGCCCACGCGGCGGGACGACGCTTCCATGTTTTCTGCGACGAGACCCGTCCGCGTTGCCAGGGCGCGTCGCTGACGGCGTGGGAACTTGCCCAGCAAGGCATTTCGCACCAGGTCATCGCCGACAACGCCGCGGGACACCTCATGCAGCGGGGCGAGATTGATCTCGTCATCGTCGGCAGCGACCGCGTCCTGGGTCGCACGGGCGACGTCGCCAACAAGATCGGAACCTACACCAAAGCCATTCTCGCGCGGCATCACCGGATCCCGTTTTACGTCGCGATTCCATTGTCGACGATCGACTGGAACCTTCGGGCGGGGACGGACATACCGATCGAGGAACGATCGGAATCCGAGGTGCTTGGGGCGTGGGGCATCGATGGGCGTGGCCATCGTGTCCGGGTGCAGGTGGCGAACCCGACGAGCGGCGCGCGCAACCCGGGATTCGACGTCACTCCCGCGGCGTTGGTGACGGGGATTGTCACGCCGGTCGGAATCCTTCGGCCTCGAGAACTCTGGCGCCGCCGGTCGGAACTCGGCGGCCCGGCAAAGTAGCCGACAACCTTGACATGGCTGCCGCGCCGAGAACCGGAGCGATCCGTTTTTGGCTCCGTTGGATGTGGAAATCCGGCGGTCACCCGGCTCGGCAACGGTGGAAAACATCATGCTGGGAAACGCAAGAATTCATGGCGCGGGCGGGAGGACGGGTCCTAGTTTGGGATCGTTCCCGTTGGGCGCCGCATTCCTTTTGCCGTACAGATTGTCATGAAGACCCCGTTTTTTTTCCGCAGCCGCTTGGGCAGGCGCGGTTTCACCCTGATCGAACTCTTGGTCGTGATCGCGATCATCGCGATTTTGGCGGGTATGCTGTTGCCGGCATTGGCCAAGGCCAAGAGCAAGGCGCTGGCGGTGAAGTGCGCGAGCAACCTCAAGAACCTCGGGCTCGCCACGACGATGTATGCCCACGACAACCGGGAGAAATTCCCGGATTGTTCCGGCGCGGCCTGGCCTTGGGATATCCCGGCCTCCGCCGCGAACGCGATCATCAAGAACGGGGGCGCCCGCCACATCCTCTATTGCCCCGCTTTCCCCAAGCAGGACAACCAGGAGCTCTGGAGGTTCACGACGGATTCCACCAACGAATTGACGAAGACCGAGATCGGATACCGCGTCGCGGGCTATGCGTTCGCGTTCAAGGGAGCCGGCCGCATCATGGCGACCAACATCACGGAATCCCTCAATCCGGCAGGCTGGAACATGGGTGGCAGCGTCGAACTCAATCCGGGTCCCAGTGATCGAGTGGTCATCGCCGATGCCGTCATCTCGCATGGCATCAACGAAAACGACCGAACCAAGAACACCTATACCCACATCGACGGCGGTTGGAAGGGACACCAGACGTCCCATCTCGAGGGCAAACTTCCCGCCGGCGGAAACCTCCAGTATCTCGACGGCCACGTTGCCTGGAGGAAGTTCCTGCTGATGCACGTCCGGACCCACGACGATCCCGCGTTCTGGTGGTGAAGGGATGGTGCCGCGGTCCGCGTCACTCGGCTGACAACGCCTCGATCAAGTCCCTCAATTCGGTTCGGGTCATCAATTCCCCGAGCCCATCGGGCATCGCCGACGGCGCGTGGTCCCGGGATTTGAGGTCCGCTTTACGAACGGTCACGCGGCCTTCCTCCGGCGATTGGATCACGAGATTCTCCGCGCTTTCTTCCCTGAGGACCCCGGACGTGACGCTGCCGTCCCGGCGTTCCACGACGACGCTTTCGAAACCCACCGCGATGGTGCGATTGGGCTGGAGGATCGATTCCAGCAAGTAGGGACGGCCTTTCTTCGCGCCAATTCCGGCAAGCTCGGGCCCGACTTCGCCGCCCTCGCCGCGGAGTTTGTGGCAACGAAGGCAACCCCAATCGGGGCGTTCGGCAAAGAGTTTCCGCCCGCGGGTCGCGTTCCCGCCCGTAAGAAGTTTGTCGGGTTCGGAAGGAGTCGAGCCGACAACGACTCGGTCCGCGGCGACAGCCGGGCCGGGCATCTCGTTGCGGAGGGCACGTTGGACTTCCGGATCGGAAGACCCGGCCAGCGACGCGAGGTTGGCCTCGAGATTCGGGATGCCGAGCGAGCGTGCCGCGCCGATCGCGGCCACCAACACCGTCGGACCGGTGCCCCGCTCCACAAGCGTGGGCCACGCCGAGGCAACCGATGCGCGCGCGATGCCGGCGTCGCGTTCTTGCCGGGGACCGACGAGACCGCTCAGGCGGTCGCGCCGCGGCGGATGGGCCCAATCCCCGAGCGATTCGAGCGCTTGGACGCGCACCGATTCGGGAATCTTTGCATCGGCTGCCACCGCGATCATCGACACGGCGGATTCTGAAGTGCCGAGCCGGAAGGCCGCATTGACGGCCCGTCGGTAGACAAACGTCCGCCACTCCTTCTCGTCGAAGGGATACGGTCGGGTCCCGAAATTCCTTGCCGCGCTCTCGGGCATTCCGGTGTCGAGGCGTTTCGCCAAGGCGAGGTAAGCCGCGGGAATCGGCACGTCGTGTATCGCCCGCGCCGCCTCTAGCACCACCCACGGGTCGGCGTCGTCCAGAAACGCCGCGACGGCCACCGAACGGGCCTCGCGCGCGGCCAGCAGCGCCACCAATCGGATCGCCGCGTCGGGGTGTGCCGACCATCCGGCGAGCGACGGCGGAAGGGCCCGGTCATCCGCCCGGATCGTTCGCGCCAGCAGGCGCACGGCGGCGTGGCGCAACAGCGGATTGGCCGCGCGCTCACCCGCGAGCGCGGCACGGGCGTCACCGATCCATGCGTTGTCGCCCCGGGCGGCGATCGGGATTTCGGCGAAAGCGCCGATGGCTTCGGCGGCGATCCTCGGGTCGGCGTTTCGGAACAGGACTCGCAGTGGCATCGCCGCCGCGGGCGAGCGCGCGTCGCTCCACAGGCGGCACGCCTCGAGTTTCGCGACGTCGTCCGGATCCGAAAGCAGTTGGATCTGTGGGCCTGGCCGCGCGGCGATCCGTTCGTGTCCTTCGGAGGTACGCGCCAGCATCCGCAGCGCGCGGATGGCGTGGCGTCGTGCGAGTGGATCACCCGGCTTGGCCGCGATGGCGGAGAGCGCGTCCCAATTCGCGACGCCACGTCCCGCGAATTCGAATTGCGCGGCTTGCCGCACGCGCAGGTCCTCGTGGCCCAACAGGGACGACAACTCGGCCGCCGGACGGTTCGCCATGCCTTGCTCGATCAATCGCCGCGTGGCCTCGATCTTCGGATCGCCTTGGAGCGACGGGTCCGAGACGCGCCACAGGCGGCCCTTGCCCGTCTTTTCCCAACCCTCCACCCAATCGGCCACGACCACGCCGCCGTCGGGCGGGAACGCCACGTCGACTGGATACAAATCCCAGAGCAATTTGCCGCGCATCTGGCCCGACGAGTTGTCCTCCATCCAGGGACCGGCATCGACCACGCCGTACCATCCGTCCCGTCGGGCGACACGGAACGTGCGGACGCCGCCGGGAAAGTCCGAAAGGAAAAACGTGTCCGCGTACGCCGCGCCCAAACCGGTGCCGGGATAGTACGCGATGCCGGCGGGACCGTGGCCGACGTGCGCGACCGGCGGCACGAGATAGGCCGCGGTGTTGGTACCCGGCATTTGCCAGAGCCGCTCCGAATTCCATGCGCCCATCTTCGGCAACCATTGCCAGCCGATCCTCCACCCGTAATCGGCGCCCTGCAGGAGCAACGTCCAGCGCGCCTTGTCACCGCCGTCGCCGTTGTTGTCGCCGGTCCAGAGATTGCCTTCCGCGTCGAACGCCAGCTCCTGCGGGTTGCGAAGGCCCGAGGCGAACAACTCAAGGGCGCGTCCGTCGGGCTCGCAACGGAACACCGCGCCGGAATCCGGCATCGCGATCACGACTCCCTCGCGGTTGGTCACGTGCGACCCGCGGTCCGCGATGCTGAAATACAGGCGTCCGTCGGGCCCGTGCGCGAGCCCGTGCAGGTCGTGCCCGCCGAACGCCACGTGGACGCCGAAGCCGGTGTGGAGCACCTCGCGCGACGCCGTGGGCGCGGGGTTCGTGGCACTGGCCGCGGGAAGTCGCCACAAATCCGGGATGCACGCGAACCACACGTTCGTGCCTTCCGCGAGCACGCCCGCCGCGACGCCGCTCACGGTTCCGGAGAACCCGTCCGCGAACGTGATGGCGCTGTCCGCGGTGCCCGCGCCCTTCGCATCCCACACCAGTCGGAGGCGCTCGCTCTCGACGCCGAGGTCGAGCACGTCGACCCGGCCGTCGCCGTTGAAATCGCGGAATCCTTTCGGCGACACCGTGGCCGCCGCGCGGAAGGCCGCGTTCGTCGCGAGTTGCCCGCGGAGGAATTCCACGCGGTCCGGCACGGTGCGCAGCGCGAGGTCGTCCTCGACCCAGTCCTTGAAATTCCGGATGTCGAACACGCTGGTGCGGCGACGTCCGGTCTCGACCACGTACGCCCGACCGCGTTCGTCGAAGGCCACGCTCGTGATGTTTTGGACCAAGGGCTCCGTCGCCCAGGCGTCCACCTTCAGGCCGGGCGCGACATGGAGCCGGCGTTGGGCGGCGACGACATCGGAGGCGATCGTCGTCTGCGTGCCGGGCGACGGCGACGGATCGCCACGAAGAGTTTGATGGCCCAGCGCGAACGCGAGGAGTGCGAACCGGGATGCGCGCGGGAACATGCCGTAGTTTGCTCGCGGGGCGGGGCGTCGGGCAAGGCGCGCTTCGCGACCGCGCCACGTCAGACGAGCCGCCATTCCGACGGCGTGCGAGCCCGCGTGTTTGCAATCGTCCGGCCCAACGTGTCGATGTCCCCGGCCGTGTGTGACGTCGACATCGCGAATCGAAACGCACCGTCGCCGGGAACGCCCGGGTATCGGATGAACGACGGAAAGATCTCGGCCTGCAGCAACGCCCGTCGCAATCCCTCGCGCGCGGTGGTGGAAAGCGGTGCCAGAAGAAAAACCGGTCCCGCGTGGTTGTCGCCGACATCGGGAATCCAGCGCGCCAACCGCGCCGTGTGGGCGGCGAGCCTTCGTCGCGCGAGCACGCCGTGGCGCGTCATCCATTCCGCGGCACTCGGTACAACCGCCGCAAACGCCGGCGCAGGCGGCGTCGAGGCGCGTTGCAGCGACGAATTCTTCCAGACGAGATCCGCGAGCCCGCGCGGGCCCGCGACCACGCCGCCCGCGAGTCCGAACGCCTTGCTCAACGTGAACGCGAGCACGATCCGCGCGTCGTCGACACCGAGGTGTTCTAGAATTCCGCGGCCGCGTTCGCCGAGCGTTCCCACGCCGTGGGCGTCATCGAGCAGCACGCGGCCCGCGCGCGGCATCCACGCGAG
Source organism: Verrucomicrobiota bacterium (assembly GCA_025363585.1). Lineage (GTDB taxonomy): Bacteria > Verrucomicrobiota > Verrucomicrobiia > Limisphaerales > UBA9464 > UBA6176. The sequence goes on along the minus strand of JANYDN010000061.1, from coordinate 10,043 downwards.
CCAATCCCCGAGCGGCGGCACGCGGCCGGTCAACGCGCCGAGTCCTTCCACGAACAAGGCCGGTCGTCCGTCCGTTCGCGGCGGGGGTTTCGAGAGAGAGACGGTCGTGATCGGAAGGCCGGTCAAGCGAGCCGCGTCGCGGAGGCACGGATGCGTGTCCGCGGGAATCCAAACGCCGTCGATGTCGGGAGCCAACGCCTGCGCCGCGACGAGCGGCGCCGTGTAACCGGACGATGTCAACACGACCTCTCGCATCCCCGAGAACCTTGCCAGCGCGCGTTCCGCCGCGGCGTACACGGCGAGGTTGCCGGTCGTGACACGGGAGGCCGCGGCATCGGGTCCGTGGCGTGCGATGGCCCGTGCCAATGCCGTTCGGAGCGCGGCAGACCACGAGCGTCGCAGGTAATCGCTGCCCGCGAAGGCCACGAGCAACCGTCGGCCAACGCGCACGCGGCGCGCGTCGACGGGTTCCGGGGCGGGCGGCGGGAGGCCGTTCATTCGGCCGTGATCTCGATCGTGTGTTCGACCGGCATCATCGCGGCCTTCACGGCGGCGACCTTCTCCGCGCGTTCGTCCTCGGTGCGGCGCACGGTGGCTTCCATGTCGTTGCGGCCCGCGTCCCCGTGGAACTCGCCCTTGATTTGTTTCGTCTCGAATTCCTGTTTCGCGGCCACCGCGTCGTCGACCCGCTTGAACGCGTCCGCGAATGGATTCCGCGGGAACGCCGCTGCCAGGTTGACGCCGTGGCGCAATTCGGCCGCCGTGAAAACCGCGCTCGTGCCGCCCCACCCGACACGATATTTCGAGGCCTTCGCGCCCTTGAGGACCAGCGTCAATCGGTTGAGGTCCCGGTCGAACGGCACCCACTGTTCGCCGGATCGGATGGAATCGTGTTTCGCCAAATCGCCTTCCGGCGCGCAGAAAACGTACCGCGTGCTGCGGACGGAAGTCTTGCCGGCTGCCGACGCGGTCACCTCGTGGCCACCCGTGGCCCTCGCGTTGCCCGATGCGGCGTCGATCGTGATCGTGCCGAGGTCTCCGTCGAGACCGAGGGCCTTGAGATACGCGTAAGCCATGATGGTCTGCCCGGCCCAACCGGGATGGACGCCGTCCGCGCCCGGCACGGCGTAGTCCATGCCGTATTTGCCGTGGGCATCTTGGTAGGCGCGGTACATCGGTTGGAAAACGTCCGCGAACACCGCGTGGCGTTCGCGGGCGATCGCGATGTCGAGGTTGCGCAGCGTGGCGAGGTTGACGTTCAGATCCTCCACCGTTCCCGACGCGGACTTAACCCACGACGGCATCTTCCCGACGCAACCGGGCGAGCCGAGAACGACGCGGGCGCCCGCGGCCTGGAACCATTTCACGACCGAGTCGGTGTGCGCGCGGTAGAGTTCGCCGATCCAGTTTTCGTACGGGCGATACAGATGGTCGTTCATCCCGTAGCACGTGGTTGCGACGGTCGGCCGGAAACGGAGGACATCGTTCTCCATGCGTGACAGGAAGCCGTCGGCCTTCTCGCCGCTCCAGCCGTATTGGCGGACGGAGATTCCAAGCTCCGGCATGCAGGCCGTCAGGTAGGTCTCCATGATCCGCGAATACATCTTCTGCTCGGTGATGGAATCGCCGCAGATCGCGAGGCGGTCGCCTTTGCGAAGGACGTGCGCGTCGGTGGACGGGGCCTTCGCCTCGTCGAGCTTCTTCCACACGGCGGCGACGTCGGCCGCGACGACCGGGGGCGCGAGGAAAATGGAGGAACCAAGTGCGGCGAGAACCAGCCAGCGGGGCGTCTTCATGGAAGGCGCGGAGTCTGCGGGAACCGGCGGGGCACGGGCAAGCGCGCGGAGCAGCAGTGACGTGGCCAAGCCACGCCTTTCCACATCCCAACGCAGGCGAGGACGCCCGCGGATTGCACAGCCGGGGACGGCCGCTCCACGGCTCGCCGATCCACCGCGTCACCGCGTCGGCCACGGAGCAACGGCCATGGAGCGACACTTCCCGCGCCAATTCCCGCCTATCGCCAAACGACCGCGTCGTCGTATCGTCCGCCCATCGATCGCATGCGGACCTACCAAAACCTCATCGGCGGGCAATGGGTGCCCGCGCAGTCCGGAAGGACCTTCACCACGACGAATCCCGCGGACGCCCGCGAAACCGTCGCCACCTACCCTTTGGGCGGCGCGGCAGACGCGGCGGCGGCAATCGCGGCGGCGCGCGAGGCGTTCCCGCAGTGGACGAAGCAAACCCCGGTCGCGCGCGGACGGATCCTCGGCAAGGCCTCGCAACTCCTCGAGGCGCGCAAGGCGGAGCTGGCCGAGTTGCTGGTGCGCGAGGAAGGCAAGACTTTGGCCGAGGCGACCGGCGAGGTGCAGCGCGCCGCCGATATCTTCCGGTACATGGGCGGCTTGAGCTATACGCTCGGCGGGCAAACGCTGCCGCACGATTTGCCGGGCAACCTGTTGCTCACGCGCCGCGATCCACTCGGCGTGGTGGCGTTGATCACGCCGTGGAATTTCCCGATCGCGATCCCGGTTTGGAAAGCGGCGCCCGCGTTGCTCTGTGGCAACACCGTCGTGTTGAAGCCCGCGTCCCAGGCGCCCGCGATGTCCATGGAGATCGCCAAGGTGCTGATGGAAGCCGGGCTTCCCGCCGGCGTGTTCAACGTCGTCGCCTGCGAGGGCCGCCCGTTTGGCCAGGAGATCGCCTCGAACCAAGCGGTCCAGGCACTGTCGTTCACCGGCTCGCACGCCGTTGGGTCCGCGCTCTACCAAGCGGTCGCGCCGCGCATGATCCGCACCCAGCTCGAGATGGGGGCCAAGAATCCCACGATCGTCCTCGCCGACGCGGATCTCGATCTCGCGGCTAAATTGACGGCCGTCGCGGGCTTCGGCCTCACCGGCCAGGCGTGCACCGCGACCAGCCGCGTCATCGTCGAGCGTCCGGTCCTCGCGGCGTTCACCGAAAAACTCGTGGCATTGGCCAAGGCCTGGAAAGTCGGTCCCGGACTTACGGCGGGCGTGCAGATGGGCCCCGCGGTCAACGAGGCGGAACTCCGCGGCAACCTCGACGCCATCGCGCAGGCGCGATCCGAGGGCGCGGAATTGCTTTGGGGCGGCGAACGGTTGACGGACGGCGACCTTGCGCACGGATGGTTCATGCAGCCCGCGGTCATCGGCGGCGCGAAGCCGTCGATGCGCATCGCGCAGGAAGAGGTCTTCGGTCCCGTGGTGGCGGTGATGGCCGTCGATTCGTTCGACGAGGCGATCGCGGTCGCGAACGGCGTGAAGTACGGGTTGAGCGCGACGGTGGTGACGCGCGATTTCAAGAAGGCGCTGCAATACACCGACCGCATCGAGGCCGGCGTGGTGAAGGTGAACCAGATCAGCACCGGCCTCGCGCTGCAGGCGCCGTTCGGCGGCGTGAAGCACAGTTCCACCGACACCTTCCGCGAGCAGGGATTGGCCGGGCTGGATTTCTACAGCCGGACGAAGACGGTGTACTTGGACTATTCGGCGTAGCGTCTGCAGGCAGGCGTTGCGGGTCCACCGTCTCACGACGTCGGCCACGCGGACGGCGGATTAGTTCCATCGCTCGTCGAAGAATCCAGCGCTCTCGACGCGCGGCGCTTCGTCCGGCGACAGCGTCCAGACCGCCCAGTCCGGCAGCCACGGGGTTTGCCGTGCGTTCGTGCCCTGCCACGACGCGAACGTGTGGCCCGAGTTCACGACCACGTAGCGCATTGGGTTCAACGGATTCGGCGCGATGAACGAAGGCACGTGGTCGGCGGACGCGACGTTGTTCGTCCCGATGCGGATGCGGTTTCGATCCCATTTCGCTGGGAGTTTCCCGCGCATGCGCGCGAGCAACGCGTTGCTGTCGGGATCGCCCCAGACGACGACGTGGTGCGCGGCGAGGTCGGCGGGCGTGACGTCGACATCGCGTTTCACGCGCGGTTCGCCGCGGAATTGCGCGCGCCAATCGTTGGTGAATTGCCTCCAGCTTTTCTGCACCCACGCGTCGACCGCGGGCAGCCGCGATTTGCCCGTGGGAACGACGACGAGAAACGAATCCAGAAACGCGTCGTCGATCGGGCCCTGCAGGCCGGGACGCTTGCCGGTGCTGGGCGCGCGTTGAGTCGTCAGCCAACGACCGCTTTCCCGCCGGAAGTGCAACGGGCCGTCGCCCGGGTCATCGACGGCCAACCGTTGCCGATCGATGAGGATCTCGCTTCGGCCGGAAGTCCCCCTGGAAAAGTCCGAAGCAAGCAACGCGAAGGCCGTGACGTTGGTCGTCTCGATCTCGACGCGGGCCGGGTTCACGTGCCGCGCCTTGATCCGTGCGCGTTCCCAATGCGTGCCAAGGCCCTCGAACCGGGCCCAAACGCGACCTTCGCCCGCGGGATAACGCAGAGTAAAGGTCGTGAGGTCGAGTTGCTCGGGCGTGATGGCGGGCGTCGCCATGATCGCGTCGAAGCGACGCGCGAGTTCCGTTTTCGCGCCGGGTTCGTACCGATGCTCCACGCCGGGACCGATCACGTGTTCGAGTTGCATTCCCTCCGTGGCCATCGCCTCGGCCATCATGACGGCGGCCTGCTTCTGCGGGTCGCGTTCGCCGGAGTACGCGATCAGTGGGACTTGGCGGAGGTTCGCGGCGTAGTCGGTGGCGTCATACCAATGCCAGAGGCGTTGCTCCCAATCCGGCGGTCCGGGCTTGGTTTCCAACGCGTGGGAGTAACGCGCCGTCTCGGCGAATCCCGCGCCGGGCGCGGCCGCGCGCCACAGGCCGGGATGATGCGCCGCGAGATGCCACGTGCCCCCGCCTCCCATGGAGAATCCGCGGATCGCGAGGCGGTTCGTGTCCGTGCCGTACGCCGCCACCGCGTGGCCGAGCGCCTCGAGCACGTCGGTCTCGCCCGCGAACTTGAACGCGTTGCAGTAACGTCCGTACGGGTGCACGACGATCGCGTCGGCCGGCGCGAATTCGCCGCGCGACTTAGTACGTTCGCCGAGAAAGCGGAGTTCCGTGAGGCGCTCGTCGCGTCCGTGGAGCCAGACGTCGAGGCGACCGCCGCGTTGCCAGCCGGGCGGGACGACGACGCCGTACGGTTGGACGGATCCGTCGACGCGCGACACGAAACCGCGGACGACGAGTCCGGTGGACGTGGTCCACGACGCGTGCCCTGCGCGTAGCTCGGCGGCTCGCGAGAAGCCGAGCACGAGCAACGAACGCGCGGTGGCGACGTCGTTGGTGTGCTGGAATTCGTCGTGTGCAAGGACCGAGGCGACGGCACGGTGCAGCACGCGGACGTCGGGAAGCAGCGGGCGTAGATCGGCACCGAGCGTGCGTTCGAGCGCGGCGAGATCGGCGTCGAGGCGCGCGGCGCTTCCCTCGAGTTCCGAGCGGGCCTCGGTGGAAATGGCGAGTCCGCGCGCCGGCTCGATGGGAAATGCAGTGGCGCTCCAGCGCGACGAGAACAGGGCGACGACGAGAAGCAGCCGGAAGCGCATGGCGGACGATGGCATGGCGCGCGGCGCGAAGGGAAGACGGTCGCCGCGCGGGAGACCGTGCGGCAGCGCGCGAGTTTTCTCTTTCTCGGCATCGCGGGCTCCCGTTCACTGCGCGGCATGTTCGAACATCGTGGGATGGCAGCATGGGTTTCGGCGGGACTTCTGGTCGCGTCGGCGCTCCGGGCCCAGCAGGACACCGACTACAAGATGGGACAGGACTCCCAGTTCGATCCGGCGGTCCCGCATGGTTCGGTGACGAAGCACGCGTTCCTCGCGGGTCCCAAGTCGGCATTTCCCGGGACGGTGCGCGACTACTGGGTCTACGTGCCGAAGCAGCACGACGGCGAGAAGCCGGCGGCGTTGATGGTGTTCCAGGACGGCGGCGGCTACGTGTCCACCAACGGCGCGTGGCGCGTGCCGGTCGTGTTCGACAACCTCATCGCCAAGGGCGAGATGCCCGTGACCATCGGCGTGTTCGTGAACCCCGGGATCGTGCCCTCGCTGCGCGGGACCAACGCGTTGGCGCGTTTCAACCGCAGCCTCGAGTACGACGGACTCGGCGACGACTACGCGCGGTTCCTGTCGGACGAGTTGCTTCCCGACGCGTTGTCGCAGGGAAAAATCGCGGTGTCGCCGGATCCCAACCTGCGGGCGATCGCGGGCTCGAGTTCGGGCGCGATCGCGGCATTCACCGTGGCGTGGGAACATCCGGAACAATTCCGCCGCGTGTTCAGCACGATCGGCACGTACGTCGGGCTGCGCGGCGGCAACGAATACCCAATCCTTGTCCGGAAATTCGAGCCGCGGCCTTTGCGGGTGTTCCTGCAGGACGGCTACAACGACCAGAACATCTACGGCGGCAACTGGTGGATCGCGAACCAGGACATGTACGCCGCGCTGGCGTGGGCGGGTTACGACGTGAAGAAGGAATGGGGCACGGGCGGGCACGATTCCAAGCAGGGCGGGGCGATCTTTCCGGACGCGATGCGCTGGCTCTGGAAGGACTGGGCGAGCGGGGTGAAGGCCGGGCTCAATCCGAAATCGCCGCTGGCCGAGGTGTTGTTGCCGGGCGAGGACTGGCAGTTGATGGGACAGGGTTACCAGCTTCCCGGCGGCCTTTGCGCCAACGCGAAGGGCGAGGTGTTCTTCGCCGACATGAAGCAGAACCGCGTGTTCCGCATCGGCACCGACGGCTCCGTGACCTCGGTGCGCGCCGACACGTCGGGCGCGCAATCCCTGGCGGTGTCCACCGACGGCTCGATCCTCGCCACGCAACCCAACTCCGCTCGGATCGTGCAATACTCGGGCAAGGACTCGGAGAAGTTCCTGACGACCGAATCGGGAGCGAAGGACATCGTCGTCGCGAACAGCGGCGCGATCTATTTCACGGACCCGATGAACCACGCGGTGAAGGTGCTGGACGCGAAGGGCAAGATCCGGGTGCTCGACACGGAGGTGGATTTTCCGAGCGGCGTCTGCCTTTCGCCGGACCAAACGCTGTTGCTCGTCAGCGACATGGTCGGGCAGATGGTCTACAGCTTCCAGATTCAGGACGACGGCACGCTTGCGAACCGGCAGCGGTATTTCCGTCTGCACCTTCCCGACGATCCGCGCGGGTCGGGTGCCGACGGCGTGTGCGTGGACTCGCAGGGACGCCTGTACGTCGCGACGTCGGTGGGCATCCAATTCTGCGACCAAGCGGGCCGGGTGAACGGGATCATCGCGAAGCCGGAATCGGGCGTTTGGGTGACGGACGTTTGTTTCGGCGGCAAGGATCTCGACGAGATGTACCTGACGGCGGGCGACAAGGTGTGGAAGCGGAAGACGCGGGCGAAGGGCGTGCTTCCGTTCCAACCGCCCGTAGTGCCGCCCGCGCCTCGGCTCTAGACCGAAGCCGCAACGTGGGTGGGTGACGGCGGCCCGCCGTCACTGCAGACAAGCGTGGCCGGAAGCAAGAGTTCCCATGCGGGCTTGCGAGGCAGTGGCACCGGGGCCGGTGCCACCCGCCAAGGTGGGGCCTCGGCAGGGGTGGGTGACGGCGGCCCTGCCGTCACTGCAGACCTGCGATCAGTTCGTATGCGGGCTTGCGAGGCAGTGGCACCCGAGCCGGTGCCACCCACTCAGGCAGCGCCCGTCGTTCCGGCGGAGATCCCCGTAACCGATCATTGACAGGGACGCGGGAGCGGCGGGAGAACTTGTGCATGCACGATTCCCCGTCCGTACCCGTCACGACCCGTCGTGATTTTCTCCGGAGCACCGGCACACTTGCGGCCGCTTCCGCGCTCGCCGGCATCGCGTTGCCGCACGTCCACGCCGCTGGAAACGAAACCATCCAGATCGCCCTCGTCGGCGCCGGCGGACTCGGCACCGGCGCGGCGGGCAACGCCATGTCCGCCCAGAATGGCCCGGTCAAGCTGGTGGCGATGGCCGACGTGTTCGAGGACCGCCTCAAGGCCAGCTACGAGGGACTGAAAGGCCAGTTTTCGGACAAGATGGACATTCCCGAGGACCGCAAGTTCATCGGGTTCGATGCCTACAAGAAGGCCATGGACATCCTGAAGCCGGGCGACGTGGTCATCCTCACGACGCCGCCGGCGTTCCGTTGGGTGCACTTCACGTACGCGATCTCGAAGGGCCTGAACGTCTTCATGGAAAAGCCGGTGACGGTCGACGGGCCGACGACGCGCCGCATGTTCGAACTCGCCGAAAAGGCGACCGCCAAGAACCTCAAGGTCGGCGTCGGCCTGATGATCCGCCACTGCAAGACCCGCCAGGGACTGTTCCGGCGCATCCAGGACGGCGAGATCGGCGACATCCTCGCGATGCGCGCGTACCGGATGCACGGGCCCACCGGTTCGGCGTTCTCGAATCCGCGCGACGTCGACAAGAACCCGAGCGAGCTGCTCTGGCAGATCCGTCGGTTCCACAGCTTCATCTGGGCGTCGGGCGGTTGCTACTCGGACTTCTACATCCACAACATCGACGAGTGCTGCTGGATGAAAAACTCGTGGCCGGTGCAGGCCCAGGCGTCCGGTGGCCGCCACTATCGCGGCAACGACGTCGACCAGAACTTCGACAACTACTCGGTCGAATACACGTTTGACGACGGCGCGAAGTTGTTCCTCTACGGACGCACGATGCCGGGCATGCACGACGAGTTCGCCAGCTATGCCCACGGCAGCAAGGGACTCGCGGTGATCTCGTCCGATGGCCATTGGCCGTCGAAGGCGCGCATCTACAAGGGCCAAAAGCTCAGCAACGCCGACATCGTCTGGCGCGCGGAGAAGGAAGGCGCGGAACTCGATCCCTACGTCGTGGAGTGGACGGACCTGCTCGGCGCGATCCGGAACGACACCCCGTACAACGAGGTGAAGCGCGGGGCCCAGGCGAGCATGGTGGCGTCGATGGGACGCATGGCCGCGCACACCGGCCAGATCGTCACCTACGACGACATCCTGAACAGCGACCACGAATTCGCGCCGGACCTGGACAAGGTCACGGCCGATTCCCCCGCGCCCGTGGTGGCCGATGCCACCGGGCATTACCCGGTTCCGCGTCCGGGCATCAGCAAGAAGCACGAGTACTGACCGCGACGCGCGTCGTGCCGGAAATCGAGGCGGCCCCGGTTGCGACCGGGGCCGTTTTTGTTTTCACGAGCCGAGTTCCGGACGTGCGCGGGCCGCGCCGGCGTGGCAGCGTCGTCGCGTGAGATCGATGTGGGCGTGTTGGCTCGCGGTGTTCGCGGCGGTCATTGGGTTGGGTGCGGCCGACGCCGTGCCGACCGGATGGCGCTTGGTTTGGGCGGACGAATTCGACGGCCCCGGATCCGCTCCCGACGGTTCGAAATGGACGGTTGAAACCGGTGGCAACGGCTGGGGCAACAACGAACTCCAGACCTACACCGCGCGAACCAACAATGTCCGCGTCGAGGCGGGGCATCTCGTGATCGAGGCGCGTCGGGAGACCCTGGCGGGCGAGGACGGCCGTTCGCGCGAGTTCACGTCGGCCCGTTTGAAAACGCTGGGCCACGCGGAATGGACCCACGGACGCATCGAGGCGCGGATGCAATTGCCGTGCGGACAAGGCATCTGGCCGGCGTTCTGGATGCTCGGGTCCAACCCGAAGGCGGTCGGTTGGCCGCGGTGCGGCGAGATCGACATCATGGAGCACATCGGGCGCGAACCCGGAACCATCCACGGCACGCTTCATGGTCCCGGCTATTCGGCCGCGAAGGGAATCGGGAAACCGTTCGTGCTGCCCAACGGCAAGGCATTCGCCGACGGGTTCCACGTGTTTGCGGTCGACTGGGACGCGGAACGCATCCGGTGGTTCGTCGATGGCAGCGCGTACCACGAGGTGACGCCCGAGCGGTTGCCCTCCGGGAAGCCATGGGTCTTCGACGCGCCGCAATTCGTGCTGCTCAACCTCGCGGTCGGCGGGCATTGGCCCGGCGTTCCGGACGGGACGACGGAGTTTCCGCAGCGTCTCCTCGTCGACTACGTGCGGGTCTATGCCCGCGAGCCGAAATCATGATCA
>JANYDN010000049.1 GCA_025363585.1 Verrucomicrobiota bacterium | reverse complement strand
CGCCTTCTTGGCCGGCCTTGGTCCCCCTTGGCGTGAGAGAATTCCCATGCCGCGACCGCAGGGTTCCCTCCCGGCTCGGTCGGGAATGCTTGGATTCTTGGCGTCTTGGCGCCTTGGCGTGATACCCAATCGAGTTCTTACTGCATGGATACGGCTAAACCAGTCGCCAGAGGGCGGCAGGGACTGTGTGTCTATCCGCTTGTAGGCCGGGTCCCCCGACCCGGTGTTGTGGGGAGCGGCAACAGGGATCGATCGGGTGGGAATCCCACGATGGAACGCCGCGTGGGGGCACGCGGCCTACAGGCTGGGCCGGATTAGGTTGACGCGTATGCGCGGCCGCGGGACTTCCCACCGCATTCCGAAGGCGCTTCGCGCAAGGGGACGGCCGCCCTACGTCCACCTCAGCCTCGGCCAAGACACGCGCGGAACGCCGCGAGGAAACGCGCGATGTTTTCCGGGCGCGCCGTTTCTCCCATGAGACCGACCCGGATGATCTTCCCCTTGAGCGGGCCGAGTCCCGCGCCGACCTCGATGCCGAATTCCGCGAGAAGCCGACGCCGCGCCGCGGCTTCGTCGAGACCTTCGGGGACGCCGACGGCATTAAGTTGCCAGAGTTGGTGGCCTTCCTGGGACGCGATCGAGATGCCGAGTTCCGCGAGGCCGGCTTTCAGCGCGAGATGCGATTGGCGATGACGCTCGAACCGGGCCTCGAGTCCCTCGAGCAACACGACGCGCAGGGCCTCGTGCAACGCGTAGTTCATGTTGATCGGCGCGGTGTGGTGATACACGCGTTCCTGTCCCCAGTAGGACGAGAGGAGGTTCACGTCGAGGTACCAGCTCTGGACCTTCGTCCGGCGTTTCGCGGCCACCTCGAGCGCACGCGGGCCGAAGGAAACCGGCGACAATCCAGGCGGGCAACTCAGGCATTTCTGCGTGCCGCTGTAGATCGCGTCCACGCCCCACGCGTCCACCTCGACCGGGCAACCGCCGAGCGACGTCACGGTATCGAGCACGAACAACGCGCCGGCGTCGTGGGCCAACCGCGAGATCTCCTCGACGGGCGTCAACGCGCCGGTGGACGTCTCCGCGTGGACAATCGCGACGAGTTTCGGTTTGGAAACCTTGGCCAAGGCATCGCGGACCGCGCTCGCCTCGACGATGCGTCCCCACGGCGCGTCGACGCGCGTGACCTTCGCGCCGCAGCGTTCGGCGACGTCGACCATGCGGGTGCCGAAGACGCCGTTGACGCCCACGACGACCTCGTCGCCGGGTTCGATGAGATTGGCGAAGCAGAACTCCATGCCGGCGCTGCCGGTGCCGCTGACGGGAAAGGTCATCGGGTTCGCGGTGCGGAACACGGCGCGGAGCATGAGCTTGACCTCCTCCATCATGCGGACGAACTCGGGGTCGAGATGCCCGAGCGTCGGGCGCGCGAGAGCCGTGTACACGGACGGGGCCACCATGCTGGGTCCGGGGCCCATGAGCAGGCGCGACGGGGGTTCGAAAACCGGGGGAAGGTGCATGGGAAAAAACCGTACGCGCGGCGTGCGCGGCGGGCAATGCGGGCTTTGCGTCCACGCCCTTGCTGGTTCATGCTCGCCGCGATGAATTCCCTGTCCGTGTTGTCCGCGGTGGCGTTCGCCGCGGTCGTGGCCCACGCCGAGCCGTGGGTCGTCTACCAGCCGCCCGCCGACCATTCCAACGGCAAGCACATCGTGATGCTGTCGGGCGACGAGGAATACCGATCGGAGGAAGGGTTGCCGCAGCTCGGGAAGATTTTGAGCCAACGCCATGGCTTCAAATGCACGGTGCTGTTCAGCCAGGACGCGGACGGAACGATCAATCCGAACAACTCGACGAACGTCCCGGGCATGCACCTCTTGGACAATGCGGACCTGGTCGTGGACCAGTTCCGTTTCCGCGAGTTGCCGGACGCGGACATGAAGCACTTCGTCGATTACCTCGCGGCGGGCCGGCCGATGATGGTGCTGCGGACGGCGACGCATTCGTTCAACTACACGGTGAAGAAGGACAGCCCGTACGCGAAGTACTCGTGGACGGCGAAGGGCGGCGGCTTCGGCGGGATGATCGTGGGAGAGAGCTGGACGTACCACCACGGGAACCACGGCAGCGAGGCGACGCGCGGGTTGGTCGACGGACGCAACCGCGAGAACCCGATCCTGCGCGGGGTGAACGACGTGTTCGGGCCGACGGACGTCTATGGCGTGAACGCGGACTTCCCGGCGGACGCGAAGGTGTTGTTGCAGGGACAGGTATTGGTGGGAATGAACCCGACCGACGCGCCGAATTTAAAGAAGGCGATCATGCCGCTCGTGTGGTTGCGCGATTACCAGATCGAGTCGGGCAAGACGGGGAAGGTGCTTTGCTCGACGATCGGCGCGGCGACGGATCTGCGGAGCGAAGATTTGCGGCGGTTGTTCGTGAACGCGTCGTACTCGCTGACGGGCCTCGAGGTCCCGAAGAGCGCGGACGTGACGCTG
>JANYDN010000034.1 GCA_025363585.1 Verrucomicrobiota bacterium | reverse complement strand
GTCGGCCTGCCCGGTGAGCAACTGCGGATCGATGGTCTCCGGCTCGCGACCGTTGTGGAGCACGAGGTCCGCGGGCGGATCGCGGCGGCACGAGTTCATCAACAAGCCGATGACAAGGCACGCGGCCAGCCAAGCCTGCCGATTCAAGGAGTGACGATCCCGTTTCATCAACGTGGATGCCTAGAATCAATCGGCGATGTCGTGCAAAACGGAATTGAACCATTCCAAATCCGGCGTGGCCGCGTTCATGCCCGACGATATGACGACCCACCACGGATCCTTTTCCTTGATACTAATCTCATCATCACGCCTTCGACTCATCAATCTCTCCTTGAGTTTCTCGGCACCGGCTTCCCCGTCACAGCAAACCCAGATGCTTCTTCGAATCCCCGATGCGATTTCCGGCCCGGTCTCATAGCCTGCCCAAAGAAGGTGATCCCGCACGGTCAATCCCTTTTGGGATAGGGACTCAAGGATCCGCCTAGTACCTCCGCGTTTTTTTGACCTGTATAACGTAGCTCCCAAGTTGTGGTAATGGGGAACCGGCGTTGTCACCTCAATCTTCCATAGGCTTGAAGGGAAGTTGCAATAGTCAATTGATCGCAGCGCATCGAGCACATTCCATGCCTCGGCTGCCGAACCAAAACCACCCGAAACCCTAATTGGTAACACGTCTTTCATAGCGAATGCACTCACCGGAAGCTGCGCTAGTGAACTGTATAAATCGGCCATCAAAGACGACGGAGTATCGGGCCAGAGTTGGGCCAAGTCTCGCCACTTTCTGGCATGCCAACGAATCCCCGCGCCATCAATGGTCGAGCCGCCTGCCCGAAGTTTGACCGATCCCAAGACGACGTACCGAAGATCAGAACCAGAATCGATCTCCCACTCCTTGTACAATGCGCCGTATCCTGTTTTAGGCTCGACGAACTTGGAGTGGGTAGGGTCTTGCTTTGGCTCCAGCTCGGCGTCGACCTTGAACTCAATCACCCAGACCGTTCGACGACCAGCGACCTCGGCAATCAGCCTAAGATCAGCCCACTGATCCGGAGCTAATTCGACGTCTAGTGGCGGCACGCGGTCTGGATCCGACGGTACATGGTCCGAACTCGATTTCGGCCATTGGCAGATGGCCTTCCAAAACACCTGACGAAACTCGGCGCAGTGCCGGAGGCAAAAGGCGACGGCGGCCACTGCGAACCGTTCGTTTTCTTTCCGGAGCTTTTCTTCGAGGAGTTCGCCGGCCGGCCCCGCTTGGGTGACTACTCGTCGATATCGACTGCGGCCGTATAATCGAAACAAACTGGGTTCGTCGGCTTCCATTTTGGGATTGCTCAAGTCTCTTTGGCGTTCGTTGGGAGTGGCGAGGACAAAAAATACCGATACGTCGATTGGCCACCTGACCCGCCATGCCCTAAGATTCGTTCATCAATCCGCGGCGACCACGAACGACTTGCGGTCGACCCGCAATCCCTCGGCCCGGAGATGCTCCGCCTGGCGGGCGGGTCCCGACGGCGTTTTCGGACTGAGCGAACGGTTGTCGCGCACGATGCGCCAGTACGGCGCCAACGGACGCGTCCCTGCCGCCAACTGGTCCTCGACCGCGCCCGCGACGATGTTGAAGAAAATCCCCGTCATCAGCGGGCACGCCCGCGCGGCGCCGTGTTTCCGCGCCATGCGATCCCTCAACTCCGACATCGTCCACACCGTGCCCTTGGGAACCGCGGCGATCTCGGCGGCCAACGCCATCGGCGTCGGAAGCAACAGGAGCGCGCCGTCCTTCCGGTCCGTCACGACCTCCGGCTTCATCTCGGGACGGAGCTTTTCCGCCCACGGTTTTCGCGTGCGCGACATTCCCGTGCGTCCCCGCGAAGCCGGCTTCGCGTCCTTCCTCGTGCTCGCCTTCATCGCCACCATTCGTCGCCGCGCGCACGGCGCGATGCCAGCGCGAAATCGACGATCACCATCGCCTCGGCATCGACACCGTACGGACCCTCCGCCACCACGCCGCCGTCGGGTCCCACGACGAGCGAACACCCGATGCAACGGTGCCCCGCCCATGGCCCGCCCGCGATCGGCCCGACACAGCTCGTCGTCGCGATGTGCATCCCGAAATCGCGCGCGACGCGCCCATGGCAATCCTTCCAAAGCGCGCCGTAGGGCGTCGCGACGGGGTCATGGTCCGGCGGCACGGCCCACGCGCAGGGCGACACGACGAGATCCGCGCCCATCAACCCGAGCGTGCGCGACACGATCTCGCCGCGCGCGAATCCATCGGCGCAGATCATCAATCCGACCGTGCCGAACGGCAGGCGCACCACGCCGAGGCGATCGCCTGGGTCGTAACTCGCGAGGCCGATCCCGAGTTCGTTCAACTTCCGATGGTGGAGCCGCACGGCGCCCGACGGATCGACGATCACGGCGGCATTGAACACGCGTTCACCGTCCCGCTCCGTCAGCCCGGCGCAAACGTGGATGTGATGCGCGCGGGCCGCCTCGGAGATTCGCCGGCACGCCGCGCCATCGGGAATCGGCTCTGCCAGGACGCGCGCGGAGGGATCGGTCCAACCCAAGTCCAGCGCCTCGGGCAAGAGCACTAGATCCGCGCCCGCCACGGCGGCACGGGCAATCCAATCGCCCGCGCGCCGCAGATTCACTTCCGGACGTCCGGGCTCGACCAACATCTGTGCAAGGGCCAGTCGCATGCGTTGCCGGATTCCGCGCCGGCGCGCCGACCTTCCGCCGCACTTCGAAACTTGGAATCCAAAACTTGGAGGGCCGGTTCGTTGAGAAGGGGCGATTGGCGAGGACGTCAACCCGGTCCAACACCGTGGCGGCAGGCTGCCGCCACCCACGGTTTCCACCGCATCGTTCCGTCCCGGGCGGGCCGCCTTTTTGCTCCGCGGCCACGCGGGCCACGTGTAGCCTCGATCCCATGCCGTCGACTCCCGGTTCCGCGTCGCGACGAGCCTTGGGACCCCTGCTGGTCCTGGGCATCGTCGCGTTGATCGTCGCCATTGCCGCGTATTCGTTTTATGGCAACCGATCCAGCGACAGCGACGAGGCGCGTTTTGCCGGACTGATGGGCTCGGGACGCACGTTCTACGAGAAGGGCGACGCCGCGCGGGCGGTGGATCTGTTCGAGCAGGCGCGTTCGATGAATCCCGGCAATCCCGACGTGCACCTGAACCTCGCGAACGCGCACCTGCTCGCGGGCCAACCGGTCCCGGCCGCGACCCACGCCGCCGAGGCCGCGCATCTCGAGCCGAACAATCCCGCGCCGCACTACGTGCTCGGATGCGCCTTGCTCCGGCAGAACCAGTATTCCAACGCGGTCCAGGAATTGCAGATCTCGAAGGACATCGACCGCACCGTGAACGCGGTGAGTTTCCAACTCGGCCGGGCGTTTGCCGGCCTCGGCCGGTTCAAGGAAGCCGCGGAGCAATTCGCCGAGGTCGCGCAATTCGAGACCAACCATCCTTCGGCCTACTACCAGCTCAGCCAGATGTACCAGCGCCTCGGTCTACGCGACGAGGCCGGCAAGGCGCTGGCCGCGCACCAGGCCGTCACCGCGGGGAAACAGACCGCCGCCGACAACCCGTCCGTCTACGAACGCTGCGTCCATACCCAGATCCGTTCCCCGGCGACGCTCGAGCAGCCCGACCGGAACGGCATCACCGTGCGGTTCGCCGACGCGACCGCCGCCGCGTTCGGCGGGGACGCGGCCGCGCTTCACGGGCCGCTCGGCACGATCGACGTGAACCGACGCGGCTTCAACGACCTCGTGGCATTCGATGCCGCCGGCTCGCTCCGGCTTCTTTGGAACACCAACGGAACCTTCGGCGCTGTCGCGCCGCCGCTCGCATTGCCGTCGGTCGGATCGCCCCGCGGCATCGCCGTCGGCGACATCAACAACGATCGCTACGAGGACCTCGTGGTGGGCGGCGACCGCGGCACCGCCGTGGTCCGGCTCGCGACGAACGGAGTGATGTCGGACGTCACGCGCGTCTCCAACCTCGGGACCAACGCGGCCACGCTGGTCGTGCCCGTGGACATCGAGTTCACCGGCAAGCTCGGGTTGGTCTCGATCGGGTCGTCGGGCGCGCCGCGGATCTTCCGCGGGTTCGGCAACATGGCGTTCCGTGACATCACCGCGACGAGCGGCGTTCCCGCGAACGTGGGCGCGGTCACGCAGGTGACGGTCGACGACTGGAACAACGACGACCTGCCGGACGTGTTGCTCACGCGCTCGGGGCAACCGCCGCTGGTGTTGTTCAACGTGCGCGGCGGAAGGCTTTCCACGGACAACCAGCCGGCCGATTGGCCCGCGGCCCGCGCGCTGGCGACGGGCGACCTCAACAACGACCTGCGGAACGACATCGCCTTGGTCGGCGAGAACACGATCGACGTGTATCTCGGCGGGCTCAGGGAGCCGCGTCGCCTGGCGGCGAGGGACAATCATTTCACCGGCATCCGGTTCGTCGACTACGACAACGACGGATGGCTCGACGTCCTCGCCTGGGGAACGGACGGCCTGCGCGTCTGGCGGAACCGTGGCCGGCTGGGCTTCGAGGAAACCACGCGCGCGCTGGGCCTCGAGGGCATCGGGCCGGTGACCGCGATCCTCGCGGCGGATTTCGACCGCGATTGCGACGTCGACCTGGTCGTCGACACGGGCAAGGGCGGATTGAAATTCCTTCGCAACGACGGCGGCAACGCGAACGGCATGGTGAAATCGCGGCTGTTGGGCAATCGCTCGAACGCCAGCGGTCTTGGCACCAAGATCGAGGTCGCCGAGGCCGGTTGGCGCGCGCTGCGCACCGTCCAGCAGTTGCCGGTGGAAATCGGCGTCGGCAAGCGCGCGAAGCTCGACTCGCTCACCGTGCGTTGGTTCGACACCCAGTTGCCGAGCATCGACATCGCGGTCGATTGCAAAACCACGCTCAGCCTTCCCGAACTGACGGTGCCGACCGGGTCGTGCCCGTATCTCTACGCCTGGGACGGGACGCGGCATCGATTTGTCACCGACCTGCTCGGCGCGGCGCCCGTTGGATTGCCCGTGGCCAAGGGTCGGTACATCGAGGCCGATCCGGAGGAACTCGTGCGGGTCGGCGACACGCGATCGTTCGTGCCGCGCGACGGGCGCTACGTGATGCAGGTCACCGAGGAGCTCCGGGAAATCCTGTATCTCGATGCGGCGAAACTCGTGGTGGTGGACCACGCGCCCGGCGTCGAGGTGCATCCGAGCAGCAAGTTGATGCCCGGCCGGCCGTTCGCGGCGCACCGGCTCCTGGCCTTGCGCGGCGCGCGCGCGCCGGTCCATGCGGAGACGCTCGACGGACGCGACGTCACGGCGGAATTGGCGGCGACGGATGGACGTCGCGTCTCGCCGCCGCGGCCGTTCGGCGAACAGTATCGCGGACTCGCGGAACCGCACGGCGTGCTGCTGGATTTCGGACCGCTTGCCGTCGACCGCCCGTTGCAACTCGTCCTCGACGGCTGGCTCCGTTTCGGCGGCGGGATGGCGAACATCGCCGCGTCGCAGCGCGACGATTTCGGGTTCCCCTTCCCCGTGCTCGAGGCGGAGACGGCGCCCGGCCGCTGGAGCCGCGTCGACGTGCAGGTGGGCGCGCCCGCGGGCAAGACGAAGACCATCGTCGCCGACCTGACGGGAAGGCTGCCGGCGGGCACGCGGCGGCTACGGTTGACGGCGTCGTTCGAGATCCATTGGGACCGCATCGCGCTCGCGGAGGCGGCCGGCGACGGAATGCTGGTCGAGACGCGGGTGGATCCGGTCCGCGCGGACCTACACGCGCGCGGCTACAGCGCGTTCGCGGACCTTCCGTGGACGGAGCCGATGACGCCGGTCTACGAGAAACTCCTGCCCGGACCGAATTGGCGCATCACCCCGTCGGGTTGGGCGACGCGTCCGGGCGATGTCCGGGAACTGCTGGCCGCGCGCGACAACGGCCTGGCGATCGTTGCCGGCGGCGACGAGCTGACGCTCGAGTTCGACGCCGCGACGCTGCCGCCCGCGCCCGCCGGGACGGTACGCGAGTTCTTCCTGTGGACCGTGGGTTGGGACAAGGACGCCGACTACCACGTCGCCGCGGGCACGGCGATCGAGCCATTGCCGTGGACCGGAATGGACGACCAACGCCACGGGACGCAGGAGCGGCCGGCATTCGCGTCCGACGGTTTGCACGCGAAGTACAACACGCGCTGGATCGGGCCGAAGACCTACGTGAGGCGCTGAGATTTCGCCTAATGCCCGGCCGGATTCGCACGTGATCCATCGCATGCAAGGAATCCGCTCCACCGCCGGCCATCCGGATCCCGAGTCGTCGGGCAATCGCACGAAACCGTGGGAAGTCCGACGACGCACGTCGGTGGCCGCGTGTATCGCGGGGTTGACGCTGTTCCTCGCGTCCACCGTCGCGGCCGCGGAATCCCAAACCGCGGCGAGGGCGATCAACGAATTCGGACTCGATCTTTACCGGCGGATGTCGACGACCAACGCGAACCTTTGCCTGTCGCCCTATTCCATCCAGAACGCGTTGGCGATGACCTACGCGGGGGCCGACGGGAAGACGCGGTCCGAAATGGCGACGGCGCTCCGCTACCCGTCCGACGACGTGGCGTTGCACGGATCGTTCTTCGAACTGGGCCGCGCGTTGGACGAGATTGCCGATCGCACTGCAAGGATGGCGGAATCCGCCAAGGCACGCGGCACCTTGCAGGAGCCCATCGTCTTCACGCTGGCGAACCGACTGTTCGGGCAAAAGGGAATTGAATTCCGGGCGCCGTTCCTTTTGCTCGTGAAGGACCGGTACGGGGCACCGCTCGAGGCGTTGGATTTCGGGAAGAACCCGGAGGCGGCACGAATTCACATCAACGGATGGGTCGAGGACCGGACGCGCAAACGGATCCGCGACCTGATCCCGGCCGGCGCGATCGACGGCGGCACGCGCTTGGTGCTGGCGAACGCGCTTTACCTGAAGGCGCCGTGGTCCGGGGAATTTCCGGTGTCGGCAACGAAGCCCGAGCCGTTCCGGATCCGCGGAAAAGCATCCGCAATGGTACCGACGATGAGGCAGAAGCGGGACCTCGGTCATGCGAAACGGCCCGGCCACACGGTGTTGACGCTCGCCTACGCCGATTCGCAGTTGCAGTTCGTGATCCTTCTCCCGGATGCACCGGACGGACTCGACGCCCTCGAGAAGCAACTGACTCCGGCCCTGCTGGCCGGCTGCGCGCGCACCGAACGCCGGGACGTCGTCGTTCACCTGCCGAAGTTCCGTCTGGAATCCGCCTCGATGTCGCTCGTGCCGCCGCTCTCCTCGATGGGAATGAAGTCCGCGTTCGGCGGGGACGCCGACTTCGGCCGCATGTCACAGGGCGGCGGGTTCGCGATTTCCGACGTCATTCACAAGACGTTTTTCGCGATCGACGAAAAGGGAACGGAAGCGGCGGCCGCGACCGCCGTCGTCATGTCCGTTTCGGCGAGGGAGCCCAAGCCGCCCATCGAGGTGCGGGTGGACCGGCCGTTCGTCTTCGCGATCCAGCACACGGGGAGCGGCGCGTGTCTATTCCTTGGGCACGTCGTGGACCCGCGTTGAGCGGTTCGAGAACGTAGCGCGGGCGTCCCCGCCTGCGGTAGTCGCGGGCGTCTCGCCTGCGTTGGACTGCCAAAGACTCAACCCGCAACGACACCACGTCGTCTCGCCTTTGCTCACAACGCCATCCATGCGTGCCAATCGCAGGCGGGGACGGCCGCGCCACACTGCCGGCTGTTCACCCGCCGCCCCGCCCTCTAGCGTCGCGGCCGAATGAGTGAATTTGTCCGAGCGGATGGACGCCGTGCCGACCAGTTGCGTCCGCTGCGTTTCCAGAATGGCATCGCCCCGCATGCCACCGGGTCCACCCTGGTCTCGTGGGGCAACACGCAGGTGATCTGCGGCGTCACCATCGAGGAGTCCGTGCCCAAGTGGATGCAGTCCCAGAAAGTGAGCGGCGGCTGGATCACCGCCGAGTATTCGATGCTCCCCTACTCGACCCTCGGACGAAAGGTGCGCGACATCTCGAAGCTGAAACTCGACGGGCGTTCCCAGGAAATCCAGCGACTCATCGGCCGGTCGCTCCGCGCGGCGGTGGACCTCGAGGCGCTCGGCGCCCGGACGATCTGGATCGATTGCGACGTGCTCCAGGCGGACGGCGGCACGCGCACGGCGTCGATCACCGGCGCGTATGTCGCGTTGATGTTGGCGCTCGGGAAACTGGTTTCCGAAGGCAAGCTCGCGAAGCCGCCGATCCGAAGCGCGGTCGCGGCGGTCAGCCTCGGCGTGTGCGACGGAATTCCGTTGGTCGACCTCGCCTACACCGAGGACCGCGACGCGGCCGTCGATCTCAACCTCGTCATGAACGAGGCGGGCGAGTTCATCGAGCTGCAGGCGTCGGGCGAGGAATCGACGTTCGGCGACGAGCAATTGGCCGCGATGCTGCGCATGGGTCGCGCGGGCATCCGCGAACTCTTCGCGGCGCAACGCCAGGCTTTGCAAACGCCGGCCGCATGAAGACGAGCCTGTTCCTGATGCGGCACGCGGAGGTCGAGGAGAAGTACCATCGCGTCTTCGGCGGCTCGCGGATCGACATGGGTCTCTCGGCGCTGGGCCACCGGCAGGCGGACGCGCTCGCGGGTTGGTTGCGAAGGCACACTTTCGACGGCGTCTACGCGAGCCCGATGCTGCGGGTGCAACTCACCATGGACCCGTTCCGGCCGCAGTACCCGGGCACGCCGGTGTTGATCGACGGCCTGCGCGAGGTGGATTTCGGTAGCTGGACCGGATTCGGCTGGAACGACGTGCAGGAGAAATTCGGCGCGAGCGCGCACGATTGGCTGGACCTGATGGAACGCGACCAGATTCCCGGCGCGGAACCGATGGAGGCGTTCCGGTCGCGCGTCGCCGATGCGATCCGCTTCATCGTGGACCAGCACCCCGGGCAAAAGGTCGCGGTGTTCGCGCACGGCGGCGTGGTGCGGATGGCGCTGTCGCACCTGCTCGGTTTGCCGATGCGGAAGTTCGAGCACTTCGACGTCGACTACGCGGGCGCGACCTGGGTGGACATCGGCGAGGTAAAGACAGGCCGAGCCCGAACCGAGGTCCAACTGATGAATTTCGTCCCGTGGCGCGATCTATGAAACATCCCCTGCGACGCATCGCCGTCTCCACGAATCCCGCGGCCGAGGATGCGGTGTCCGCGTTGCTCGAGCGCGAGACCGGCCAGACGCCGGGCATCCATCTCGATCTCCGCACGGGCGCGGTTTCCGTCTCGGCGTTCGCGACGCCGTCGCCGGGCGAGACCGTCGCGTTGCGGGCGCGATTGCTCGCGGAGCTCGCGGGACTGCGCGAATTCGGGATCGACCCGGCGCCGGCGCGGGTTTCGATCCGAATCGTGCCGCCGCGCGATTGGTCGGAATCGTGGAAACGCCATTTCCAACCGATCGACATCGCCGGAAAACTTTTGGTGCGCCCGACGTGGAGCCAGCGGAAGCCGAGGCGCGGACAGGCGATGGTGGAGTTGGATCCCGGACTGAGCTTCGGGACCGGCCAGCACGCGACGACGCGTTTCTGTCTGGAACAAGTGGTCGGCCTTCGCCGGCCGGGCACCGCGCAGTCGTTGCTCGACGCCGGAACCGGTTCGGGAATCCTGGCGTTGTCGGCCGCGCGGCTCGGCTATTCGCCGGTGGAAGCGTTCGACTATGACCCCGACTGCGTGCGGATCGCGCGCGCGAACTCCGCGTTGAACGCGATCGGAGGCATCCGGATCGCCGAGGGCGACGCGACGCGGCTTCCGGCGCGGCCGAAGGCGGTCTTCGACGTGGTCTGCGCGAACCTGATGCACGACGTGTTGATCGCGGCGAAGTCGCGGTTGACGGCGCACGTGGCACCGGGCGGGACGCTGGTGACCGCGGGAATCCTCGCGACGCAGTTCGATTCCGTGGCCAAGGCATACGCCGGCATCGGGTGGGAAGTGGCCGAGACCCGGACCGAGGGCGAGTGGCGGTCGGGTTCGTTCCGGTTTTCGCGCGCGACCAAGGGCAAGAACGCGGAAAAAACCGCGCGGAAAAAGTCGGGTTGAAATGCCGCCTTCCGCGACGCAGCTTTACCACAACCATGAAGTTGATCCTGTCCACCCACAACGTCACGCTGACGGATGCCATCGAGCAACACGTGCTCGACAAGCTCGAGAAGCTCGAGCACATCGACCGCTGGCTGCTCGACGCCCGGGTGACCCTGGAGAGGGACCACACGGCCCATTCCCCGGCGAAGCAATTCAAGTGCGGCATCCGCGTCGGCATCCGCGGCAACGATCTCTACGCGGAAGACGCCGAGGCCGATCTCTACGCGGCGATCGACCGCACGATCGCGAAGCTCAGCGCCCAGGTGCGCAAGAAGCACAACAAGGCCAAGGCCAAAAAGCATTCGGTCGCCGCGACCCTGAAGGAACGCCGCCGCGCCGCCTGACCGCGCGACGCAAATGCGGCCCGGGCCGGCGGACGGCCATCGTTGCCCCGTTCTCCGGGATTCATCCATGATCCTCCGGTCCCGGACGCTGCTGCCCCTCTGCGGCCCTCCCGTTGAAAACGGCGGGATCGCCATCGAGCACGGCCGCATCGTCGCGGTGGGCCCGTTCCACGAGGTCGCGGCGGGCAACGCCGGTCCCGTCCAGGATCTGGGCGACGCGGTGCTCATGCCGGGGTTGGTTAACGCGCATTGCCATCTCGACTACACGGGCATGGCAGGAATGATCGCGCGTCCGCGGACGTTTCCCGATTGGATCAAGTCGATACTGACTTTGAAGTCCGGATGGTCGGATGCGGACTTCGAGGCCTCGTGGCACGCCGGCGCGCGGCAGTTGCTCGAGACCGGGACCACGACGGTGGCCAACATCGAGGCGTTCCCGAAGGGACTGCCGGAACGACGCGCCGCCACGCCGCTCCGGGTCCACTCCTTCATCGAATTGACGGGCGTGCGAAGCCAACGGGAGCCGGAGTCGCTCGTGGCGGACGCCGTCGCGGCGTTGGCGGAATGCGGTCGGTCACGGGGCACCGTCGGGCTTTCCCCACACGCCCCGTACTCCACCGTGCCCCAGCTTCTCCGCGCGACGGCAAGGGTCGCCCGCGAGCATGGATGGCGCATCACCACGCACCTCGCGGAGTCCCTCGCGGAATTCGAGATGTTCATGTTCCGGCGCGGCCCGATGTTCGATTGGCTGCACGGTCAACGTCCCTGCGACGACTGCGGACGCGGCTCGCCGGTCCGGCACGCCTCGGACCACGGGCTCCTCGGTCCCGACTTTCTGGCGGTCCACGCGAACTATCTCTGGAACGACGACGACGCGTTGCTGGCAAGCTCCGGTTCCTCCGTCGTCCATTGTCCCCGATCGCACGACTACTTCCGCCACCAGCGGTTCCCCTTTTCCGATCTCGCCAAGGCCGGCGTGAACCTTTGCCTCGGGACCGACAGCCTCGCGAGCGCGCGGACCGACGGGGCGTCGCCCCCGACGCTTTCGCTCTTCGAGGACATGGCGATGTTCGCGTCACGCGACGCCACCGTGTCGCCCGAAGCCATCCTGCGACTCGCGACCGGGAATGGCGCGCGGGCGCTGGGACTGGCGGGAGTCGTCGGCGAATTGTCGCCGGGCGCGCTCGCCGACGTCATCGCGCTGCCGCACTCCGCGGGGCTTCGCGATGTTTTCGACGGCATCATCCACCATGTCGGCCCGGTCCAGGCATCGATGATCGGCGGCGAATGGGTCCGCAAGGACGGGAAGAACACGGGAGAAGCGCCTTGACCAAGCCCGTCCATCCCGGCGAGCGGGATCGCGTCGTTCTGGTGACCGGCGCCGCGGGGGGATTGGGCCGCGCGCTGGTGGAATCGTTTCAATCCGCGGGCTGGCGCGTGTACGCGGGCTGCCGCGCCCACGCCACCGCGGAATGGCCGCCGGGCGTGGCGCGGATCGATCTCGATGTCACCGATGGCGACGCGTCCATCGCGGCCGCCGCACGGATCGAGGCCGAGGCGGGCCGGATCGATTGCCTCGTCAACAACGCGGGCGTCGCGGTGGACGGGCTCGTGGGTCGGCTCGACCATGCCGATTGGGAACGGACGATGGCCGGGAATCTCGACGGGACCTTCCGCACCATCCGCGCGTTCCTTCCGCTTTTCCTCCGTCACCGCGACGGGCACATCGTCAACATCTCTAGCCACGCGGCGCACGGCGCGGCCGGACAGGCGGCGTACGCGGCGGCCAAGGCGGCCTTGATCGGCATGAGCCAATCCCTGGCGCGGGAGATGGGGGGCCGGAATCTCCGCGTGAACGCGGTGCTGCCGGGCGTGATGCCGACGGGAATGACGGCGGAATTGCCGGCCGAGCGTCTCGCGGCATTCGCCGCCGCCAACGCGTTGCGAAGGCTCAACGATCCCGCGGAGGCCGCGCGCTTCGTGGTCCACTTGGCGTCGATGCGGAACGTGTCGGGACAAGTCTTCCATTTGGATAGCCGGCCCACGCGCTGGGCTTGAAGCCCCGCCTTCGCGCTCGGCCACCACGTCCCGCTCCCTTATCTTCCCGCCATGCCGACGCTCACGGACGATCTCGCCGGACGGCTCGCCGAACTGCGGGCCGCCGGGCTGCATCGCGAACGGCGTCGCGTCGAGTCCATCGACGGCACGCGCATCCGGATCAACGGCCGGGACCTGCTGAATTTCTCGTCGAACGACTACCTCGGGCTCCGCGACCATCCGCGGCTCGTCGAAGCCGCGACGCGCGCCCTTGGCATCTGGGGAACCGGATCCGGGGCCGCGCGGCTGGTCTGCGGATCGTTGGATCCGCACCACCGCCTCGAGGAGGCCATCGCCGCGTGGAAAGGCGTTCCCGCCGCGCTGGCGTTTTCCAGCGGCCACGCGGCGGCGGTGGGAACAATCCCGGCATTGGTGGGAAAGGACGACATCGTGGTCGTCGACCGGTTGGTGCACGCGTGTTGCGTCGATGCCGCGCGGTTGAGCGGCGCGCGCCTGCGCGTCTTCCGGCACAACGACCTTGGGGATCTCGAGCGGATCCTGAAGTGGGCGGACGGCCTTGCGATGGAGCGGCGGCCCCGCGTTTTGGTGGTGACGGAAAGCGTTTTCAGCATGGACGGCGACCGCGCGCCGCTCCGCGAATTGGTGGAGTTGAAGGAACGGCACGGGGCGTGGCTGATGCTGGACGAGGCGCACGCCACCGGGCTTTTCGGCGCGACGCGCGCGGGACTCGCGGAGGCAGAAGGCGTCGGGGACCGCGTCGAAATCCAGATGGGCACGCTGGGAAAGGCGCTGGGGTGCGAGGGCGGATACATCGCGGGCAGCGTGCTGCTCGTCGACTTCCTGGTGAACCGCGCGCGGAGTTTCGTGTTCTCAACCGCCCCTTCCCCTGCGATCGCGGCGGCCGCGGCGGAAGCGGTCGCATTGGTGGGGGGACACGAGGGAAAGGACCGCGCGGACCGGACCTGGCAACGCGCGTCGGAATTCGTGGGCCCGGGCAAGAAGGCTTCGAGCGCGATCCTTCCGTGGATCGTCGGCGCCGAAGCGGACGCGCTCGACATCGCGTCGGGACTGCGGGACGCCGGGTTTTTTGTCCCCGCCATTCGTTATCCCACGGTGGCCCGCGGTGCCGCGCGGCTCCGATTCACCGTGACGGCGAATCATACCCCCGCAGAGATCGCGGCGCTGAAGGCAGCCACGGAATCCCTCGGTCGAAAACAATGAAGGCCAAGACTCCCATCGGCAGGCTGGACCACGCGCACGTGTGGCACCCGTTCACGCAGATGCGCGACTGGCTGCGCCGCGATCCGGTGGTCTTGGTCCGCGGCAAGGGGACACGGCTCTGGGACGCGGGGGGCAACGAGTATCTCGACGCGAACTCGTCGATCTGGACGAATCTCCACGGGCATTCGCACCCCGCGATCGACGCGGCGATCCGAAGGCAACTCGGCAAGGTCGCGCACGTCTCGGCGTTGGGATTCGCGAACGAACCAGCGAGCCGGCTTGCCGCGGAATTGGTGGCGGCGGCGCGCGGACCGGGACGGGACGGGCGCAAGCTGACGAAGGTTTTCTTCAGCGACGACGGTTCCACCGCGATCGAAACGGCCCTGAAACTCGCGCACGAATACTCGCGGCGCACCGGCGCGTCGCGAGGGAAAACCCGGTACCTCTCGGTGCGCGGGGGCTACCACGGCGACACCGTCGGGGCCGTGTCGCTGGGGCACATCGAACTTTTCCACAAGGCGTACCGGGGCCTGTTGTTCCCGACCGACGCGGTGATGGCGCCCTATTGCTACCGTTGTCCGTTCAACCGGGCGCGGCCCGATCGCCAGGACGCGCGCTTGGGGCGGAAATGCGGATGGGAATGCGTGGATTTGGTCCGGCGGCAATTTGCAAAAGCGCGGGCGGAAGACCGGCCTTACTCCGCGTTCGTGGTGGAACCGCGTCTGCAGGGCGCGGCCGGGATGATCCCGCAGCCCGAAGGTTGGCTCGCGCGAGTCGCCGCCTTGGCCAGGGCGCACGGCGCGCTGTTGATCACCGACGAAGTCATGACCGGCTTTGGAAGGGCCGGCGGCCCCGGAATCCTCGCGAGCCAAGCGGAGGGCGTGACGCCGGATCTCGTGGCTTTGGCGAAAGGCCTGACCGGCGGGACGATGCCCATGGCGGCTACGCTGGCGACACGGCGGATTTTCGACGCCTTCCTCGGCGAGTACGCGGAGTTCAAGACCTTCTTCCACGGACACAGCTACACCGCGAATCCATTGGGCGCGGCGGCGGCAAGGGCGAGCCTTTCGCTGGTGCGTTCAACGAAGGCAACCCACAAGCGACAACGACTCGGCGATTGGATGGAGGCCGGATTGGAACGCCTGTGGTCCCATCCCAACGTCGGCGATATCCGCCGGGTGGGATTGGTCGCGGGCATCGAGTTGACGAAAGACTGGAAAACGCGGAGGCCGTTCGCGCTCGGGGAACAGGCGGGAATCCGCGTCTGCGCGGGCATGGCGCGGCGTGGCGTGCTCACGCGACCCATCGGAAATGTCGTCGTATTGATGCCTCCCTATTGCACCACGCGCGGGCAATGGACGCGGATGGTGGACGCCTTGCTTGGGTCGTTGCGGGAGGAATTCGGCGCAGGTCGCGTCTGAATGCCGGCGCGGGTCGGCGGAGCCTGCCTGCCGACGCTCCACGGTCTCGACCCGTCACACTTCTACGGCCCTCCGGTCTTGCTGCCGAGGCTGTACCAGGCGTCGTTGGGTCCGTCGAAATCGGGACCGTTCGGCCAGACCTTGGTGCCCGCGTAATTCCGGGTGAACCATTTGTTCATGTTCAACGCGAACGCGCGGCCGGAGAGATCGCCGAAGGTCGCGATGCCGCCGACGTTCTCGCCCTGCGTCTTGGCTTTCTTGTTGTTGCCATGGCGCTGCGAGATCCCCTCGTAGGGAGAACTGCCGACGTCGTTGAAAAGATACTGGTCCTGCTCGGCGGGGGCTTCCCACATCAGCATGCCGGTCGGGCGAAGGTCGCCGAGCTTGAAGCGGGACGTCGGGGTGTCGGAGGTCGCGCTCTGGAACGCGACGGTGGATCCGTTCCAAAGATAGCTCGTGATCTTGATATTGCGCCTCTTGTAGTCGAGGGCGGCCTTGCCGGTCGCGCGTTCGGCAAGATCCTTCGGGCACGTGAGCACGCGTTCGGTGCCGAGATATTTGCCGAGTTGGCTGCGCTTGAAAAACGCGACCTGGTTGGTCCAGATCACTGGGTCGGCCTTCCCTTCCCCGTTGGGCATTCCCTTCGTCGTGCACCACGAATCGCGGTCCTGGCAGTCGCCCCAACTCGCATACGGCAGGTAGTCGTTGTTGTCGGTCGCGAACATGTGCGCGCCGAGCACGACCTGCTTGATGTTGTTCAGATCGTTGGCCAGCAGCGCGCGGTCCTTCGCCTTGCTCAACGCGGGCAAAAGCATCCCGGCGAGGATCGCGATGATCGCGATCACGACGAGCAGTTCGATCAGGGTAAAGCCGGCGGCGGGGCGTGTCGGGCGTGGGATGCGGGGGTACATGGCAAAAGGGGCGCGGGGTGCACTCCCGTCTAGCCACATGCCCGGCGATGTCAACCCCCGGGAAGCAAAACGGGGCGCCCGAAGGCGCCCCGCATTGCGAATGGTGGGGACGGGGAATGCTCAGCCGACGAGCGGCGATCCCTCGGGCTCCGCCGTGAACTCAAGGCTCGTCGAATCGTCCGCGGGGACATCGACCAGCAACTTGAGGGTGACATCGCGGTGCCCGTGGTAGCCGGTACCGGCGGGGATGATGTGACCCATGATGACGTTCTCCTTGAAGCCCCGGAGCATGTCGCTCTTGCCCAACGTCGCGGCCTCGGTGAGGACGCGGGTGGTGTCCTGGAACGACGCGGCGCTGAGGAACGACTCGGTCTCTAGCGAGGCCTTGGTGATGCCCAGCAACACCGGCACGCCCTCCGCGGGCTTGCCACCGATGCCTTCCACGCGGCTGTTCTCGTCCTCGAAGATGATCTTGTCGATCTGCTCGCCCCACAGGAACACGGTATCGCCGGGTTCCGTGATGCGGACCTTCTTGAGCATCTGCCGGATGATGATCTCGACGTGCTTGTCGTTGATCGTCACGCCCTGCAGGCGATAGACCTCCTGGATCTCGTTGACCAAGTGCTCCTGCAACTCCTGGGGTCCGCAAATGTCGAGGATCTCGTGCGGTACCACCGGACCGTCCGTGAGCTGCTGCCCCTTCTTAACGAAGTCGCCCTTGTAGACGATGATGTGTTTGCCGATCGGGATGAGGTGTTCCTCTTCCTGATTGGTCTGCGGATCCTTGACGAGTACGCAGCGCTTGCCGCGGACGCTCGGCCCGAAGTCGACGACACCGTTGATCTTGGCGATCTCGGCGGCGTCCTTCGGACGGCGGGCCTCGAACAGTTCGGCGACGCGCGGGAGGCCGCCGGTGATATCCTTGGTCTTGGACGCCTTGCGGGGCGTCTTCGCCAAGAGGGCACCGGCCCCGATGGTATCGCCCTCGCCAACGACCAAGTGGGCGCCGGCGGGAATCGGGTACTGGGCAAGCGGCTCGCCCTTGTTGTCCTCGATGATGATCGTCGGGTGGAGATCTTCCTTGTGGTCGATGATCACCATGTCGTCGGTGCCGGTGGAGGCATCGACTTCCTGCTTCATGGTGACGCCCTCGATGATGTCGAGGAAGCGGACCCGGCCACCCTTTTCGGAGATGACGGGAACGTTGTAGGCATCCCACTCGACGAACACGTCGTTCTTCTTCACCTGGCCGCCGTCCGGCACGGAGATGACGGAACCGACGACGATGGTGTGGGTCTCGAGTTCCTTGCCCTCGGGGGACAGGATCATCAGTTGGCCGTTCTTGTTGAGGACGATGTTGTTTCCGTCCTCCAGGCCCACGTAACGCAGTTCGGAGTAGCGCACCGTACCGTCGTGCTTCGCCTTGATCTGCGGCTGCTTGTAGGTCTGGGTCGCGACGCCGCCAACATGGAACGTGCGCATGGTGAGCTGCGTTCCCGGTTCGCCGATGGATTGCGCGGCGATGATGCCGACTGCCTCGCCCATCTTCACGAGCCGTCCGGTGGCCAGATTGCGGCCATAGCACTTGGCACAGACGCCGTGACGCGTCTCGCAGGTGAGCGCCGAACGGATCTTGATCCGCTCGATGCCGGCGCGTTCGACTCCCTTGGAAGTAATCTCGTCGAGTTCCAGACCCGCGCCGACGACCTTTTCCTTGAGGTCCGTGGGATTGTAGACGTCTTCGGACGAGTACCGACCGAAGATGCGCTCGCTGATCTTGACGACCTCTTCCTCGCCCTCATAGATCGCGTTGACGTAGATGCCGTTGGTGGTGCCGCAATCGATGGCGCGGACGATGACGTCCTGCGCGGCATCGACCAACTTGCGGGTCATGTAACCCGAGTCGGCGGTCTTGAGGGCGGTGTCGGCGAGACCCTTGCGGGCGCCGTGGGTCGAGATGAAGTACTCGAGCACGGTAAGACCCTCGCGGAAGCTCGAAAGAATCGGCTTCTCGATGATCTCGCCGCTGGGCTTCGCCATGAGGCCACGAAGACCGGCAAGCTGGCGCACCTGCGCCTTGTTGCCGCGCGCTCCGGAGTCAACCATCAGGTAAACCGGGTTGTACTCCTTCTTCTCCTGGTTCTTCTGGAGCGTCTTGAGCATCACCGCGCCGATCTGGTCGGTGCAATGCGTCCAGATGTCGATGACCTTGTTGTATCGCTCCTGGTTGGTGATGACACCCTTGCGGTGTTGCTTGTCGACCTCGGCGATCTGCTTGAGGGCGTTCTCGATTTCCTTCTCCTTCTCGGCGGGGACGATCATGTCGTCGATGCCGATCGAAACGCCGGCGCGGGTGGCCTCGTTGAAGCCGATCTCCTTCAGTTTGTCCAAGGTGACCACGGTGCGCTCGTGGCCGCAGTGCTTGTAGCAGTTGAAGATGACGTCGCCGATCTGGCTCTTGCCGACGGCCTTGTTGATGAATCCGAGGTCCGTGGGCCAGATCTCGGAGAAGATCACGCGACCGACCGTGGTCTCGATGGTCTTCGACTTGGCGTCGCCGTAGACGGAGGTATGGCCGAAGTCGGGATTGACCACCTGGACGCGGTCATGGGTCTTCAAGGCGCCGTCCATATGCGCGAAGATGACCTCCGCCTTGGATCCGAAGAGCATGATGCGCTCGTTCGCGCGCTTGGCCTTCCGGGGCTCGGCGGTGAGGTAATAGCAACCCAAGGTGATGTCCTGGGTCGGCGTCATGATCGGCTTGCCGCTCGACGGGCTGAAGATGTTCAGCGGCGCCATCATGAGAAGGCGCGCTTCCATCTGGGCCTCGACGGAAAGCGGCACGTGCACCGCCATTTGGTCGCCGTCGAAGTCCGCGTTGTAGGCGGTGCAAACGAGCGGGTGGATCCGGATGGCCTCGCCCTCGATGAGGACGGGCTCGAACGCCTGGATCGAGAGACGGTGGAGCGTCGGGGCGCGGTTGAGGAGGACGGGATGTCCCTTGGTGACTTCCTCAAGGATGTCCCAGACCTCGGCCGACTGCCGCTCGATCATCTTCTTGGCGGAGCGGACCGTGTGGACGTAGCCGAGCTCCTTGAGACGGCGGATGATGAACGGCTCGAACAGGACCAGCGCCATCTTCTTGGGAAGACCGCATTGGTGCAACTTGAGCTCGGGGCCGATGACGATGACGGATCGGCCGGAGTAATCGACGCGCTTGCCAAGCAGGTTCTGGCGGAAGCGGCCGGACTTGCCCTTGAGCATGTCCGAGAGCGACTTCAGGGCGCGGTTGCCCGCGCCGGTGACGGCGCGACCATGCCGGCCGTTGTCGAACAATGCGTCGACGGCCTCCTGAAGCATGCGCTTCTCGTTCCGGATGATGACCTCGGGGGTCTTCAACTGGAGGAGGTTCTTGAGGCGGTTGTTGCGATTGATGACACGACGATAGAGATCGTTGAGATCGGACGTCGCGAACCGGCCGCCCTCGAGCGGGACGAGGGGACGGAGGTCGGGAGGGATGACCGGCAGGACCGTGAGGATCATCCACTCGGGGCGCATCTTGCCCTTGGTGAAGCCTTGGAAAAGCTTGATGCGCTTGGCGATCTTCTTCCGGTTTTGCTTGGACTTCGTCTCCTGCATCGCGAGCGCGAGCTCATCGATGGTCCGCTCCAGATTGGTTTTGGAGAGGGCGTCCCGAACGGCCTCGGCGCCCATCTTGGCGACGAAAGCGTCCGTGCCGTAGGTCTGGCGGGCCTCGCGGTATTCGTGCTCGGAGAGAAGCTGGTTCTCCTTGAGCGGCGTGTTGCCCGGGTCGATGACGAGGTAGTCCTCGTAGTAGATGACGCGCTCGAGGTTGCGGGCGGTCATGTCGAGCATCAGGCCGATGCGCGACGGCATGCACTTGAAGAACCAGATGTGCGAGACGGGAACGGCCAGCTCGATGTGGCCCATGCGTTCGCGTCGGACGCGCGCGAGGGTGACCTCGACGCCGCAACGATCGCAGACGACGCCGCGGTGCTTGATGCGTTTGTACTTTCCGCAGGAGCATTCCCAGTCCTTGACGGGACCGAAAATGCGCTCGCAGAAGAGGCCGCCCTTCTCGGGCTTGAAAGTACGGTAGTTGATGGTCTCGGGATTCTTTACCTCTCCCTTCGACCATGAGCGGATCGTTTCCGGCGACGCGACATGGATCGCGACGTGATCCACCAGATTGACCTTGTCGAGGCCCAGCAACTCGCGGGCGGTATCCTTGGACGACAGCATAACGTTGTGTTCCGGAAGCAGTGCGGTTGGCGTGGATGGATCAGGCGAGCGCGGCCAAGGCATTTGCCTGGCTCGGCGCATCCGACGGGTTGGAATATCCGACCTTCACGTCGAGGCCGAGCGACTGCATTTCCTTGACGAGAACGTTGAACGACTCGGGGATGCCGGCCTCCAGGGAGTTGTCACCCTTGACGATGCTCTCGTAGATGCGCGTGCGGCCCTGGACGTCGTCCGATTTGACGGTGAGGAGCTCCTGGAGCGTGTAGGCGGCGCCGTACGCCTCCATGGCCCACACTTCCATTTCGCCGAAGCGCTGTCCGCCGTA
Source organism: Verrucomicrobiota bacterium (assembly GCA_025363585.1). Lineage (GTDB taxonomy): Bacteria > Verrucomicrobiota > Verrucomicrobiia > Limisphaerales > UBA9464 > UBA6176. The sequence continues at coordinate 11,739 of JANYDN010000034.1, read as the reverse complement.
CTGCGCCTTGCCACCGAGCGGTTGCTGGGTGACGAGCGAGTAGGGTCCAACGGCCCGGGCGTGGATCTTGTCGGCCACCAAATGGCCCAGCTTCATCATGTAGATGTAGCCCACCACGATTTCCTGGTCGAACTGCTCGCCGGAGCGGCCGTCGTACAGGTGGACCTTGCCGTGTTCCGGCAATTCCGCCTGCTTGAGGTAACCGCGGATCTGCTTCTCCTTGATGCCGTCGAAAACGGGAGTCGCGATGCGGATGCCGAGGAACTTGCACGCCCAGCCCAAATGGGTCTCGAGCAACTGCCCGACGTTCATGCGCGAAGGCACGCCCAGCGGGTTCAGCACGATCTCGACCGGGGTACCGTCCTGCAGGTACGGCATGTCTTCCTCGGGAACAATCCGGGCGACCACGCCCTTGTTGCCGTGACGACCGGCCATCTTGTCACCGACCGAAAGCTTGCGCTTCGATGCGATGTAGACCTTGACCTGCTTGACGATGCCGCTGTCGATTTCCTCGCCCGCCTCGATGCGCTCCATCTCCTCGTCGTGCTGCATCTGGAGGTCGTCGAACTTCTTCTTAAACTGGGCGATGATCTCGTTGATCTTGTTCCGGATCGGGGAGGGATCGATCTCGATGCGGTCGTACACCAGCGCGAGCTTCTTGAGCAGCGTCTTGGTGATCTTCCGGTTGGCCGGAATGATGATCTCGCCGGTCTCGCTGTTGACGACATCGAGCGGAATCTTCTCGCCGAGGAGGATGTTGGAGAGCGCTTCGGTCAATTGCTCGAGGAGCTCCTCGCGCTTGACCTTGTAGCTGTCCTCTACCTCCTTTTGGGCGCGCTTGGGCGGTTCCTTGCCGGTGACGATCGGAACCTCGCGCTTCAAGGGTTTCACGCCGTCGGCTTTCGCGGACACCTTGACGTCCATCACGATGCCGTAGGTGCCGGAGGGCACCTTCAACGAAGTATCCTTAACGTCGGCGGCTTTCTCGCCGAAAATCGCGCGGAGCAAGCGCTCTTCCGGCGCCAGTTCCGTCTCGGACTTCGGGGTGATCTTGCCGACGAGGATGTCGCCGGGCTTGACCTCGGCGCCCACGCGGATGACGCCATCGAGACCCAGGTTTTTGAGCGCTTCCTCGCCCAGATTCGGGATGTCCCGGGTGATTTCCTCGGGTCCGAGCTTGGTGTCGCGCGCGACGACCTCGAACTCGTCGATGTGGATCGACGTGAAGATGTCCTCCTTCACGATCTTTTCGGAGATCAGGATGGCGTCCTCGAAGTTGTAGCCGTTCCACGGCATGAACGCGACGAGCACGTTGCGACCCAAGGCGAGTTCGCCGCCCGAAGTGCACGGACCGTCGGCGATGACCTGCCCCTTCTTCACGTGGTCGCCTTTGCCGACCAGAATCTTCTGGTTGATGCAGGTGGCCGCGTTCGACCGCATGAATTTGCGGACGGTGTAAACGTAGACGCCATCCTCGGGAGCGTGCTTGAGACGCTTCTTCGTCTCGGGAAGCTTGCCGTCCTTGGTGATGACGATCTGGCTTCCGTTCACGCTGGCCACTTTGCCGGCATCCTCGGAGACGATGACCGCGCGGGAATCGCGGGCCACGCGTTCCTCGAGACCGGTCGCAACAAGCGGGGCCTCGGTGACCAACAATGGAACGCCTTGGCGCTGCATGTTCGAACCCATCAGCGCGCGATTCGCATCGTCGTGCTCGAGGAACGGAATCAAACCGGCCGCCACCGAGACGAGCTGCTTCGGCGACACGTCCATGTAGTCGACCTTCTCCGGTTCGACGTCGATGAAATCACCCTTGAGCCGGCACGGAACGCCATCGGTCAGGAAACGACCCTTTTCGTCGATGGGTGCGTTGGCCTGGGCGATCCTGAACCCTTCCTCGCGATCGCCCGTGAGATAGTCGATCTGGTCGGTGACGCGTCCATGAAGAACCTTGCGGTAAGGCGTCTCGATGAAGCCGAAGTCATTGACCCGGGCGTAGGTCGCGAGCGACGCAATCAAGCCGATGTTCGGACCTTCGGGCGTCTCGATGGGACAGATACGGCCGTAATGCGACGGATGGACGTCGCGAACCTCGAATCCGGCGCGATCGCGGCTGAGACCCCCGGGTCCGAGCGCGGAGAGACGACGCTTGTGCGTCAGCTCGGCGAGCGGGTTGATCTGGTCCATGAACTGGCTCAACTGGCTGCGACCAAAAAAGTCGCGGACCACGGCGGACAGTGCCTTCGGATTGATCAGCTTCTGCGGAGCCATCGTGTCGAGGCTCTGGTCGAACAGCGTCATGCGCTCCTTGACCAAACGCTCCGTGCGGGCCAGACCGACCCGGCATTGGTTCGCCAACAGTTCGCCAACCGTGCGGATACGCCGGCTTCCAAGGTGGTCGATGTCGTCGATGCTGCCCTCGCCCTTTTTGAGGCGGAGCAGGTATTTGGTCGCCTCAAGCAGGTCCCGACCGCGGAGAATCCGATCCTCGCCATCGTCCTTGAAACCGAGCTTTTGGTTGATCTTGTATCGGCCGACACGACCCAAGTCGTAGCGCTTGGCATCGAAGAACAGGCGCTTGATCAGCGCCTTGGCATTCGCCGCGGTCGGGGGATCGCCGGGACGAAGACGACGATAGATGTCCTTGAGGGCCTCTTCCGCATTCTTCGTCGGATCCTTCTTGAGACACTTGATGACGACCCCTTCGTCCGTCGAGGTATCGACCACGCGGATTTTGGAGACACCGAGCTCCGCGATTTGGCGAACGACGGCCTTGGAGAGGGGCTCGAAGGCGCGCGCGACGACGATGCCCTTGTCGAGATCGATCGCATCCTCGACGAGCACCTTGTTTTGGATCGTCTCGAGTTTCTCGGCGTCCTTCACCGACAGTTCCTCGATCTCGTAGAAGAGGTTCAGGATGTCGCTGTCGGTTCCGACCTTTTGGGTATCGGCCTTGGACTCGAGAACGGCGAGCTTCGCCTCCGGCAGCGTGAAAAGCGCGCGGAAAAAAGTCGTGGTAAGGAACTTCCGACGGCGCTTCTTCCGGTCGAGATAGACGTAGAGGAGATCGCTGGTGTCGAACTGTGCCTCGTACCAGGAACCGCGATCGGGAATGATGCGGAAGCTATGCAGCATCTTGCCGTTGGGATGCTGGGTGGTCTCGAAAGCGATGCCGGGCGAGCGGTGCAACTGGGAGACGATGACGCGTTCGGCGCCATTGATGACGAAAGTTCCCTGGGGCGTCATGAGCGGGATTTCGCCCATGAAAACCTTTTCCTCCTTCGTGCCGCGGGCTTCCTCTTTCAGTTGGAAGGTGACGTAAAGCGGCGCGCCGAAGGTCAGGCCTTCGCGCAGGCATTCGAGCCAATCGACCTTCGGCTCCTGGATTTCGTAGCTGTGGAAATCAAGAACCGTCTTGCCGTCATAGCTCTCGATGGGAAAGACCTCGGTAAAAACAGCCTGAAGACCCAGATTCCGGCGCTTGGATGGCGCCACCTCGGCTTGAAGGAACTCCCGATAGGAGTCGAGCTGGATTTCGATCAGGTTCGGCGGGGCGATGACCTCCTTGATCTTGCCGAAGTTAGTGCGCTCGGTGGTTTTCTGTGCCATTGCGACCTCGTGTTCTCTTGTTGCGGACAGCGGCTTTCGCCGGGAACGTGTCGTTTTCGAAAGACAATACGACGAGGCCTAGCGTCCTGTCTCTTGGACTGAACGCCAGAACTCGTCGGACTGGATTAGCAACTCAAGCTTCCAGCAATATGCCAGCAACTTTTTGGATGACAAATCAAGTCCGCGATTCGGGATGATCGGCCCGTGGGCCGACCACCCCGATCGTGGAAACGGTATTACTTCAACTCGACCTTGCCACCGGCCTCTTCGAGCTTTTTCTTTGCGGCCTCGGCGTCGGCCTTCGGTGCTCCCTCGAGCACGGGCTTCGGGGCGCCCTCGACCAGAGCCTTCGCCTCGGCGAGACCGAGACCGGCCTTGACCTCGCGAACCGCCTTGATGACGCCGATCTTTTTGTCGGCGGGCACCGAGGCCAAGATCACGTCGAAGGTGTCCTTGGCAACCGGAGCGGCGGCAGCCGCGGCACCGGCGGGAGCAGCGGCAGCAACGGGCGCGGCAGCAGTGACGCCCCACTTCTCCTCGAGCTTCTTGACGAGATCGGCGGCCTCGAGAACCGTGAGTTTGCTCAATTCTTCGACCAGATTGTTGATGTCAGACATGATATGTGTTTTTCCGTGTTTGCGTCTCGTCGTCGGATCGGCCGACCCAAATTGGTCCGCGGCCCGCGGACCGACGATTTACTTTCAGTTGTTTTTACCGGTCGCTGCCCACTGCGGACAGCGATCGAAATCGATGAATCGATCACCCAGGATCAGGCCTGTTCGGACTTGGCCTTGATGACCCGGGCGATTTGCTCGCCAGGAGTGTTGATAAGGGCGACGAGCTTTTGGGCGGGCGCCTGGAGCAAGCCCAGAATCCTGCCCTGCAACACGTCGAGGGGAGGAAGGTCGGCCAAAACGCGGAGCTCTTCGGCAGAGAGTGCCTTCGAACCGATGTAGCCGAACTGCAGCTTCGGCTTCTCGAACTCCGACTGGTACGTTTTGACGGCCTTGGCGGCGGCGGCGATGTCTTTCTTGCCGGTCACCACCGCAAGCTGCCCGGCGAGGGAATCGCCCAAATCGGCGAGTCCCGCTTCCTTGGCGGCAATGCGGAAGATGTTGTTCTTGACGACGTGGATCTCGGCACCGGACGCGCGAAGGCGTTTGCGAAGCTCCGTGAATTGCCCGACCGACAGGCCACGGTAATCGACGACGATGAAAAACGGCGAATTGTTGAGCCGAGCGACGTACTCGGCGGAAATGAACTTCTTTTCCGTACGCATGGGATAGCCTTTTTCTGGAACTGGATCAGGCGTTGGCGAACTCGCGGACGTCCAGATGGATCGCCGGGCTCATGGTCAGCGACAGCGTGACGCTGCGGACAAAAATGCCTTTGGCGCTCGAAGGACGGGCCTTGAACACCGCCTCGATGACGGCCCGGGCATTTTCGGTGACTTGGGTGGCGCTAAAAGTCGCCTTTCCAACCGCCACATGGACATTGGCCGCTTTGTCGATCTTGAATTCCACGCGACCCGCCTTCACCTCGCGAACCGCCTTCGCGGTGTCCTCGGTGACGGTGCCGGTCTTGGGATTGGGCATCAGACCACGGGGTCCGAGAACTTTTCCAAGTTTGCGGACTTCGGTCATGGCCTCGGGTGTCGCGACGGCAATGTCGAAATCAGCCCAGCCTTCGGCACACTTTTTGATCAGCTCATCGAAGCCGACGTGCTCGGCGCCCGCCGCTTTTGCGGCTTCGGCGGCGGCACCAGGCTTGGCGAAGACCAAAACGCGAACGACTTTGCCGCTGCCATGGGGAAGCGGGACGGTTCCCCTGACCATTTGGTCGGACTGTTTGGGATCGACGCCCAACCGAAAGGCGATGTCGATGGTCTCGTTGAACTTCGCCCTCGGGAATTTGGCGAGGAGTTGGACGGCGTCCGCGAGGATATAGAGCTTGTCGGGCGCGACAAGTTCGAGTGCTTTCTTGAAACGTTTGCTGGGCATGTTGCGTGCGGTGCAATCGGGCTGTTAAACCCTCCCGCGTTGGGGATTGTGCGTTAGTCGACGACTTCGATGCCCATGCTTCGGGCCGTGCCGGAGACCATGCGAAAAGCGGCTTCCTCGCTGTTGGCGGCGATATCGGCACCCTTCATCTTGATGATTTCAAGCACCTGCTTGCGGGTGACCTTGCCCACCTTGTCTTTGTTCGGAACCTTCGAGCCGGACGCGATACCGGCAGCCTTCTTGAGAAGGACCGACGCCGGAGGCGACTTCAGGATGAACGTGAACGATTTGTCTTGGTACACCGTGATGATCACGGGGATGACCAAGCCCGCCTTGTCCTTGGTGGCGGCGTTGAATTCCTTGCAGAAGGCCATGATGTTGATGCCCTGCGAACCAAGCGCGGGGCCAACGGGCGGGGCAGGATTGGCCTGCCCAGCGGCGATCTGCAATTTGACGATACCAGTTACTTTCTTTGCCATACCGAAAATGAATGGCCCGCCAGCCTACGCCCGCGAGCTTGGTTTTGAAAACAGCTATTTTAAGAATTTAAGACTTCTCGACCTGCCAGTATTCCAACTCCACCGGCGTCTTGCGGCCGAAAATATCCACGGTCACCTTGAGCTTGCCCTTTTCGGGCTCCACTTCCTCGATGACCCCGTTGAAGTTGAGGAACGGTCCGTCGTTGATCTTGACGGTCTCCCCGAGGTCGAAGCTGACCTTCGGCTTCTCGGTATCCTCGCTGTCGGACACCTGCACCTTGATCGTCGCAATCTCCTCCTCGGTCACTTCCATCGGACGCTCGCCGCCGACAAACCCGATCACGCCCTGGATGTCCTTGATGAAATACCACGGCTTCTCGAGAGGACGCATGTTTTCGTCCAGCAGCACCATGTAGATATACACGTATCCGGGATGCAACTTGCGCGTGGTGACCGTCTTCTTGCCGCCGCGTACCTCGACCACTTTTTCCATGGGGACGAGAACCTCCTGAATGTACGGCTCCATTTCGTCGGTCTTTAGCCGGCGATTGATGCTGTCGCGGACCTTCTGCTCTTGTCCTGCGAGGCAATGGAGTGCGTACCAACTACTTTTCATGAAATGGACTTTCGGACGTTGACCGACGGGACCGAACCAAGACCGCTAGGTCTTGAGTAGCGCCTTTACCAGCAACAGGACGAAATAATCGGAACCCACGGTGAACGCGCCGAGGATACCCACCACCACCAGCACGAGAAGCGTGGATTGCACGAGTTCGTCCTTGGTGGGCCAATTGCACTTTTTCAATTCCTCGCGGGTCTCGCTGAAATAGGCGGCAAGCCGCCCGATCCAACCCGCTCGCCACGCGAGGCCAAAGGCACCGAGGATCAGGACCGAAACGACCAGCAGCTTGATGTAAAAATTAGTGTTCACGCGACGAATGGCGGAGGGGGAGGGATTCGAACCCCCGGTGGGATTTCTCCCACAGCGGTTTTCAAGACCGCCGCAATAGACCACTCTGCCACCCCTCCGGATGGCTGGCAGGGCGTGAGGGACTCGAACCCCCAACCAACGGTTTTGGAGACCGCTACTCTACCAATTGAGCTAACGCCCTGTGTCTGTTTGCGGACGGTGGTAAACCCAAGCGGAAGGCCGATCAAGACCGGCCTTCCGCCCGAGCCAAGATCATTTGTCAGGCGACGACTTCGGACACGCGTCCAGCCCCGATGGTGCGACCGCCTTCGCGGATCGCGAAGCGCAGGCCTTTTTCCATCGCGACCGGTGCGCCGAGCTTCACCTCGACGGAAACATTGTCACCCGGCATCACCATCTCGACACCGGTCGGCAACGCCACGGAACCCGTGATGTCCGAGGTGCGGAAATAGAATTGCGGACGGTAGTTGGTGAAGAACGGCGTGTGGCGTCCACCCTCGTCCTTGGTGAGGACATACACTTCGGCCTTGAAGTGCGTGTGCGGCTTGATCGAACCGGGCTTGGCGAGAACCATGCCGCGCTCGACGTCTTCCTTCTTCACGCCACGGAGAAGCACGCCGACATTGTCGCCGGATTGCGCGCTGTCGAGCAGCTTGCGGAAGGCCTCGATGTCGGTCGCCGTGGTCTTGCGGGTATCCTTCAGACCCACGACCTCCACTTCCTCCATTTTCTTGAGGATGCCGCGCTCCACGCGACCAGTCACGACCGTGCCACGACCCTCGATGTTGAACACGTCCTCGATGCACATCAGGAACGGCTTGTCGAGTTCGCGGACTGGCTCCGGGATGAAGGTGTCCAACGCCTCCAATAGATCGGCGATTGCCTTCTCACCTTCGGGCGTGGCGGCGAGCGCGGCGGTCGCGGACCCTCGGACAATGGGAGTCTTTTCGCCGGGGAATCCGTACTTGTTGAGCAAATCGCGGATTTCCATCTCGATCAACTCGAGAAGGTCTGCGTCGGCAAGGTCGACCTTGTTGAGGAAAACGACGATGCTGGGAACACCGACCTGACGGGCGAGAAGAATGTGCTCGCGCGTCTGGGGCATCGGACCGTCGGCGGCGCTGACCACCAGGATCGCGCCGTCCATCTGCGCGGCGCCGGTGATCATGTTCTTGACGTAGTCCGCGTGGCCGGGGCAGTCGACGTGGGCGTAGTGACGCTTCGAGCTCTCGTACTCGACGTGCGAGACGGCGATGGTGACGGTCTTGGTGTCGTCGCGGACCGTGCCGCCCTTGGTGATGTCCGAGTACGAAATCGCCGGTGCCAGACCTTTGCGGTTCTGAACGGCAACGATCGCCGCGGTCAAGGTGGACTTGCCATGGTCGACGTGACCGATGGTGCCGACGTTCATGTGCGGCTTCGTCCGTTGGAAGTTCTCTTTGGCCATGTGACTACGTGGTTTGCGTTTCTGCTTACTTTAAATCGATTTGCCCCGCTGATGGAGCCCACGACCGGGCTTGAACCGGTGACCTCGTCCTTACCAAGGACGTGCTCTGCCAACTGAGCTACGTGGGCCTCTTCCGGAATTGCCCGCACCCGACAAAAAAAGTCCCGATTCCCAGGGTATCTTCCTGGAAAACCGAAACCGGCACGGGCAGCTCCCAAATGAGGCGCGAATTAGTAGGAATCGAGACCGTGGGTGTCAACGGGTTTCTGGGCCGTCGCGGTTTTTTCCGACCCCGACCGCCCGTTTGGAGTTCCGCAGTGCCCAAAAGGCCTACCGCCCCATTCCGTCACGGCAATTCGGTGATCTCCAAATTGCGAAAGCGCACCTCCGTTTTGCCTCCCCCGTGGATCTGGAGTCCAAGCACCCCGGATTGCCGGATGGAATCGTCCGGCTCGGAGTAATCCACCATCGGCACGCCGTTCAGCACGATCCGCACACGCTTTCCTTCTGCCCGCACTTCGTAGTCGTTCCACTCACCCTGCTTCAGCGCCTTCTTCACCGCGGCCGCCTCGGGCCGGGCGAGAACTTTGTTTCGGCGCGATTCGTCATAGATGCAGCCGTACCAGCCTTCGCCTATGTCCGCTTGGTAGCCGGCCATCTCGCTGTCATTGGGCACGCGAGTGGATCGGATTTGCAGGCCGCTGTTCACGAAGCCCTCGCTCCCACGAAGCTTGAACTGCAACTTGACCACGAAATTCGTATAGGCGCGGTCCGTCGCCAGGAACTCGTTTCTCGGTACCGTCTTGTCCAGCGCCCCACCCACGATTTCACCGTCAGCAACCCGCCAGATGTTGTTCGTGTCCCCGTTCCATCCCGCGAGGGTCTTGCCGTCGAACAACGGTTTGGACTCGGCCGCATGGGCAACCGACATCGCGACCAGGACATAGGGGACGGGGAACTTCATGGGTACAGGCTGGGCCAGCGCGCATCGAAAAGTCGAGTGGCCAATCACACCCGCGATTTTCGCCATCCGACTCCCACCGTGGATTTCTAGTTCATGCGGAACACATTTCCCGTTTCACTCCACGGCGCAATGAAAGTCCTCGTCCTTGGATCCGGCGGCCGGGAACACGCCCTGATCTGGAAGCTCGCGCAGTCACCCCGGATATCCGCCCTTTGGTGCGCGCCGGGCAATGCCGGCACGGCAGGCGAATCACTCGCATCGAATGGCCAACTCGTGGCCAATGTCCCGATCGGCGCGGACTCCATCGACGCCCTTGTCGATTTCGCACGCAGGAATTCCCCCGACTTGACCGTCGTTGGTCCCGACAACCCACTTGCCCTCGGCGTCGTCGACCGTTTTCAGGCCGCGGGGTTCCGCATCTGGGGTCCGACCCAATCCGCCGCGCGTTTCGAATCCTCCAAGGCATTCTCCCAGGCGTTCATGGATCGCCACGGGATCCCCACGGCGCGGTCCGGCGTGTTCGACGATCCCGTCGCGGCCAAGGAATTCTGCCGGCAACTTCAAGGCCGTTGTGCCGTCAAGGCGGACGGTCTCGCGTTGGGAAAAGGGGTTTTGCTGACCACGTCGATCCCGGAGGCCGAGGAAGCCGTCGACGAAATCCTGGTCGACAAATCCTTCGGTTCCGCCGGCGACAAAACCGTCATCCAGGAACTATTGGAAGGGCCGGAGATCTCGTTGCATGCGATATGCGACGGCAAGACCGCCCTTCTCTTCCCGACATCCCAGGATCACAAACGCGCTTTGGACGGCGATCTCGGACTCAATACCGGTGGGATGGGAACGTATTCCCCCACCCAATACCTTGACCCCGCGCAGTTGGAGTCCGTGGGGCGGGCGATCCTCGACCCTTGGATCCGCGGTTGCATCGAGGAGGGCATCGACTACCGGGGCATCCTTTACCCCGGAGTGATCCTCACCCAGCAGGGACCGAAAGTCCTCGAGTTCAACTCGCGCTTCGGCGACCCGGAAACCCAAGTGTATCTCACCCGCCTCGAAAACGATCTCCTCGACGTTCTGGAAGCCAGCGTGGACGGCACGCTGGACCGAATCCAATTGCGCTGGAGTCCGGATCCCAGCGTTTGTGTCGTCATGGCCTCCGGGGGATATCCGGGGAGTTATGCAAAGGGGCGGAAGATCACGGGGTTGGGTGAAGCCGCCCAATTGCCTTCGACCAAAATCTTCCACGCAGGAACCGCGTTGCAATGCGACGACGTGGTCACCACCGGAGGACGCGTGCTCGGCGTGACCGCATGGGGACCGACTCTCCGCGACGCCCGCGAACGCGCGTATCGGGCCGTGGATACGATCCAATTCGATGGCGCACAATGGCGGCGCGACATTGCGTGCAAGGGTCTGGAACGGAGTTGAATCCCGAAACAAAAGAAACGCCGCCCATCAACCGAGGACAGACGGCGTTTCGACCCACACGACCCTAACCTAATCAGGCCACTCAGCCTGACGTCGTTTCGAGAGCGCGTTCGGTGCCAACCTTCGATTCGCGTCTAGAATAACTCGCTGCCTCCTCGCTCGTCGCCGACGCGTTGTCCGCGGATTCAATCACTCGCCCGATCGCGTCGAAAAACCGGCGCGATCCATGCCCCGACGGATGACCGGATGTCGCATCACCCTCTTCCACACCCCTCCGGTTCTATGATTTTCGATCATGAGCAGGATCGGCCCCTGATCGATACCGAGCACATCGTCGGCAACCCAGTCCTTGCCCGGGTTGATGGCGTCGCGAAATCCGTACCTCGTCCACAAACGGGTGCCCCATCGGCGGTAGAATTCTCGAAGCGTCGGGATGCAAACCTCGGGAGCGAAGGGAACCGATCCACCCACCGCGGTGGGGGCGAGCGTCCCATCGTCATTTTCCGCCGGGGGCGCACCGCGCGCGCCGTATCCGTCGGGTCCGTCGCAGGCAGTGATGCCCCACGCCAACGGACCATAGCCGGCACGTCCAAGCGGGTTGGCGATGCAATAAGCGCGTTGCGCCAGGGTCGCGCGGCGGGAATTTTCAAAGTAGTCGATTCCATGCCCCGCAACCCACGCATCGGTCCGCCCTCTAAAATCGATCCAGCAATGAGAATATTGGTGCCCGAACAGCGGCGGGAACGCCACGAATCCGAATCCCGAATTTGTCCGCCACTGGTAACCCGACGTCCACGTTTTCCATGCCACCGCGGGCAGCGGCCGTGTTTCCGCTCCCAGCCCCAGCAGGTAGAGTAGCATCGCCTCGTTGTACCCAATCC
>JANYDN010000028.1 GCA_025363585.1 Verrucomicrobiota bacterium | reverse complement strand
CCGCCGTCACTTCCTCATCCTTTTGCTTCCGACAGTGACGGCGGGCCGCCGTCACCCACGCCCACTAATTCCCGAACTCCAGCCAACCGAACCGTTCCGGCGTGTGGAAGCTTCCCGACAACACCGGATTCGACGCGAGGAACGCGCCGTGCGCGCGGTCGATGCGATACAGGTTCGCGCGCCACCGCGTTCCCACGCGCGGCGCTTCTTCCGACAGCGCCTTCATCGGAATCCGCACCTCGGCCCGCCACATCTTGCCCTTCCCGTCGACGCGCACCTTCCACTCCATCCCGCTGCTCCACGCGAAATCCGACTCCGGACGACGAAGCTTCAGGTCGAGCGCCTCGTTGTTCGGCGCCCATTCGTATTCCGTGTAGTGGGTGAGCATTGAGGGATCCGGCGCGCAGAAGAATTCCACGACGTCCTTGTCCCACAGCGACGCGCCCTTCGACACGCGCTCGCCCGGTTGCGCTTTGCCGAAGTCCGTGAGGGTCGTGAACGGGCACTCGTACGCGAGGTACAGGAAGCGGTCCGACCACAACGCGCGGCATCGGGTCGAGATCTCGGGACGCACCTTGCCGTCGGTTTGCTGCTCGAGCAGGAACGTCTCGGCGCGCGTCCATTCGCGGCGGTCCACTTTTCCGTTCGGGACAAAATCCTTCTCGATCCGCGCCGCGCGGATCGTCGCGAACGGCATCGCGCGCACGAGTAGTTTGCGCGCGTTGTCGAAGTAGATTTTCCGCAGCACGTCGGCCGGAAGCCCGATTCCATTGATGTTCCAGCGCCCCTGGATCGGCGTCATGTGCGCCCAATCGCGGTCGTTGGTCTCGAGGAAGCGCCATTCCTTGCGGAAGAATTCCACGCCGTCGTCGTCCGTCGGGCGCTCCGCGTCCCCGGCCGAACCGAGCGTGAGCCGGTCGTACACCTGGAAGTCGGTCGCGAAGAACATCCGGTCCTGGTGTTTCACGAAGAGCCGCCGCAGCCGCTCCGGATCGTGGCGTCCGATCTCGGGAATCCGCGCCGCGAGATCCGCGTTCATGTTCGGGCGCTCGTCGAGCTTGCGGTCCACCCACTCGATGTCCTCGGCGTTGTTAGCGAAGTGGACGCACACGAACGTGGTGCCGGGATGACGCGCGATCACGCGGTCGAGGGCGTCGAGCAATTCCATGCGCTTGGGGAATTGCTTCGGGTCGCCGAACCACCATGAGCGATGGTCGTGGAGTTCGTCCCAACGCTCGTTCTGCTGGTCGAACGGCAACCAGAACGCCTTGGGATCCGCGACGTGGATGCTTACCGGCATGCCGAGTTCGCCGCAGCGTTTCCAGACGGGATCGAGCTTCGGGTCGTCGATGCGGATCAACGCGCCCTTTCCATCGCGCAAATAGAGGCCGAGGCGCTTGTATTCCTTGAAGCCCGAGGCGCCGAGCTCGCGCGCGCGCTCGACCTGCCGAACCGCGCGCTCGGAAAAGTCGGCGTCGTCCCAGCCCGTGTAATCGAGGTTGAAGTGGAGCAGGAAGCGGCCGGGCGCCACGCGTTCGGAGACGTCGCGCACGCGCTCGAACTCCGACGGTTGGCCGGGCTTCGACGTCACCGTGCCGCCGCTGAGATTCACGCCGATCCCGACGCCCGCGCGGTCCATGATGGCCACGGCGCGGCGGATGCGTTCCTCGTTGCCGTCGATGTGCTGGTGCAGGTCGATGATGCGGTGTTGCGCGCGCCATGCGTCGCCGGTCCACGGAGGCGGCGTGGGTCGGTCGGCGGATCGCACGGCCGAGACGGCAACGGCGGCAAGGCAGAGCGCGAGCGCGCGTGAACGGGATGCCATGCGCCGATCAAACGCCCGGGCCGACCCGAAGGCAACGCCGCGTGCAAATGGCCGCCCCCGCGGACCGGAGTGTGGACCTGGGCTGCAGCGATTCAGTCGACGCCGGTGGCGGCAGGGCCGCCGCCACCCACGCAAGTTAAAGGGTTCCCGGTTCAGGCTGGGTCCACCGCGTCACCGCGGCGGCCACAATCGGCGGCCACCATCGAGGGGCTATGACGCGCGCGAAGGCAGCCATCGCGGCTGATCCGCGCCCGTGCCGTCGATCCCGCGGCTCAGCAAGCGCTCGTTGCCGCCCCCCGCATCCATCACCCACAACGACGTCATCTCGCCGACCGCGGCCCGGCAGAACACGACTTTTTCGCCATGGGGCGATTCCGACGCGCGGCATTCCCACTCGGGCGGATCTCGATGCGTGAGCGTCTCGATCGATCCGTCGCGCGGATCGAGACGGCAAACCGCCGCGCCGCCGCGGGCCGCTTCGGGCTTCCAGTCGCGGTTGAAGTGATCGGTGTCCGGCCGATTCGCCGCGTATTCGAAAGGCACCCGCGCGCCGGGCGTGCGGCGCGAGAAGAGGATTTTCCCGTCGCGCGTCCACGTGGGCATGTTCGACCCGCCCCCGTGCCGCACCGAATTCCCGTAGGTCGCCGCGAACCACTGCGCCTGTCCGTCGGTGGCGACGCGGAAGTCGGATCCATCGGCCCGCGCGATGCAAATGTCCGAGGCGTCGTGTCCCGGATCGGATTTGAAGAGGCAGTCCTGGAACAGCAGCCACGCGCCGTCGGGCGACCACGTGGGTCCGAAGTAAAGATGGTCGCCGTGCGCGCGCACAGGCACGCGGTTGCCGCCGTCGGCGTCGCTTGTCCAGATCTGATAACCCTGCGGGCTGGCGAGATGGTAAGCGATTCGACGGCGGTCGGGCGAAACGGAAAACCCATACGGCAACCCCTCGCCGGGCTTCGTGAAATCGCGTGCGTCCGAGCCGTCGAGATTCATCGACACCACGTTGCCGACGCCCTCGCGAACGACCTGAACGAGGATGCGATCATCGCCGACGAGTGCCTGCGGCGTGTAGAATGGCGCGCGCCGTTCCTTGTTCGCGATCTCCACGAGCGTCCCGCGATCAAGGTCGTGGATCCAAAGGTGAGTCGGCGTCTGGCTGTAGTACTTCTCGAAGGATTTGCCGGGACCATCGCGCCGCGGTTCCATGCTGAGGAACACGACGCGCCTGCCGTCCGAGAGGAACGGCCCGGGTTGCCAAGTGGCCTGGTTCGGGATGTCGAACTCGAGCGTGCGGAAGCCGGTGCCATCGGCGTTGACGAGGCACGTCTTGCCGTTGGAAGTGAAGAAAAGGCGTTGCTGCGGACGGCTCTTGATGGTGACGGGTGCCGCGCAACCCGACGCCAACGCGAGCGAACCCAACGCCAGATGTCCGATAAAATCCCGCCGGTGCATGGGCGCAATGAGCGCGCGGCACGAAGCGCCGTTCAAGCCGGAACAATGGCCGGACCGTGGCCGCCGCGGTGACGCGGTGGATCCAACAAGCCGTAGCGCGGACGTCTCGCCTGCGCGAAAGCGAGGCAAGAAGCCGAGCAGTTCTTGATTTCGACGCCGAGAGCGGCAAACGCAGGCGAGGACGCCCGCGCTACCGCGACGGCAGCGCCACGCGCCCAGTGGCACCGAGGCCGGTGCCACCCACGGCACCCCGAGGCGCATTGCTTCCTCGGACTTCAAACTTGAAACTGAAAACTTGAAACTTATCCCCGCCTTGCCTCGAGGAACGCCTTCAAGTCCGCCGCGATCTTCCCGCCGAAACCCGGGACTTCCGCGAGCTGCTCGACCGTTGCCAGTTGCAGCCGCTGCACCGAACCGAACTTCCGTAGCAATGTCTGCTTCCGCGCGTCGCCGATGCCGGGGAACTCATCGAGGATACTCTCGCTGATCTTCTTCAGCCGGAGCTGCGCGTTGTAGGTGTTGGCGAACCGATGCGCCTCGTCGCGCACCCGCTGCAACAACTTCACCGCGCCGCTGTCGAGCCCGAGCCGCAGCGGCTCCGGCACGCCCGGCCGATGGATCTCCTCGTACTCCTTCGCGAGCCCGATGATCGGGATCGCGCCGAGGCCGAGTCGTTGCAGTTCCGCGCACGCCGCGTTCAACTGCCCTGTCCCGCCGTCGATCAGGATCAGGTCCGGCAGCCGCGGATTCGCCGTCGGGCGCGGCACCCACGGCGCGTCGAGCCCCCCGACGTTCGAACCCGCGGCGGCATCCGTGATCGCGCGGGGGCGGGCTCCGCGGGCGACGGCAGACACGTCGTCGACGGCGCGCTGCAATTCGGTGGGCGACGCCTCGCCACCCTCCGCATCCCGCGGCGACACCCGGCCCGCCTCGACTTCCCTCACGAGCCGCGAGTAGCGGCGACGGATCGTTTCCGCCATGCACGCGAAGTCGTTTTGTTCGGTGACGGTCTTCATCCGGAACCGCCGGTAGTTCGCGCGGTCCGGACGCCCGTGCCAGAAACTCACCATCGACGACACCATGAAGGTGCCGCTGATGTTCGAGATGTCGTAGCCCTCGATGCGCGCCGGGGGCGACGCCAGTCCCAGCACCCGCGCCAATTCGCGCATGTCGGCCTCGGGATTCATCGCGACCGGGAGTTTGTACGGGATGCGCTCGAACTTCTCCGTCTTCTGCGTGGCCCTCCGCATGTCCTCGATGGCGTCGCGGAGTTGCGCGGCCTTCTCGAACTCGAGGTTGGCGGCCGCCTTCTTCATCTCGGCCTCCAGCTCGGTCTGCAACTCGTCGGTGCACCCGCGCAGGAACTCGATGCCCGCGCGCACCTGGTCGAGATAGTCATTCCGCGGGACGTTGCCGATGCACGGCGCGGTGCAGTTCTTCAAATTGCCGTAGAGGCAATGGCGGTAGTCCGACTCGGTGGGCGTGAGCGGTCGGCAACCGCGGAGCTTGAACTTGCGCCGCATCATCGTCAGCGCGCGACGCACGCTGCCGCTGTGCGCGAACGGACCGAAGTATTCCGAGCCGTCGTCCTTGCGCAGCCGCGTGAGCGTGAAGCGCGGGATCGGGTCGTTGAGGTTGACCTTGAGCAGCAGGAACCGTTTGTCGTCGCGGAAGTCGATGTTGAACCGCGGCTTGAAGTCCTTGATCAACCGGCCTTCCAGCAGCAGCGCCTCCGCCTCGCTCTTCACCACGTGCCAATCGACGTCATGGATCGCGTCGACCAGCGCGTTGAACTTCAGGTCCCAGCCCATCCGGCGCGACGGATGGAAATACTGCGAGACGCGCTTGCGGAGGTCGCGGGCCTTGCCCACGTACAGCACGGTGCCGAGGCGGTCCTTGTGCAGGTACACGCCGGGCCGGTGCGGGATCTGCGACAGCTTGTCGCGGAGTTGGTCGGAGGCGGGCATCGCGGTGCTCTGGGCCCAATCAGTGGCAGCGGCGGGAACCCAGTGCAACGCCGCCGGTCAGGCCGGGTTTTCCATGAACGCGTAGCAGAGAATGTGCAGGACGTGCATCTGGACGTCCTCGACGCGCCCATAGTGGGTGTCGCCGACCACGACGACCTGGTCCGCGAGTTCCGCCATGCGGCCGCGCTTGGACCCGACGAGCGCGATGGATTTCAAGCCGTTGGCCTTCGCCCATTCGTGGGCCTTGACGAGGTTCGGCGAATTGCCGCTGACGCTGACGCCGATGAACACGTCGCCCGGGCGGCCGTAGTTCATCAACTGGCGGGAGAACACCTCGTCGTAGGAGTAGTCGTTCCCGAGCGCGGTGATCCACGGGAGGTTGTCGGTCAACGACAGCACGCGGAAGCGGCTGGGGAGTTTGTCCGACGCGCCCTTGCCGAGATCGACGGCGAAATGGGAGGCGTTCGCGGCGCTTCCGCCGTTGCCCGCGATGAAGACCTGCCGGTCGGCGGCGTGCGCGACGCGCAAGGTTTCCACGAGACCCGCGAGTTGCGCGGGAGAGAGCGTGTCGACGGCGCGCTTTTGCGCCGCGAGGTAATCCGAGATCCACTGCTGCATGCCGGGGAGAATGGCGGGCGGAACCGGACGCGTCGAGTCCCCGGAACGGTCCGCGGAACGATCACGGAAACTGATTTGTTCTACCACGGAGCACACGAAAGAGGCGTGCGTGGCTTGCTTCATTTTTAACCACGGAAATCACGGACATCACGGAATCCAGCAGGGATGCCGTTGTGGGGATTTGGCACTGGACGGATCGGGCACGTCCGAAGTCCGTGGCGCCTGCGCGAGAACGCCTCCCACCCGGATTCAGTGATTTCAGTGATTTCCGTGGTAAAATGCCCCGCAAGCCGACCTTTCGCGTGCTCCTGTGCTCCGTGGTCCCCCTACTGAACCCTGAAAACTTGAAACTTGAAACTCCGGCTACTGCGCCGCCAACGCCAACGCTCCCACGGGCACCGCGTCTTCCTTCAACGCGGCCAACATGACCTTCGGCCCGGGATGGAACGCATCCATGACGTACCGCGGCATCGCCTCCGCGATCGCCGCCCGCAAGGGTTCGCCCACCAGCGACAACCCGCCGCCCACCACGATCACCGACGGGTGCAGCAATTGCACCACGTGCGACAACGCGAACCCGAGGTTGTCCGCGAGTTCGCTGATGATCGCCTGCGCCGCCGGATCGCCGTCGTCCAACGCCGCGCCGAGATGCCGCGCCTCGCCGCCGTTAATTCCCTCGACCCGTCGTCCCAATGGACCATGCGGATCCAACGCCGCCGCCCCGCGGATGCGTCGATCGACGGCCCATCCGGAACAACGGTCCTCGACCACCGTGCCGGACTTGTCGAGGCGCACGTGCCCGATCTCGCACTCGCCCGGGATCGCGCCGTGGTACACGCGTCCGCCGACCACGAGGCCGCCGCCGACGCCGCTGCCCATGTTGATCCAGAACACGGGATCGTGCCCGCGCCCCGCGCCGTGCAGCGCCTCGCCGAGGGCCGCGACGTTGGCGTCGTTGTCGACGCGCACCGGCAGTTTCGTTTGTTCGCGGAGCCAGTCGCCGAGCGGGAAATCGTGCCACCCGATGACTTGGTGCGAGCACTTGATTCGGCCATCCCTCCAATCGACGGGCCCGCCAAACCCGACGGCCACGCCCGCGGGCCGGTGGCGCGCGATGAGCTCGGGCAGCGCGGACGCGATCTGGTCGCGGATGCCC
>JANYDN010000025.1 GCA_025363585.1 Verrucomicrobiota bacterium | reverse complement strand
ATCCGAACTCGCTGCTGACCCAAAGGATGACGTCCTCGGCGAGGCGGCTGAGATGGACGGCGAGGAGCGCGCCCGCGGCGCAAAACTCCACGAGGAAATCGCGGTCGGCGACGCCGTCCATGGAGTTCTGCGTGAGCCGGGGACGACCTTTGGCGTCGACGAAGCCGAGCAGTTTGGCGACGAGCTTTCGGTCGAGTGACAGGGTGGAGCCGGCGATGGCGCCGCTGCCCAATGGGCAGACGTTGGCGCGGGCGGCGCAGTCCGCGAGGCGCGCGTGGTCGCGGTCGAGCATCTCGGCGTACGCGAGGCAATGGTGCGCGAAGTAAACGGGCTGCGCGCGCTGGAGATGGGTGTAGCCGGGGATGATGACCGCGGGATGGCGGGCACCGAGTTCGACCAAAGACTTCTGCAGGGCGCGGATCTCGTCCTGCAGAGCGGCGATTTCGTCGCGGAGCCAGAGACGGACGTCGAGGGCGACCTGGTCGTTGCGGGAGCGGGCGGTGTGGAGGCGGGCACCGGCGGGAACGCGGCGCGTGAGTTCCGCCTCGAGGTTCATGTGGACGTCCTCGAGCTCGGGTTTCCATTGGAACGTGCCGGCCTCGATCTCGGCGGCGATGGCCTTGAATCCGGCCTCGATGGCGCGGAGTTCGGTGGAGTCCAACACGCCGATCTTCTTCAGCATGGTGGCGTGGGCGACGGATCCACGGATGTCGTGGCGCCAGAGCCGCCAATCGAAGGAGATCGATTCGGAGAACGCGGCGACATCGGCGGCGGGGCCGCCGGCGAACCGGCCGGAGCGGGAAACTGGAGCGGGACTGGAGCTCATCGTGGCAAGGGAACAATGCCCGGTTTTGGACAGGAAGTCAGGCCGAACTTCCGACGGGGACGGGATGGAAACGACGGATCCGTGGAACCATGGAATTTTGGATCCACGGATTGGAGGCCATTCCCGCAGATTATGACGGGAGGAATCTTACGGTGAAGGCTAGAAGGCGCAGGCAAGGGGCTGCGACGGGCGGGTTTTGTGACAGGATTTACAGGATTAACAGGATGGGTTGAGAGCGGTGATCAATGGGTGCATCTTATTCGCAGGCGCTTTGACGAACGAGGGCGGGCGGCGCTTCGGACGCTTCCAAACGGCGGGGGAAGACTACCGCTCAATGGCTTTCCGATAAGTCGCCACCATCCTGTAAATCCTGTTAATCCTGTCAAAACCCTCGACCCAGCCCTCCGAAAATCCGGTCGAAGCCCGGGTTCAGCGAACCTTCGCAGTCGAGAAGTGGGGGTTCTCGATGAGGCCGATGATGTTGCCGAAGGGATCGGTCAGGTCGGCGACCAAGATGCCGCCTCCCACGTCGGTGACGGGGCCGACGGTCGTGATGCCGACCCCGGCGAGACGCGTGATTTCCTTCGCGATGTCCTGCACGCCCCAGAGGGCCTTCGCGCCCGCGGAGCCGGGAACACCGTCGGGGATCAATCCGAGTTCGAATCCGCCGATCGTGTAACCGACGTAGAAGGGTTCGTCGAAGTACGGCGTCGTCTCGAAAACCTTCCAGTACCACGCCTTGGCTTGCGCGAGGTCCGGCGCTGGATAAATGGCGGTGCGGAGTCCCAGGATCATCGGAAGTCAGGGCTTCGGGGGCGCGTCGGGCAATGGCTCCAGCGTCACGGGATCGCGCATCGGCAACTCGGCGACCTTGCCATCGACCAGTTCCTCGAGTTTCACCGGGTGGTCCGGATGTCCCTTGAGGATCTCGTCGCGCTGGCCGACCACCACGATGACGGCCTTGTCCGGGTGCAGGTATTTCTTCGCGACGCGCTGGACCTCGGCCTTGTCGATGGCCTCCACGCGATCACGGTACTTCTGCCAGAACTCGGGATCCTTGGCAAAACGGCCGGTGAACTCGTCGTTGGCGAAGAGGCCGGCGACGCGTCCCTTGGTGCTGAAGTTCTCCGGGAACGTGTCCACGAAGGAGCGCTTCGTGGTGTTGAGTTCCTCGTCGGTCACCGCCGCTCCCGTGATGCGCTGGATCTCGTCGAGGACGATGCGCGAGGCGTAGGCGACGGTGCGGGACTTGGTCTCGAATCCCGCGGAGAACGGGCGCGCGAAGGTGGTGCCCCCGCCGAAGCCGCTGCTGGCGCCGTAGGCAAGGCCCTCGTCCGAACGCACGCGGTTCATGATGCGCGAGGTGAAACCGCCGCCGCCGAGGACGTCGTTCATCACGCGCGCGGCAAGGTAGTCGGGATCGTCGCGCTTGATCCCGGGGAGGAGCAGAGACACGCGGCCTTGGTTCACGTCCTTGTTCACGATGTACACGCCGGGTTGGGCCATCTGGGTGTCGGTGGGAATGGGGCCGGGCTTTTCGCCGGCGAAGGGCCAGTTCGCGAACAGGTCCTCGAGCCTCGCGACCATGGCATCGCGATCGACGTCGCCGCTGACCGCGACGGTGAAGTTCGCGGGGTGGAACCACTTTTTGTGGAACGCGCGGAGGTCGTCAACGGTGATGGAGTCGATGCTGGCGCCGGTGAGTTGGCGGGCGGCCCAGAAGTTGGTGCCATAGGCGAGCGACTCGACCTCGCGGGCATGGATGGACGACGAGTCGTCGTTGCGTTGCTGGAGCGCCTGCAGGGCCTGCTGGCGATAGAGGTCGAGTTTGTCCTGCTGGAACCGCGGCTCGGTGAGCGCCTCGCGGAGCAGGGCGAGTCCCTCGGGGAGATCCTTGCTGAGCAGGTTGAGCGCGACGCTGCCGGACTCCTCGCCGACGGCGGAGGTGAGCCCGGCGGCGAGGAATGCGAGGCGTTCGTCGAGTTCGTCGGCGCTCTTGGATTTGATGCCGCCGCGGACGAGGAGGTAGCCGGCGAAATCGGCGATGCCCTCGTGCCCCTTGGGATCGAGCCATGCGCCGGCGCGGACGAGGACGGTGACGGAAACCAGCGGCAGCGTGCGGTCGGGAACGATGTAGGCGATGGGGCCCGACTTCAGTTGGACCCGATGGTCGGCGGGACGCGGCGGGTTGTAGACGAGTTTCTCGAACTTCAGTTTTTCCGGGCGATCGGGAATTTCCGCGGCGAGCGGACGGGCGGCGAGAAGACCGAGCGCGAGGAAGGCGGCGAGGCGTTTCATGGCTTGGGAAAATGGGGAATGCATCGTCGTCGTCGGTTCACTTCTTGGGCTCGAGCTCGGCGAGGCGGCGCTGCACGGCACCCCGGATGAACTTTGCGAATTGCTGGCGTTTGGGATCGCCCTGCGCGGCCTGCGCCTCCACTCGCGCGAGCAATTCCTTCAACTGCTTCGGATCTTTCTCCTGTTTCACGGAGGTGGAGATGTTGCGCGCGATGGGCTTTTGCTCCGCGGAGAGACCGGCCAGTTCGGAGTCGTCGGTGGTGGAACCCGTCCCGGGCTTGCGGGTGAAGCGCGCGACGGCCCGGTTTTCCTTCACGAGATATTTCGCGGCGACGCGCTGGACGTCCTCCACGGTCACGGCCTGGATTTTCGGACCGGCCTCGTTGATCTCGCGCCATCCGCCAACGCCCTCGGCGTGGATGAGGCGATAGAGAATCCCGAAGGTGGACGTCAGCCTCCGGTATTCGGCGGCGGCGAACTGGTTCTTCACCTTCTGCAATTCCTCCGGGGGAATCGGCTCCTTCGTGATGCGGTCGAGTTCCGCATAGAGGGCGGCCTCGACCTCGTCGAGCGACTTGCCTTCCTTGGCCTCGGCACTGACCGCGAAAAGGCCGGCCCACTTACGGTTCTGCAACCCGGCCCCGGCATCGGTCGCGATCTGCCGGCCGAGGACGAGTCCCTTGTAGAGCCGGCCGGTGCGGCCGTTGAGCAATTGGTCGAGCACCTCGAGCGCGTAGCTGTCGCGGTGCCCGGCGGCCACGGTGTGCCAGAGGACCTCGAGCTGCGGGTTGGTCTCGGCCTCGGCGTTGTAGCGTTTCTCGCCGGAGGACGCGATCTCGAGCGTGCCCACCTCGGGGGCCGGTTGCTCGCCCTGGGGAATGCGCCCGAAATAGCGCGTGGCCAAGTCCTCGGCATCGGCGGCCTTGAAATCGCCGACGAGGATCAGCGTGATGTTCTGGGGTTGGTAAAAGAGCGCGTAGAATTCGTCGGCCTGCTTCTTGGTGATGGCGGGGATGTCGCTGGGCCAACCGATGACGGGCCAATGGTACGGGTGCGCGTCCCAGAACATGGCGTTGAACTGTTCCTCCGCTCGTCCGGTGGGCGGGACCTCGGTCCGCATGCGGCGCTCCTCGAACACGACGTCGCGCTCCGCGTAGAACTCGCGGAAGACCGGATGGAAGAGGCGCTCGCTTTCCATCCAGCACCAGAGCTCGAGTTTGTTCGACGGCACCTCGATGAAGTAGCCGGTCATGTCCTCGGTGGTGAACGCGTTCATCTTCGACGCGCCCGCGGTGGTGTAGATGCGGTCGAACTCGTTTTTGACGAGGAGCGAGCGTTGTTCGTCGACGAGTTTCTTGAACTCGATCTCGAGCGTCTTGTAGCGCTCGGTGCGCGCCTCGGGCTTGGTGATGTCGTCGACGTCGCCCCGGCGCAACGCGGCGCGCATGAGGGATTCCTCGGCGCGCATCTTGTCGCGGACGACCTCCTGCTGGGCGATGAGCTCGAGGTCGCGCTTGGCGTCCTTGGTGCCGAGCGTCGGCGTCCCCTTGAACATCATGTGTTCGAAGAGATGCGCGATGCCGGTGATGCCCGGGCGCTCGTTGGCGGATCCGACGTGCGCGACCCAACCGCCGGCGATGCGCGGCTCCTCGTGGCGCTCGACGAGGAGGAGTTTGAATCCGTTGGGAAGTTGTTTCTCGACGACCGGGATCTGCTGGGCGAACGCCGGGAGCCCGAGGGAAGAAGCCGCGGCGACGGCGAGGAGGAAACGCTTCATAGACGCTGCGTGAAGGAAGCAGCGAGGGGGCGGGGGGGCAAGTGTTCAGTAATCAGTAATCAGTAATCAGTAATCAGTAATCAGTAATCAGTAATCAGTAATCAGTTTTCAGTTTTCAGTTTTCAGTTTTCAGTGGTCGGGTCGATGTAGCGCGGGCGTCCCCGCCTGCGCTGGGCTTCGGGGAGGCAGGTCCGACTGCGGAAAGGCTTGTCGGATGTGGCGGCTGGAAAGCGGCGTGGCGTCCGACTTCGCGCCGCAGTCCGAAAGCGCTTCGCGCGGGGACTTTTCCCACGACCGTCCCGGACCTCAGCGTGACCCCGTGAAAGCGGGCGGGCGTTGGCGGTGCCACGGGGTCGCGGATTGGTAGGCGCGGGCGAGTTCGAGGGCGTTTGCCTCGCCGAACAATCCGCCCACAAAACAGATTTCCGCGGGCGCGCCGCCTTCCTTTGCGCCGTTGGGGACCGCCACGCACGGATGCCCGCTGAAGTTCGAGTAGAGCAGGATGTTGCCGTTCCACGCTGGCGCCACCAGCACGTCGAGGTCGCGGAAGAGGTCGTCCATCGCCCGCATCAACTGGGTGCGGACGCGGTTGGCCTGGATGAATTCCACCGCGGGGATGAAGCGCGCCGCACGGAATTGGTTCGGCCACGAGCCGGCTTCCTGTTGCACGAGGCGTTCGGCGTCGTGCCCGCGCGTGAGGGTGTCGAACGACGCGGCGGCTTCCGCCATCAGCACGAGGCTCAACGGTTCCTTCGGGATCTTCGGCAGGGCCACCACGCGCGGGTTGATGCCGAGGCGGCGCAATACCGCGAGGGCGTCCGCGTGGTTGGTGCGGTTCGCGGTGTCGCCTTCGAGATCGGCTTGGAGGAAGCCCACGCGCAGTTTGCGAACGTCCCTGCGGGCGTCGTATCCGAACGGCGCGGCGACGACCGATCCGTCCTCGCCGTCGGGACCGGCGATGGCGCGCAGCACCAATGCGCAGTCCTCGGCGGAACGCGCGAGCGGGCCGAGTTTGTCGAGCGACCCACAGAGAGTCATCGCCCCGCTCCGGGGCACGCGCCCGAAGGTCGGACGCAGTCCCGTGACGCCGCAGACGGTCGCGGGCGACACGATGGAACCCAGCGTTTCCGAACCGATGGCAAACGGCACGAGTCCGGCCGCCACGGCGGCGGCGGAACCGGCGGACGAGCCGCTCGAACCGCTTTCGGGCTTCCATGGATTGCGCGTCTTGCCGCCGAACCAGACGTCGCCCATCGCGAGTTCGCCGAGGCTGAGCTTCGCGACCAACACCGCGCCGGCGTCGTCGAGGCGTTTGATCACCGTGGCGTCGCGATCGGGAATGCGGTTGGTGTGGAGCGAGACGCCCCACGTGGTGGGAATGCCGCGGGTATCGAGGAGATCCTTCGCGCCGTAAGGAATGCCATGGAGCGGACCGCGCCATTTGCCGGCGCGGATCTCGGCGTCGGCGCGACGCGCGGATGCGAGCGCGCGTTCGCGGGTCAACGTGACGACGCAACGAAGTTCGGGCCCGTGGCGTTCGAGTCGGTCGAGGCTGAGGCGCGTGAGTTCCTCCGAGGTCACGTGCCGCGAACGCAGGAGCGACGCGAGGTCGGCGACGGACATCCACGCGAGCTCGGCGGCATCGGCGGGTCGACGGATTTCCGGGCGTGGTTCCCAGTGGAAACGGCCGTTGTCCTTGGCGGCGTGGATTCCGGGCGCGAGCACTTGGAAGATCAATGCAGGGGCGTCGGTATCGGCGATCGCGGCGGCGCGGAGGCGGCGGATGGAATCGCGTTGTTCGGCGACGGTCGGGGCGGCGAGGTCGCGTTGGGGGCCGGTGAATTCGAGGCCTTGCACGCGCGCGGCGGCGTCGAGATCGGCGGGCGTGATCGGCGCGGGGTCGTCGGCACGGGAGACGACGGCGAAGGCGAGGACAAGGAAGAGCCGGGGGATCGTGGGCGTTCGCATGGGGCAGGGGGGAGTATTCAGTAGTCAGTTTTCAGTGGGCAGTCCATGGGCCAGTAATCAGTGGTCAGTGGTCAGTCTTCAGTTTTCAGTTTTCAGTTTTCAGGTCCCGGCTGCGGTAGACGCGGGCGTCTCGCCTGCGCAGAAAGCACCGTCCCGGTGCGTGTTTCCTCGACTGGCTGGGCACGGGCGGGGACGCCCGCGCTACGGCCGCCCCATGGTGGCCGCGTTTGCGCGGTCTGCTAGCGTGCGGGCGGCATGGCGGGGCTTGGATTCCGATTCGTCCGCGGCGGGCTGCATTTCCCGCGGCTCGGGCTTTGGCTCGATGCCCACGAACGGATCGGCGCGGACGAGCTCGCGTTGGTGACGCACGCGCACGGCGACCACACGGCCCCGCACGCGCGGGTGCTGGCGACGCGCGCGACACGGCGGTTCATGGAGACAAGGATCGGCGGTCGCCGCGAATGGATCGAGGCGGCGTTCGGCGAACGACGCGACGGGGGATCTCTCGGGCTCCGCGAACGAGACGCGGCGGTCACGCTGTTGCCGGCGGGACACATCCTGGGCTCCGCGATGGCGTTGGTGGAATCGGACGGGGAATCGCTGTTGTACACGGGCGATTTCAAAACGCGACCGAGCCTCGCGGCGGAACGTTGCGAGCCGGCGTGCGCGGACGTGTTGGTCATGGAGACCACGTTCGGGTTGCCGCGCTACGTGTTTCCGTCGTCGGAAGAAGTGGCGGCGGGCGTGGTGCGCTTTTGCCGCGAGGCGTTGGACAACGGCGAGGTCCCGGTGCTTCTGGGATACTCGTTGGGCAAGGCGCAGGAAATCCTCGCGGTGCTCGGTGCGGCTGGATTGCCCGCGATGCTGGCGGATCCGGTGATGAAAATGACGCGCGTGTACGAGGAACTCGGGATGCGGTTCGGGACGCACGTCGCGATGGATCCGTCGGCGGCGCGCGGCCACGTGGTGGTGGCGCCGCCGACGGGAAGGCCCGGGGAGCTCTCGGCGAAACTGGGACCGACGCGCACGGCGATGATGACGGGTTGGGCCATGGACGCGGGATCGCGGCGCGGGAGGGACGCTATGTTCCCGATGAGCGACCACGCGGGCTTCGACGATCTGGTGGAATTCGTCGCGCGGGTGCGACCGCGGCGGGTGTTCACGCTGCATGGGTTCGCGTCGGAATTCGCGTCGCACCTGCGGTCGTTGGGATTCGACGCGTCGGCATTGAGCGAGCCGGACCAACTCGAGTTGGCGCTCGGCAAGGCGGGCGCGCGTTCGGCCTCGGCCGTGGAACCCCGCGCGATGCCCGCGGAACGATTGGCGGAATCGTCCATGTCACCGGCGCCGGGATCGTTCGCGCGATTCGCGGCGGCGTGCGCGGGCGTTCGCGCGGAACCGGACAAGGATCGGAAGGCCGCGCTGTTGGCGGGTTATCTCGATGAATTGGAAGCGGGGCGCCGGAAAAAACTCGGGGCATGGTTTGCGGACCGACCGATGGGCATCGGCCCGGCGGCGATCCGCGACGCGGTGTGCGGCGCGCTGGGAATCGCGGCCGCGGAATTTGCGCGCGTTGATCTGCGCCATGCGGACGCGGCGGAAACGGCGGCGGAGTTGTCGGGTGCGCGCGGCGCGTCGGTGGCGACGCTGACGTTGGACGAGGTGGTGGTGGCTTTGGAAACGATCGCCTCGGGGGCGTCCGTCGCGCCACGTCGTCGTCTGCTCGAGGCGTTGTGGCGGCGCGCGACGGGCGTCGAGTCCGGGACATTGGCGCGCGTGGTCGCGGGACGCCTGCGCCTGGGATTGGAGGCGGATCGATTGGAACGCATCCTTGCCGAGCGTGGGATCGGCGTCGGCGTGGAAACGACGAACGCCCCGCGGGGCGGGGCGTTGGACGGAGGGGAACTGGGGCTGTGGTAGGGCGGCGACTCCCAAGAGAATCGTGGGAGACGGCGGCCCTGCCGCCACCGCTCTCAGCTTAGTGAGGCAATCACCAGAAGTGGCACCAGGGCCGGTGCCACCCACGCAGGTTGGGTTGGGGCCGGGAAGGCCACTCTACTGGCCGCAGCAGGACTTGTATTTCTTGCCGCTGCCGCAGGGGCATGGGTCGTTCCGGCCGACGCGCGGGGTGGCGCGGACGGGACGTGACTTGGCCAAAGTGGCGTTGGCCTCGGTCACCATGTCGCTGGCGCCGGGATCCTCGGGCGCGGGTGCGGCGGCCTCGGCAAACGCGCTCGCGGTCTGGTGGATCTGCAGCTTCGGCAGGCTAACGAGGAACTGCTCGAAGGCCATCAGGCTCGAGGCGCTGCGGAAGATGTTGTGGCAGATCTCCGTCTTGATGTTGATCATCAATTCGGTGAAGAGCTTGAACGCCTCGGCCTTGTACTCGATGAGCGGGTCCTTCTGTCCGTAGGCGCGGAGACCGATGGAACTGCGGAGGGAATCCATCGAGTAGAGATGCTCCTGCCACAGGCGGTCGATGGCGGTGAGGATGGTGTAGCGCTCGACGGAGGCGAGGGCCTCGGGACGTTCGAAGCTGATCTTGAGCTCGTACGCGCCGCGGATCGCCTGGCTGACGAAGTTCACAAGGCCGAACTGGCCGTCCTTGAGTCCATCGAAGATCGAGCCGGCGACGGGCGACTCGTGGCTGGCGGTGGCGACCTTGACGAACTCGTCCTCCGCGATGCCGACGGGGAAGTTGAGGTTCACCCAGTCCGCGAGGCCGCGGACATTCCACTCGCTGGGATCCTGCTCGGGGTTGGTGAACTCCTCCACTTTGTGGACGACGACCTCCTCGACGATGTCCATGAGACGGTCGCGGACGTCCTCGGAGCGGATGATCTCGTTGCGGAAGCCGTACACGACCTCGCGCTGCTTGTTCATCACGTCGTCGTACTCGAGGACGCGTTTCCGCATCTGGAAATTGTGTTGCTCGACGCGTTTCTGGGCCTGCTCGATGGAGCGGTTGAGGAGCGGGTGCTCGAGTTCCTGGCCTTCCTCGAGGCCCATGCGTTCCATGTATTTCGCGATCTTGTCGGATCCGAAGAGCCGCATGAGGTCGTCCTCGAGCGAGATGAAGAAGTGCGACGAACCGGGGTCGCCCTGGCGCGAGCAACGGCCGCGGAGCTGGCGGTCGATGCGGCGGGACTCGTGGCGTTCGGTGCCGAGCACGTGGAGGCCGCCGACCTCGGCGACGCCGGCCCCGAGTTTGATGTCGGTGCCGCGGCCGGCCATGTTGGTCGCGATCGTCACGGCCGAGCGTTGGCCGGCACGGGTGACGATCTCGGCTTCCTGCTCGTGGTACTTCGCGTTGAGGACCGAGTGGACGATGCCGTCCTTGCGGAGCGCGCGGCTGAGCATCTCGCTGGTGTCGACGGAAATGGTGCCGACCAGGACGGGCCGTCCGGTGGCGTGCATCTTTTTGATTTCCTCGACGGCCGCGTTGAATTTCTCGCGGCGGGTCTTGTAGACGGTGTCGTGGGCGTCCTTGCGGATCAGGGGTTGGTTCGACGGGATGGTGAGGACGCCGAGCTTGTAGATGTCGTGGAACTCCTGGGCCTCGGTCGACGCGGTGCCGGTCATGCCGGCGAGTTTCGAATAGAGGCGGAAGTAATTCTGGATGGTGATGGTCGCGAGGGTCTGGGTCTCGCGCTCGATCTCGACGCTCTCCTTGGCCTCGACGGCCTGGTGCAGGCCGTCGCTCCAGCGCCGGCCGGTCATGAGGCGGCCGGTGTTCTCGTCGACGATGATGACCTTGTTGTCCTGCACGACGTACTGCACGTCGCGTTCGTAGATGCAGTAGGCGCGGAGGAGTTGGGAGATCGCGTGGATCGACGAGGCGCGTTCCTCGAACTCCGTCTGGACCTTGGCCTTCGCCTCCATGCGCTTGCGCGGGTCGGACTCCGGGCCGGTGTCGATGTTGTGGTAGAGCGTGGCGAGATCCGGAAGCATGAACGCGTCGGGATCGGTCGGGGACACGAACGCGCGGCCCTTCTCGGTGAGGTCGGCCTCGTGGGATTTTTCCTCGATCGCGAAAAACAGTTCCTCCTTTTGGGCGTAGAGATCCTTCTTGGACTGGTCGGCGAGAAGGAGGCCCTCGATGCGCTGGACGAGCTGGAGGTTGCGGGGTTCCTCGAAGAGGCGGAGGAGTCCCTCGCTGCGGGGTTGGCCAAGCTTGACGCGGTAGAGGAGGAGGCCGGCCTGGTATTCGAGGTCGTCCGCGTTCTTGGGCGGGTTGGAACCGTCGCTGGGGCGGGACTTGGTGAGGATGGGTTCGGCCTCGCGGAGAAAGCGGTTCGTGAGGTCGCGCTGGGCGGCAACGATGCGTTCGACGACGGGCTTGAACTCGCGGAACTTGTGTTCCACGGAGATCACGGCGGGGCCGGAAATGATGAGCGGCGTGCGGGCCTCGTCGATGAGGATGGAGTCGACCTCGTCGACGATCGCGAAGAAATGGCCGCGCTGGACCTGTTCCTCGCGGCGCGTGGCCATGCCATTGTCGCGGAGGTAATCGAAGCCGAACTCGGCGTTGGTGCCGTAGGTGATGTCGCAGGCGTACATCTCGCGGCGGACGGCGGGCGACTGGTCGTGGAGGATGGTGCCGACGGTGAGGCCGAGGTAGCGGTAGACGTGGCCCATCCACTCGGCATCCCGCGCGGCGAGGTAGTCGTTGACGGTGACGACGTGGACGCCGCGGCAGGTGAGGGCGTTGAGGAAAACGGGAAGCGTGGCGACGAGCGTCTTGCCCTCGCCGGTGCCCATCTCGGCGATGCGGCCGGAATGGAGGGCCATGCCGCCGATCAATTGGACGTCGAAGGGGATCATCTCCCACGCGAGGTCGTGGCCGCGGACATGGGCGGTGGTGCCGCACAGGCGTCGGCACGCGTTTTTGACGACGGCGAAGGCCTCGGGGAGGACGGCGTCGAGCTCGGCGCGGAGTTGGGCGGGGTCCTCGATCGCGGCGAGCTTGGACTTCCAGTCGGCAACCTTGGTGCGGAGAACCTCCTGGGGTTGCGATTGGAGCTGTTGTTCGAACTCGTTGATCCGGGCGACCACGGTGCGGAGGCGCTTGACCTCGCGGTCATTCCGCGACCCGAAGATCTTTTTGATGAGGAGACTGATCATGAACTGCCTTATGCGAGCGGGCGGGAAGCTAGGAAACGTGGGAAAGACCGTCAAAGGCTTTGGCGGGTCCGAGGAGTTTCAAGTTTTCAGTTTCAAGTTTCAAGGGAGAGGACCGAGGGGCGGGTGCGGGGCTTGCACGTCAACACAAGGCGCCCACAGGCGGGGCCCAGTTGGGTGACGCTCATGGGCGCGGGCGGGGACGCCCGCGATTTGTGCAGCCGGGGACGGCCGCCCCACGCCGGTCCACGGTCTCATGACCGCCGCCACGGTGATGTTGCTTCAAACTTGAAACTGAAAACTTGAAACTCCCCCACGTGCCGACTGCCCTTTTCGTGGGCTTCTTTCCCGGGCGCGGGATCGATAGCTTGGCGCGAATGACTCTCGCGCAGCTGAAATCGGCCGTGAAGGCGGGGACGATCGACACCGTGCTGGTCGGCTTTCCGGATCCGTTCGGGCGGTTGGTGGGGAAGCGGTTCCGGGCGGATTTCTTCATGGACTCGGTGGCGGGTCACGGGACGCACGGGTGCAATTACCTGCTGACGGTGAACATCGACATGGATCCGCTGGACGGGTTCGCGGTGGCGAACTGGGACGCGGGGTTCGGTGATTTCGAGATGCGGCCGGATCCTGGGACGATACGGATCCTGCCGTGGCAGCCGGGGGCGGCGTTGGTGCTGTGCGATTTCGTGCGCGACGACGGGGCGTTGGTGGCCGAGGCGCCGCGCTCGGTCTTGAAAGGACAATTGGCGGCCTTGGCGAAGGACGGGTTCGAGTGCCAATGCGCGAGCGAACTCGAGTTCTACCTGTTCAATCAGACGTACCATTCGGCACACGAGGACGGGTACCGGCACCTGCAGCCGGCGAGCGATTACCGGATCGATTACCACCTGATGCAGCCGACGCGGGAAGAAGGTTTGATGCGGGCGATCCGCAACGGGATGTGCGAGGCGCGGGTGCCGGTGGAGAGCAGCAAGGGCGAGTGGAGCCGCGGGCAACACGAGATCAACTTCACGCACGACGAGCCGTTGCCGATGTGCGACATGCACGTGGTTTTCAAGCAGGGCGTGCGGGAAATCGCCGAGCAACATGGCAAGGCCGTGACCTTCATGGCGAAATACGCGGCGTCCGAGGCGGGCAGTTCGTGTCATCTGCACGTGAGCCTCTGGAAGAAGGGCCAGCCGGCGTTCTGGGACGCGTCCGCGAAGAAGGGGTCGAAACTCTTCCGGCAATATCTCGGCGGCTTGATGAAGTATTGCCCGGAGCTGTGCCTGTTCTTCGCGCCGACCATCAACAGCTACAAACGGTATCAAGCGGGAAGCTGGGCGCCGACCCGGATGGCGTGGTCGACGGACAACCGGACCTGTGGTTTCCGTATCGTCGGGCAGGGGAAGGGATTCCGGATCGAGAACCGCATGCCGGGCGCGGACGCGAACCCGTATCTGGCGTTCGCCGCGATGCTGGCGGCGGGCCGCGCGGGAGTCCGCGAGGGGCTCGATTGCGGCGAGCCCTACAAGGGCAACGCGTACATCGATCCGAAGCTGGCGCGGTTGCCGTCGAGCCTTGAAACGGCGGCGGACCTGTTGGATCGGTCGGCGATGGCCCGGGCGACGTTTGGCGACGGCGTGGTGGATTTCTACGTGCGGCACGCGCGGCTGGAATGCGCGGCGTTCGGGAACACGGTGACGGACTGGGAGAAGCGCCGGTACTTCGAGCAGATTTGAAAGAACCGACGGGGTTTTACAGAAGGTAACGAAGGGGCGACGGCGGGGGGGCAGGATTTTTTACAGGAGGCAACAGAGGGAACGGAGGGGAGGCGAGCGCAGGACGCCCAATGCCACGGCCGCCTGTAGACCCGGCGCCGAATGGCACGGCAACGCGCAGGCCGGAAACCCGCGAGGAACGCCGCGTGGGGGCACGCGGCCCACAGGGTTTGCTTTCGTCAGAAAAATGGAGGTGCGGCTGGCTTCCGGGACGCGGACACCGGATGGTCCCGGGTTCCGATGGCCGAAACGCTCATCTCCGCCCAGGAAATCCTGGTGCAGCACAACACCCGCGTGTTGCTCGACCACGCGTCCCTCGCGCTCTGCTCCGGCGACCGCATCGGGCTCGTGGGCCGCAATGGATCCGGCAAATCCACGTTCCTCCGCATCCTGACCGGCGGGCTCGCGCCCGATGACGGCAAGGTGATCCGCAGCCGGGACGTGGTCATCGGCTACCTCTCGCAGGAGTTCACGCTCGATCCCGATCTCGACGTCGCCGGCAACGTGCGGATGGGCGCGAAGCACGTGCTCGACCTGATCGCGGAATTCGAGTCGCTGCCGGGCGATTCGCCGCGGCACCACGACATCGAGGAAAGCATCGTTCATTTCGACGGCTGGAATCTCGACCACCGCATCAAGACGGCGATTTCCGAGCTGGGTTGTCCGGCGGCGGATCGGTCGATCGCCGGGTTGTCGGGCGGCGAGAAACGTCGCGTCGCGCTGGCGCGGGCGTTGGTCGCGCGTCCGGACGTGCTGGTGTTGGACGAGCCGACCAACCACCTCGACACCGAGAGCGTGGGTTGGTTGGTGGAGTTCCTGAACGGCTATCCGGGCGCGTTGCTGGTGGTGACCCACGACCGCCACTTCCTCGACGAGGTCGTGAATTTTATCGTCGAGCTCCGCAACGGGGTCTTCGAACGGTACGAGGGCAACTACACGGATTACCTGTCGCTCCGCGCGGAGAAGCTGGCGTCGGAGGAACTCGGCGAGCACAAGCGGCAAATGTTCCTGCGCCGCGAGATCGATTGGGTACGGCGGCGTCCGAAGGCGCAGACCGGCAAGTCGAAGGTGCGGCTCGAGAAGTTTTTCGAGATCCAGGACGACACGCCTCACGAGGTGGAGACGGACATGGATCTGGTCATTCCGCCGCCGCCGCAACTGGGCAACCGCGTGGTGGACATCGACGACGTCGGGCTCGCGTTCGGCGAGCGCTCGTTGTTCTCGGGGCTCTCGCTGACGTTCGCGGGCGGCACACGGATCGGGATCACGGGTCGGAACGGACTCGGGAAGACGTCGTTGCTCCGCGTGATCCTGGGCGAATTGCCACCGACGACGGGCGAGGTGCGCACGGGGTCGCTGACGAAGTTCAACTACGTGGACCAAGGGCGGTTGCAGTTGAACGAGGAGAAGTCGGCGCTCGAGGAACTCAGCGACGGCACCGAATGGGTGCAATGGGGCGAGACGAAGCTGTCGCTCCGGGCGTACCTGAAGCGGTTCCTGTTTACGGACGACCGCTTGACGACGCCGGTGCGGTTGCTGAGTGGCGGCGAGCGCAGTCGGCTGTTGCTGGCGCGGATCCTGAAAAAGGGCGGGAACTTCCTGATCCTGGACGAGCCGACGAACGACCTCGACCTGCCGACGCTTCGGGTGGTCGAGGAGGCGTTGCTGGGATTTCCCGGATGCGTGTTGATGGTGAGCCACGACCGGTATTTCTTGAACCGCGTGTGCAACGGCATCCTGGCGTTCGAGGGCGACGGCCGCGTGGTGCACAGCGTGGGAAACTACGACTACTACGTCGAAAAGAAGCGTCGCGACGCGCAGGCATTGGCGTCCGCGAACGCCCCGGCGAAGGGCGGCGGCAAATCCAGCGCGTCGGCGTCGGCCGGGGCGAAGGCCGCGAAGACGCGGAAGTTGTCGTTCAAGGAACAGCGCGAGTTGGAGGGGATCGAGGCCTCGATCCATGCGACGGAAGCGAAGGTGGCGGGAATGGAGGCGGAATTGGCGTCGCCGGATTTCCACCGGATGGCGGGCCCAAAAATCCGCGAGACGATGGCGGCGATCGAGAAGGGGAAAGCGGACGTGGCGAAGCTCTACGCCCGCTGGGAAGAGCTTGAGGCGATCCGCGCGGCGTCGGCTTAGCCGGATCCATGCAGTAAGAACTCGATTGGGTATCACGCCAAGGCGCCAAGACGCCAAGAATCCAAGCATTCCCGATCGAGCCGGGACGGAACCCTGCGGTCGCGGCATGGGAATTCTCTCACGCCAAGGGGGACCAAGGCCGGCCAAGAAGGCGGGAACGTGTGTTGGGAACCAGAGATTGGATCCCACCGTTCGGTGAAACGACACGCCGGCGGTCTTTGCCCCCTTGGATGGCCTTGGCCCGGCTTGGCGTGAGATA
>JANYDN010000007.1 GCA_025363585.1 Verrucomicrobiota bacterium | reverse complement strand
ACTCCAACCCTCGATGGAGGCGCAGATCGCCAACCTCGCCGACGAGATCACCTACTACAGCCACGATCTCGACGATGGTCTGGAATCCGGACTCCTCGACGAGAAGCAATTGATCGCGGACGTCGAGGTCTGGGCCGCGGCCGCGACCGAGGTGAAGCGTCGCTTCGGACGGCTTCCGTCGGAGAGCCGGCGTTACTACACGATCCGGGAAATCATCGACCGCCAGGTCACCGACGTCGTGCTCAACACCGAGGCCCGCGTGTTGGCCGCCGGGGTGAAGTCGGCGGACGACGTGCGCGCGTGCCGTCGTCCGTTGGTTTGCTACAGTCCCGCGCGGCGCCGGCAAAACCTGCAGCTCCGGAAATTTCTCTACCGAAACCTCTACTACCATCCCGAGGTCGCGGAACCCAACCGCCGCGCGGTGCGGATGCTCGGCGAGTTGTTCCAGCACGTCGCGAAGCATCCCGCGGAGATGCCGAGGGCCGAACGCGCGCGGATGAAACGCGACGGGCTTCACCGCACGGTCTGCGATTACCTCGCCAGCATGACCGACCGCCATTGCATCGAGGAACACGACCGTCTTTTCGGCCTCCATGTCGGTGGATTCAAACCACGGTGACGCGCGCCCGCCGCGCGCCGGTTTGCGCGATCGGATTCCGGACGCCATCCTGCCCGCCGTGCCCCCGACCCAACGCACGCCCGAACCGCCCGTGCCGGCCATGGATCTTCCCGTGACCGCGGTCCCGGGGATCGGTCCCGAACGCGCCGTGCTGTTGCAACGCCTCGGCATCGCCACCGTCGGCGACCTCCTCCTCCATCGCCCGCGTCGCCACGAGGATCGCCGCGCGTTCCTGCCGATCCGCGGGGTGAAGCTCGGCGAACCCGCGCTGGCATGCGGACGGATCATCGCCGCCGGCACGAACCGCTTTCGCGGCGGGTCGCGCTCGGTCTACGAGTTCATCCTCGACGACGGCACGGCGCGCCTGCATTGCCGTTGGTGGAACCTTCCCTTCATCGAGAAATTCTTCGCGGTGGGCGACGAGGTGATGGTGTTCGGGAAACCCAATTCCCTCCGGCCGCCGACCATCGACCATCCGGAGACCGAAAAGGTCGAGGCGGGCGACGAGGCGCCGCTCCACCTGAACCGCGTGGTGCCGGTCCATCCCGCGACCGAGGGCCTCTCGGCGCGCGCGATACGGGCGATGGTGTCGCGCGCCCTCGAGCGGTTCGGCGCGGAGATTCCCGAACCCACGCCGCGGTTGGTGCCGGTCGGTGCCGCCCCCGACGGTTGGCCGTCGCGCGCCGAGGCGATCCGCGCGCTGCATTTCCCGGCGGAGATCGCCGACGCGGAGCGCGCGCGCGGGCGGTTGGCGCTCGATGAGTTCGCGGCGTTGTCGCTGGAGATCCGGCGCCGGCGCAGGAACCTCGAGCGGCAGGCGAAGGCCATGCCGTGCGGCGGGGACAACCATTTGATCCGGCCGTTCCTCGCGTCGCTGGGCTTCCGTTTGACCGACGCGCAGGCGCGCGTCCTGCGCGAGATCCGGGCGGACCTGGCCGGCGCGGTCCCGATGCGGCGCCTGTTGCAGGGCGACGTCGGATCCGGAAAGACGGTGGTCGCTGCCTGTGCCGCGCTGATGACGGTGGAAGGGGGATGGAACGTCGCCGTGATGGCGCCGACGGAAATCCTCGCGGGCCAGTGGGCGGCGAACCTCTTGCGCTGGTTCGGTCCGCTCGGCATCGCGATCGAATTGAGGACGGGCTCGAAACGGGAGACGTCGGGCACCGACGCCACCGGCCCGCGCGTCACGGTGGGAACGCACGCGCTGGTGCAACGCGCGGCGACGTTCGACCGGTTGGGACTGGTGGTGATCGACGAGCAGCACAAGTTCGGCGTCGCCCAGCGCGAGGCACTCGTCCGAAAGGGATGGTATCCGCACCTGCTCGTGATGACCGCGACGCCGATCCCGCGCACCCTCGCGCTGTCGGTCTACGGCGACCTCGACGTCAGCGTGGTCGACGCGCCGCCGGCGGGCAGGGGACGCATCCGCACCCACGTGCGCGGCACGAAGGCATTGGCCAAGGTCTGGGAATTCGTGCGGCGCGAACTCGAGGCCGGGCGGCAGGCTTACGTCGTCTACGCGCGCGTCGACGAGTCGGAACACGACGAGACGAAGGCGGTGACGCGCGAGTTCGGGCGGGTGAGCACGGCGATGGCGCCGCACGCGGTCGGCCTGTTGCACGGGCAACTGCACGCGCGGGAAAAGGACGCGGCGATGGACGCGTTCCGGTCCGGCGCGACGAAGGTCCTGGTGGCGACGACGGTGATCGAGGTCGGCGTGGACGTGCCGAACGCGACGGTGATGGTGATCGAGAACGCCGAGCGGTTCGGCCTCGCCCAACTGCACCAACTGCGGGGGCGCGTGGGACGCGGCGCGCACGAGTCGCATTGCATCCTCGTCGCCGACGAAAAGACCGAGGCCTCGAAGGAGCGGTTGAAGATCATGGCCGAAACGAACGATGGTTTCGAGTTGGCCGAGGCGGACCTGAGATTGCGTGGCGCGGGCGAATTGCTGGGCAAGGCGCAGAGCGGATTGCCGTCGCTGAAATTCGGCGACCTGCAAGGCGACCGCGCGTTGCTGGAGTTGGCGCGCGGATGGGTGGCCGGAATGAAGATGTAGCGCGGGCGTCCCGCCTTCTTTGCGTAAGGAAAGCGACGAGATTCCTCGGTGATGCGAGGTCCGCCGTCTCACGACGGCTGCCACATCCGCCT
Organism: Verrucomicrobiota bacterium; assembly: GCA_025363585.1. GTDB lineage: Bacteria > Verrucomicrobiota > Verrucomicrobiia > Limisphaerales > UBA9464 > UBA6176. The sequence goes on along the minus strand of JANYDN010000007.1, from coordinate 37,244 downwards.
CTTGAAACTTCAATCTTGAAACTTGAAACTCGGTGTCCCCAGATGCCGCATGCCCCGCATTCTTGCCGCGCTGTTGCTCGCGTTCTCGTTGACCGGTTGCATTTCCAGGCTGCCCTTCAGTTCGTGGCAGCCGCTGTTTCCCAAGGACGGAATCCCGACGGGATGGCGCGTCGGGACATGGAACGACGTCTCCAAGCCCGCCGACGGCAATCCGATCTGGCGCGTCGAGCACGGAATCCTCATCGGCGGCGAGCCGCGCGACTCGTGGTTGATGAGCGAGGCGACGTACGATGACTTGGAATTGGACTACGAATTCCTTCTGCCGAAACGCGGCAACTCCGGGCTCGCGTTGCGCGCGCCGTCGGCGGGCGATCCCGCTTTCGACGGGATGGAATTGCAGATGGCGGATTTCCGGTACAATCCCGAGGCCAAGCCGTCGGAGTTGACCGGCGGTCTCTACCGCGCGCTCGCGCCGATCCACCAGGTCTACGTTCCCGAACGGTGGAACCACTGCGAGGTGCGTTTGCGCGGGAGCCACGTGTGGGTGCGACTCAACGGCGCGGTGATCCAGGACGTGGACCTGGACACGCAGACCGAGTCCGTCCGCCGCCATGACGACACGTTGGCGGTGCCGCTGCGCGACCGACCGCGCCGCGGGCACATTGGTTTCCAGGATCTCAGCCGCGACAAGGAACACGTGCGCATCCGCAACGCGCGCATCCGCACGCCGGTTCCCTAACCGTCACGGCTTGACCGCACGTACGAAGCGTCCCGGCACGGCGCCCTCGCTCTTCACGTGGAGCAAGCTGCGCGTGGCTGGTCCGTGTGGACCCGAGAAGGTCTCATCGGTCCATGCCGGTTGTTCGAGATAGCGCCACGCGACCAAGTCGTCGCTGACGAGGGGCACGAACCGCTGGCCGCTTTCCGTTGCGAAGCGCAGTTCCCCGGGATTCCCCGCGCCGGGCGCGACGCGTTGCCATGCCGCGGCGACGTCGCCGCCACTCCCTTGGAAACCCGTGTTGCCCGAGTCATGGCGCGTCATCGGCCAACCCGACGCGGCCGGTCCGGCCGCGAGTTGGAACACGTGGAGGTCGCCCCCCCACTTCTGCACGGCCAACACGCCGCTCGGCGCGAGTCGCGTCGTGGAAATGACTCCCACCGACGTGTGGTCGGACGCCGCCTTCAAGTCGATGGCCCAACGCGGTTCGCCGCTTGTCCCATCCAGTCCCCACGCGATCGTCTGCGTGGCAGCCACCACCGTTCCGTCGGCCACCGCAATCGCGGGAGCATTTGCGTCCGACAACGCGAATGCCCAGCGGGTCGCGCCGGTCGCGGCGTCGAGCGCGTGAAGGCGGGGATGTCCGTCCGGGTCCGCGAACCGCACCAACAACGCGCCATCGATGCCGAGGACCGGGTCGAGCCCTTCCTCGGGTCGCGCCCACCGAACGGTGCCGTCCACGTTCAGCATCGTGATGCCGGACGAAGCCGTGACCACCGCGAGCGAGCCGTCGATCCCGATGGCCATGTCCGGGGCCGGCAGGAAATTCGTGGAAAGCCGGACCAGCGCGCATCGCCATTGCTCGTGGCCCGTTGCGTCGAGACGGACCACTTCCCACGCCGACGTTAGCGCGAACAGTCCGCCGTCCGCCGCCGCGACCGGAAACAGCACGCCGCCGTCGGGAAGCGGCAAATCCGGGCCGCGCGTCTCGCCTTCGTACACGTGGGACGAGCCGTCGGCGTCGCGATATACCGCGCGTCCGCGGGGCAGCACCGTTATCAGCGAGCGCGGTTGCCGCAGGCCCACCACACTCCCGTCCCGGGCCGCGCCGACGCTCGACGATGGATTCGAAACGACCAACCCGTCGCCGGGAAGCAGCGTCGGTGTCCCCGTGAAGTCCGCGCTGCCGGCGTACTTCAGTTCCCATGCCGCGGTCCCGTCGGGATGCCACGATTGAAGGCGGTTTCCGGCGTTGCTTACGAAGACTTGACCGTCGTCGTCCAGCGCGACGCCGTTGTGAAAGTAAGGATCGGCGGTGGGAATTCGGACGCGCAACGCGGGCGTCGGAAAGACGTCGACGATCCCGGGAGTCAGCGTTCCGCCGACGGAGTTCGACGTGCGGATCCAGTACCGGGCCGCGGGTCCCGCGGGCGCGTTCGTGTCATCAAATTGCGCGACGGAAGGGCCGAGCGTCGCGATCACGGTCGCCTGCGCCGGATCGGCGTTGGTGCCGCGCAGGATTTCCTGCACCACGAGTTGGCCGGAGATTGTCCAACGAAGTCGGTTGCCACCAGGAAATCCCACAGCGAACGGTCTGGCGACCGCGGGCGGCGGCGTGGCGACGGGTTTCGCGATGCTGGACGTGCCGCGGGGATCGCGGCGAAAAAGTGGCCAGAATGCGGTGGTGTCGAGGCCGAATGGCATCGAGATGCAGTTGATCGTCCCGAATTCCGACGCCGCATAAAGCCGTCCCGACGGCGAGAGCAACAGCGGCGGGCTCCCGTAATCGGACGGCCCAAAGGCATCGAACAGGGATTCGGCGAGGCCGCCGTCCGCGCCAAACACATCGATCCGGTTGGGACGGCCGACGACCAATCGCCCGCCGGAACCGAGACCCATGGACTGGAGCACGCCGAACGACGGCAGCGACGCAAACGCGGACGTCGTGCCATCGGGCGCCATCCGGACGATGTCTTGGCCCGTCGAAAACCACGTCGTTCCGTCGGCCGCGACCACGCCGGCGTTCCACGCTTGGTAGAGCCCCGGAGTCCCGAACGGACGTGCCGGCCGCACCGGCGGCATGGACACCTGTCGAACCGGGCTTCCGTCTTTGTCCACGATCACCGCATTGGTCCGGCCCACCAACAAAACCCGGTTTCCGGGAAGCAAAGTTCGGCCGAAAGGGCTGGCTTTCCATTCCCGTATTCCGGCCGGCGCGATGGCGTCGATGAACGGCCCGACGGAGAGGATCGAATTCCCATTGGGAAGGATCGCGAGCGCCACGTCGGCGGGTACCGCGCCGTTGCCCGTGCTAGCCAGCGCCGGCGCGTACGTGCCGGCGGTTCGGTTCACCGTCCTCAGATTGTACTGGTTGAAGTTCGGGCCCGCCGCGCAGTAGACGATCCCTTCGGAGCCGAGCGCGATTTGGCCGCCCTCCGCGGACTTGGTGTCGACGCTCGATACGGGCGTGCCGTCGGGCGTGAGCGTCACCAGAAACGTGCCCGACCCAATGGCGACGTTGCCGTCGTCGTCGATCAACGGCGGCGTCGGGTACGAGGATTTGTCCGGGGCCGACCATTTCCAACTGGTCGAGCCATCGGTGTTGATCGCGATGACGGTGGAGACGTTGCTCGTGTCATTCCCCGAGGCGACGAGTCGTCCGTCGGACATTTCCGCGATGCCCGAGAGAAAACTGAGCGGCTGCGATTTCCAAAGCCGTCGCGTGGGAAGGATCGCGGACACCTCGCTTTCCGGTGCCGCTCCGAATCCATTGACCGCGCGCACCCAGTAGTAGTTCGTCTGCCCCGGCGCGAAACTGCGGTCGTAGAAGGGGAGCGCGGCGTCGGTGGTGACCCGCGTCGCGCCGGCAAACACGTTGGTCGTGGAGCGCCAGATTTCGTGGCGACGCGCGCCCGGAGCCGGATTCCACGCGATCCCGACGCTGGCTTGATCCGTCGTCGTTACGTTCGACTCTGCCGGCGGAATGGTCGCGGGCGTCTGATCGAGTCCGGAGTTCGCGGCATCGCCCTGCCACTTCGCCCAGCCGCTCGTTGCCAGCGGCGCGCCGCCCACCACGCAGTGCAAATGCCCGTCGATCGTGCCCGCCAAGACGTCGCCATTCGGAAGGAGGTTGATCGGACCCTGGATCGGCGCGCCCGCGTCGAAGTCCCAGAGCGGGCTTCCCTTCGGTCCGACCGCGCGCAAATGGCCGTCGTTGCCGCCGAAAACGATCGTGCCGTCCGACGCGATCACGGGCGTGGATTCGACGCCCCCCGCGACGTCGATGGCCCACGCGGGAGTTCCGTCCGCCGCGTATACGCGCAATCCGCCACCAGACTGGCCGACGAGTACGAGACCGTCCGGCGTGACGAGCGGGGCCGTGACGAAGTTGGACACCGCGATGCTCCAGAGCGTGCGGCCGTCCGAGGTGATGCGGGCCAGGCCGGCGGCGCCCGTCGCGTAGATTCCGAGGTCGGGCGCGGGTGCCACGCCGCCGCCGCTGCCGGCGTTGCCGGCGACATTCAATCGCATCCATTTTCCGGCCACGTCGACGCGCGAGAAAATGCCCCGCGACGACGGGACCACAAAGATTCCGTCGCCCGAGCGGAGCACGTTGAGCGGGTCGGCGGGGGTGCCGGTGTCCACCGGATCGAGATCGGTCACGCTGCCGTTGTCTCCCGACGGCGTAAGTATCCACAGGCGCCGTGGCGACGGGTCGACCGCCTCGGTGGCGATCGCGATGCCGAGGTCCGGCATGGCGACGGGCGCGGCGAAATTGCCACGGAAAAAGCGCGCCCAGGACACGTCGCCGTTCGCGTCGAAAACCTGAAGGAGCCGGTCGTCGCGCATCGCCACCGTCGCGCCGTCGGCGCGCAACATCGGCGGGTGGATCCACGCATGGGGGGACGGAAGGTCGTGGAGCAGGGAACCGTCGGACCCGAGATAAAGCAGTTTGCCGGACCCGGATCCGGAGGCCGGATTCGCCGCGGCGACGATGCGTCCGTCCGGGGCGACCGCGGTGCCGATCCACGATTGACCCGGATCAAAGCGGGTCCATCGCGGGGTGCCGGGTCCGCCCGCCCCGAGGGGCAGGGCCACGCAAAGAAGCGGGATCGCGAGACGCCGGCAAACGGAGGGAAAGGTTGCCGCGGGAGCCATGAGAACATCTGTAAACGACGGTGGCGGAGTTGTCGATTACTAATGTAACCTTTGTGGAGGGAAACGGTGTTCGTTGCATTTCGGATACGCCGCCGTGCCTCGCCGGCATGGATGGCCCGGCGGCGGGGGTTTACCAACACCCGTACCTCTGCTAGAACTTTTTTATGACACCCGACCGATTGTCCGCGCCCAGAAGCCGTGTCTTGGCCTTCACGTTGATCGAGCTGTTGGTCGTCATCGCGATCATCGCGATCCTCGCCGGCATGTTGTTGCCGGCGTTGGCCAAGGCGAAATCGAAGGCACTCGGCATCGCGTGCGTGAACAACGGCAAGCAACTCGGGTTGGCGACCGCGATGTACGTCCAGGAATTCCGGGCGTATCCGGGTTGCATCGACGTCCGGGCCGGGAGCGCGACCTACGGTTCGTACCTTTGGCCGCTTCGTCTTTTTGGCCAGATGGGCACCAACCGGCAGTCGTTCTGGTGTCCCGCCGGACGGCCCGAATGGCGTTGGGATACCAACGTCAACCGCACCCTCAAGAAGGGCACTCTGTTCATCGGCACCGGCATCTCCTCGTTCCAGTCGGCGTTCTGCTACGGATACAACGACTGGGGCCTTCGTGATCCGGGTGCCTCGCCCGAACTCGGCCTTGGAGGCGACATCTCCGGTGTCTCCCCGCTTGTCGAGGTCAAGGAGTCCGCGGTAGTAGCGCCTTCCGAGATGATCATGTTGGCGGACAGTCGGACCGACACCAATTGGGACGGCAACATCGATCCCCGGCAATCGGACCAATGGCCCGCCAAGCGCCACAGCGGACGCACCATGCTGCAGTTCGCCGACGGGCATGCGGAGACCGCGAAGCGTTCGGATGTCGTGGATCCCAAGTCCGAGGTGTGGCGCGCCCGCTGGAACAACGACCACGACGCGCATTTCAAGGACAGCGGCTCGTGGTCCGGCGACAACGGGAACACAAAGGACTGACCCGGAACGCGCGGTGAAAACCGTGGGTGACGGCGGCCCGCCGTCACCGCCAGCAGGCTTTCCGGTGACGCCCGATTTTCGCGTGGACTGCGCGTGGGCCGCAGGCAAGGTCCCCGAATGTCTTCCCCGTCCTTCGTTCCACGTCCCTTCGTGTCCATCTGGCGGGCAGCCCTTGCGACCGGCCTCGCGTACGTCGCGTTTGGGGCTGCGCTCGCGGCGCGGCCTTTCCTCTGTTGCGACCACAACGGCGGCAAGGTCTGCGTCGTCTCCGCCACCGGCGCCATCGAGTGGGAATACGCGTGCAAGTCGCCCCAGGATTGCTGGCGCCTTCCGAATGGCAATTACCTGTTTTGCTTCGCGACCGGCGCGCTTGAATTGACCCCGGAGAAAAAAGTCGTCTGGGAATACAAGGCGCCCGAAAAGGTCGAGGTCCATTCCTGCCAGCCGCTGCCCGACGGTCGCGTGATGGTGGTCGAATGCGGCACGAGCCGCATCGTGGAGGTGGACCGCGACGGCAAGGTGGCCAAGGAGGTCAAATTGACCACGCTGCCGTCCATCGGCACGCACACCCAGTTCCGCGGCGCGCGCAAGACGGCCGCCGGACACTATCTCGTGACCTTCAAGGGCGAGGGCAAGATCGTGGAACTCGACGGCGACGGCGTCGTCATGCGCGAGATCAAGGTTCCGGGAGATCCCCACGAGGTCCTTCCGCTGCCCGACGGGCATTTGCTGGTCTCGTGTGGCGATGGCCACAAGGTCCTGGAATTCGACGCCGCGGCGAAGGTGGTGTGGGAATTGTCCGAAAACGATCTTCCCGGGAACCCGCTGCGACTCACGGCCGGATGCCAGCGCCTGCCGAACGGAAATACCATCGTCTGCAATTATCTCGGGCACGGCCACATCGGCGAACAGCCGCAGTTCTTCGAGGTCACGCGCGACAAAAAGGTCGTCTGGCAATTCGACGACCACGCCCACTTCAAGACGATCAACCAGATCCAGGCGCTCGACGTCCCGGGCGACGTGACGCGGGGCGAGATCCGTCGGTGATCCGTGCGACGGCGCGAAGCCGTCGTCGCAAGGACCAAGGTCGTTCGCCGTGTAGGGATTTAACCTGCTCCACGAGCGGGCGGGTCGTGGAGGGTCGATGGGAATCGACCGGTTGCCCACGCTGGTTTGATCGCGCGACAACACCACGCGAGCACCCCGATCATCGCATGTTTCAGCGATGATTGCTGGGTTCCATGAACATTTTTGGATTGAAAACTTGCGACGCCTCGCAGGTTTCCGTTGACCCCCAAGTAAGTTGCCGTGTAGGGATTAACCCGACGCAAGTGCGCTGGGTTCGCACTACACCTCCCTGATGCGTCGAGGCGATATCACCGGGACTATCCACCCCGGTCAACGCCAAGTCCCCCGTTCCCAACCCCGGAGAGTCCATGTCCATGTATCAGACGTCCGCACGGGAAGCTGAAACTCCCGACGGGCCCGGACCGTTGCCCCGTGCACGGATCCGGGCCCGTTCAAACGTCGTTGCATTGGGCAATTCCGGAATCCCGGCGTCCCGATGGCCCAACGGCAATGCCAGCCCCGGTCGCGGCGGCGCGGACCTTTCCTCCGGCTTCACGCTGGTCGAGTTGTTGGTTGTCATCGCGATCCTCGGGATCCTGGCCTCGCTCCTGTTGCCGTCCTTGTCATCGGCCAAGCGCCGCGCGCTCTCGACGCAATGCATCAGCAATCTCCGGGCGATGGGGCAGGGGGTGTTGGTCTACAGCGGTGACCACGACGATCGGCTGCCGTTCGCGTGGTACGACGACCCGCGCCCCAAGGAAAACAGCTTCTACGCGCTCTTGTACCCGCAGTTTTTCGGGACGGGTTTCGACGGCTACCGCGATTTCGAGACCACGGTTTTCCTGTGCCCGGCGCGGATGCGGGAGCCGCTTCCGAAGAACCATCCGGTCCGGGTCAGCTACGCGATGAACGCGAACACCGCGCTGGAGTTCCCGAAGCCAGAGACCCGCAGGCTCGCGGTGGTGGAGGCGGGCGCGCCCGCGTCCACGGTCCTGATCGCGGACGTGTTCCACGCCTACAACCATCCGCCGCTCCGCGCTTTCGACGCCACGCAGGTCGGCTTTCGGCACGATCGCCGGGCCAACGTCCAGTACTTCGACGGCCATTCGGAGCCGTCCGCGGAAAACCAGACCAACCGCCTGTCACTCGATCTCTAGCCGACCCCATGAAACCCGACGGCATGGGAACGATCCCGCTGAAGTACGTGGTCCGCACGGTGCGGTACCTCCGCAATTACCGCGGTCTGGCCACGGCCTCGGTCGTCATCACGGTGTTGTCCTCGCTCTCGGCGCTGCTGGCACCGTGGCCCCTGAAAATCGTGGTGGACCACGTCCTCGAGAAGCATCCGCTTCCGGCGGGCATCGCCCGCGTCTTCGGGATCTTCGGCACCGATCCGGGCACGCTTCTCGCGATGGCGATCGTCGCCGCGACGGGCGTCGCGCTCTTGGTCAACGGCCTCCATGTGCTCAGCAACTACGCCAACACCAAGCTCGAGCAATTCATCACCCTGGATTTCCGCAGCGAGTTGTTCCTGCACGCCCAGCGACTCTCGCTCGCGTTCCACGACCGCCGGCGTTCGGGAATGTTGATCTACATGATCAACGCCCAGGGCGACGCGCCGGCCGGGTTGATCATGACCATCCCCCTGCTCGGCGAGGCGTTGCTCACGCTCGTCGGCATGATCTGGATTTCCCTCCACATCGACACCGGCCTGGCGCTCGCGTCGCTCGCGGTGGTCCCGTTCCTCTATTATTCGGTCGGCTATTATGCCACCCGCATCCAGACGCGCCTCCAGCACGTGCGCTCGCTGGAGTCCGAGTCGCTCTCGGTGATCCACGAGAGCCTGTCGATGATGCGCGTGATCGTGGCCTTCGGGCGCGAGGAACACGAGTACCGCCGGTTCCGCGCCCAGACGTCGCTCGCCGTGTCCGAGCGCGTTAAAATCACCGTCCGGCAAACCCTGTTCTCGCTCGTGGTCAACATGACCACCGCGCTCGGCTCCGCCGCGGTCCTCGGCCTCGGCGCCCGGCACGTCCTCCAGGGGAAACTGACCGTCGGACAAATGCTCGTCGTCATCGCCTATATCGCCGCGATCTACAAACCCCTCGAGACGATCTCCTATACCATCGGCTCGCTCCAGGACCGCTTCGTCAATCTCCGCGCCACGTTCGATCTCCTCGACGTGCGCCCCGACATCGAGGACGCGCCCGGCGCCAGATGCAGCCTTCGCGCGCGCGGGCACGTGTCCTACGAAAACGTCCAGTTCAGCTATGCCGGCCGCACCGACACCCTCTGCGACATCTCGTTCGAGGCCCGCCCCGGGCAGGTCGTCGGCATCGTGGGCCAGACCGGCGCCGGCAAGAGCACGCTCGTCAGCCTTCTGCCCCGCTTCTACGACGCGCAGGGCGGGCGAATCCTCCTCGATGGCGTCGACATCCGTGAACTCACCCTGGCATCGCTCCGCGCGCAGGTGAGCGTGGTGTTGCAGGAGCCGTTGCTGTTCTCCGGGACGATCGCCGAAAACATCCGCTACGGCCGGCTCCATGCGACGCGCGAGGAAGTCGTCGCCGCGGCCAAGTCGGCGAACGCGCACGACTTCATCATGGCCCTGCCGGAGCAGTACGAGGCGATGTTGGGCGAGCGTGGCGCGGCGATCTCCGGGGGCGAACGCCAGCGCATTTCCGTGGCCCGCGCGTTCCTCAAGGACGCGCCCATCCTCATCCTCGACGAACCGACGTCGTCGGTGGACTCGAAGACCGAGGCGGTGATCCTCGACGCGCTGGACCGCCTCATGGTGGGGCGCACGACGTTCATGATCGCGCACCGCCTTTCGACGCTTCACCAGGCGGACAAGATCCTGGTGATGGATCACGGCCGGTTGGTGGAGCAGGGAAGCCCGGCCGAATTGCTCGAACGACACGGCGTCTACCGCCAGTTGCACGATGCCCAGATGGCGCGCGCCCGCCGCCGCTCGGTCGCCAAGAGTTCGGTCGATCCCGATGCCCAGGTCGCCGTCCCCGCATGACATGAGGGAATCCATCGTCATCCTTGGTTCCCTGAGCCACTTCCCGGTCGCGGGCGTCGCGTGGCAGACCCTGCATTACCTCGAGGGATTCCGCCGGCTTGGCTACCGGGTGTATTATGTCGAGGCGCACGACTGCACCCCGACCAAGCTCATGCGCGGCGGCGGCGACGATGGCACCGCCCGGGCCGCGTCCCACATCGCCGGGATCCTCGGGCGCTTCGGGTTCGGCGACCAATGGGCCTACCACGCGATCTCCGAGGGCCGGACTTTCGGACGCACCGCGTCCCAGTTGCGCGGGATCTACCGGTCCGCATCGCTCGTCATCAATCTCCACGGGGGCCATGTGCCGACCGACGACATGGCGGCGTCGAACCGAATGGTATTCCTCGAGACGGATCCGGTGAACGTGGAGATCGAACTGCATCACGGCCGGCAGGAGACGATCGATTATCTCGCGCCGCACCGGGCGTTTTTCACCTTCGGCGAGAATCTCGGCAGGCGTGACTGCAAGGTGCCGTGGCCCGAGCGGTTCGCGTTCCGTCCGACGCGCCAACCGGTGGTGATGGATTTCTGGGAATCCCACGGAACCGGGCACGGCGAAGCCTATACGACGATCGGGAACTGGAATCAGGGCGGGCGCGAGGCCCGTTTGGGGGGCGAAGTCTACTCGTGGAGCAAGCACCACGAGTTCCTCAAGTTCCTCGACCTGCCGCGCCTCGTCGCGCCCCCGCTCGAGCTAGCGCTCGCCAGCCTCGGAACGGCCGACCGCGCGATGCTGGAGTCCCATGGTTGGCGGGTCCGGCCGGCGCTCGAATTCTCGGCCGACCTCGACGCGTACCGGACTTATATCGGTGGCTCCCGCGGCGAATTCACCGTCGCGAAGGACCAGAACGTCAGGCTCCGGAGCGGTTGGTTCAGCGATCGCGCGGCGACGTATCTCGCGGCCGGCCGCCCGGTCATCACCCAGGAAACCGGCTTCTCCAACGTGCTTCCCACCGGCGAGGGGCTCTTCGGGTTCTCGACGATGGACGACATCGTGGCGGCGTTGGCGGAAATCGAGGGCGACCCGGCGCGGCATCGCCGGGCGGCATTCCGGATCGCCCGGGAATGTTTCGCGCACGACGTCGTGCTTGGGAAACTGCTGCGCGATCTTGGAGTGACTTGGCCTGAGTTGGCGCGCGCCCAATCCGCGGCACGGACCGCGTCGACGGATGCCGTGAACAAAGTTCCGTTGATACCGGCCCCGCTCGAATTGATCCCGGTGGGCCGATGGCCGACGCGGCTCCCGAAGGACACCATCGCGGTCGCCCGGTCGTTGCCCGTGCCGCCCGCGTTGCCCGAGCGACACGGCCCGGTCCAGCACCCCTTGCCGCGCGCGAGCGTGGTGATCGTGACCCACAACGGCCTGGCTTATACCCGCCTGTGCATCGCGTCGCTGCTCGGAGGCGACTGGCAGGACGGCGACGAATTGATCGTGGTGGACAACGCGTCCACCGACGGCACGCGCGGGTACCTCGCCGAATTGGTGGCCGCCCATCCCCGGGTTCAGACGATCGCGAACGACCGCAACGCGGGATTCGCGGCGGGGAACAACCGGGGGCTGGAGCGGGCGTCCGGCGACGTCCTGGTGCTGCTCAACAACGACACGATCGTGCCGTCCGGATGGAAGCGCGCGCTGGTGGCGCATCTTTCCGACCCGTCGATCGGAATGGTGGGGCCGGTGACGAACCGCACCTGCAACGAGGCGCAGGTCGACGCGCCGTACCGCACGCACGGCGAGATGCTCGCGTTCGCGGACGCGCGTGCCGCGTCAAAGACCGGGCAACGGAGCGACATCGCGATGCTGGCGATGTTCTGCGTGGCGTTGCGCCGCGACGCGTGGCGCGTCGTCGGTCCGTTGGACGAGCGGTTCGGCGTGGGGATGTTCGAGGACGACGACTACGCGCGACGGACAAGGGACGCCGGTTTCCGCGTCGTGTGCGCGGAGGACGCATTCGTGCATCACTTCGGGCAGGGCACGATCGGCGAGTTGTGCCTGACCGGCGATTACGACCGCCTGCTCGAGGCGAACCGCGGGCTCTACGAACAAAAGTGGGGCGAGGAATGGAAGCCGCATGGCCGGCGCCTGACGCCGGAATACGCGTCGCTCCGCGCGCGGGCCCGCGAACTTGCGCTCGCCCACGTCCCCGCGGGCGACGCGGTCGTCGTGATCAGCAAGGGCGACGACGAACTGGTCCGGCTCGAGGGACGCCGCGGTTGGCATTTCCCGCGCACGCCCGCGGGCGACTATTCGGCGGTATATCCCGCGGACGGCCAGGGCGCGGTCGCGCAACTCGAGACGCTCCGCAAGGACGGCGCGCGGTTTCTACTCGTTCCCCGGACGTCCGCCTGGTGGCTCGAACATTATGCCGCGTTCGGGGAACACCTCGAACGCTTCGCCCGGTTGGTCGCGCGCGACGACCAGGCGGGTTCGCTCTACGCGCTCGGAAATGGAGGTCGCGATGCGTGACGCCGCATCCAAACGACGCCCCCGCTGCAGCATCGTGATCCCGGTCCACAACCGCGCGGCGCTCACGGCGCAGTGTCTCGGGCTGCTGCCGGCGGACAACGACGTGGAGATCATCGTCGTGGACGACGCGTCCTCCGATTGGACGGGAACCCTTTTGCGCGCGCACCGTGGCCGCGTCCGGGTGGTGACGCATTCGCGGAACGAGGGCTTCGCGCGCGGTTGCAACGACGGGGCCGCGATTGCCAACGGCGAGTTCCTCGTGTTCCTCAACAACGACACGTTGCCGCGCACCGGTTGGCTCGAGGCCCTCGTGGCCCACGCGGACGCCAACCCGCGCGCGGCGGTCGTCGGCGCGAAACTCCTCTTTCCCAACAACACCATCCAGCACGCCGGTGTCGTCGTCTGCCAGGATGGCTATCCCCGCCACTTGTACGCGGGCTTCCCCGCCAATCATCCCGCGGTCTCCCGCTCGCGCCGATTCCAGATCGTCACCGCCGCCTGCATGCTGGTCCGCCGATCGGTCTTCGTCGCGGCCGGGGGATTCGACGCGTCTTATATAAATGGGTTCGAGGACGTCGACCTTTGCCTCCGGCTGGGTGCCGACGGGCACGAGGTGCACTACTGCGCCGACGCCATCGTCGAGCACCTCGAGTCCGTGTCCCCCGGCCGGCACGCCCGCGACCGACACAACGTCGATCTATACCGCTCGCGCTGGATGGGGCGCGTGGTTCCCGACGACCTCGGGTATTATATAGCCGACGGGCTCCTTCGCGTTCGGTACGAGGGACACTATCCCTTCGGCATCGAGGCCTCGCCGGAACTCGCGGTCGTCGGACTCGATCCCAAATCATGCGGCATGGACGCCGCGTTGCGCGACCGTGGCCGCGAGGTGGCGGATCTCCTGCGCGAGAACGTGAAGCTGCGCGCCGAATTGGGACGCCGCTCGCCCGATTCCGAGGTGCTTTCCTACGATCGGTTGCGGCGAAGGCTGGCGGAATTGATAGCGGAATCCGTTCCCGAACGGGCATCGATCCTCGTCGCGAGCAAGGGCGACGGCGCCCTGCTGCGCGCGGGCAACCGCACCGCGGCGCATTTCCCCCAGGGTCCCGGCGGCGTCTATAGCGGGTATCATCCCGCCGACAGCGATTCCGCCATCCGTCACCTCGGGGAACTCCGCGGCGGAGGCGCGCGCTATCTCGTCGTGCCCGAGACCATGCGCTGGTGGCTCGACCACTACCAGGGACTCGCGGACCACCTCGCGTCCTCGGCCGTCGTGGTCGGGCAACGCGCCGGCGTGGGACTCGTGTACGAACTTTCCGGAGCCGTCGAGTCGTCGCCCGCCGTTCCCGCCGCCGCCGCACTTCGCCCGCCGATTTCCGTCAAGCCAACCGAAACCGTACTCCCGTGATTCCCCCATGCTCTTGAAATCCGCCCGCGACGCGCGCCCTCCCGGCAAGCGCGCCGCGCGGTCTGCGTCCGCGGCCCTCCCCCGCGGACGCGTCCCCGAACCCATCCAACCCGACCCCATGAACAAAAACCTGATGCGAAAATCCTCCCTCGCCGGGGAGTCGAAGCCGATGCCCCGGCCGGACCCCGCCGAGGATCCGGTGCGGCGTCACACCCAGACCATCGACCTCCTGATGGCCCGGTTGGAACGCGAGAGCGAACAGCGCGAGGAAATGTGGGCCACCATCCGCGAACTCGAATTGTCGCGGTCCGTCGGCGCTTCCGGCGATCCCGCCGTCGCCGCCAATGCCATCCGCATGCTGCGCTACCGCTCCATGGTCCGCGAGATCGTCCCCCGCGGCGCGGTCGTCGCGGTGGCGTCCGAGGGCGAGGCGTCGTGGCTCGATCTCCCGTCCCGCACCGCGTGGCATTTCCCGCGCGACGCGTCGGGCAACGCCACCCAGGGGCCGCTGTCGTGCGGGCTCTCGGCGCTCGTCCACCTCGAGGCGCTCCGTGGCGCCGGCGCCGGATTCCTGGTCGTTCCCGCGGCGTTCGCGCCCGTGCTCGATCGGTTGCCGGAATTCCGCCTTCATCTCGAATCGCGCTTCCAACGGCTCCGCTCGGACGACGTCGCCACCGTCTATAGCCTCGCCATCGCCCCGGGCGAATGCACCGCGGCGGGCGACGGTGGGCTCGCCCGACTTATATCGGAGTGCGAGGACCGAATCGGGCGCGAGCCGTCCGTCCTCGACTGGGACACTGGCCTTGGCATCGCCGCGGCGCTTCCCCGTCGCAACGTCTTCGCGCCTCCCGCCGGCGGCGCGGGCCTGCCTTATCTCGAAGGGAGCGTGGACGTCGTCGCGCTCCGGTCCACGGCACCCCCGGACATGGCCGAGGCGCGCCGCGTCGCCGCCGTCGCCGTGGTGCGTTGCGCGGTCGCGTCGCGTGCCGTCGAGGTCGAGTGGAGGTCCGCGCCCGCCGCGCCGGCCTATCCGAGCTCGTCGATCATCATACCCACCTACAACGGGTGGAAACTCGTGAAGGATTGCCTCGTCGCGCTCGGCGAGACGCTCCCGTCCAATGCCGACGTGGAGATCGTGGTGGTGGACGACGGGTCGTCCGACGGCACGATGGACCGCCTCGCGGAGTGGTCGCGCCGCGAGCCGCGGCTGCGCCCCGTGGCCTGCCCGCGCAACGGCGGGTTCATCGCGGCATGCAACCGCGGCGCGAAGTCGGCGACGGGCGAGGTGCTGGTCTTCCTGAACAACGACACCCTGCCGTTGCCGAATTGGCTCGAGCCACTCCTTCGCGGAATGCGCGACCTGCCCGACGCCGGCGCCGTCGGCGGCAAACTCATCTATCCCGACGGCCGGCTGCAGGAAGCGGGCGGCATTATATTCTCCGACGCTTCGGGCGCGAACTTCGGTCGCAACGACACGCGGCCGGACGCGCCGCTCTATAACTTCGTCCGTCCCGTGGATTATTGCTCTGGGGCGCTGCTGGCGACCCGGCGCGCGTTGTTCGAGGAACTCGGCGGGTTCGATGTCTATTACTCGCCGGCCTATTACGAGGACACGGATTATTGTTTCCGGGTCCGCAACCGCGGGCTGCGGGTCTATTACCAACCCGAGAGCCAGATCGTGCACCTCGAGGGCGCGACCTCCGGGACCGATCTCGGGAGCGGCGTGAAGGCCTGCCAAGTCGTCAACCGCGGGCGTTTCACGCAGCGCTGGCAGGCCGCGTTGAGCCGGCAGCCGACCGCGCCCAATCGATGGGATTTCGGTGTCATGCACGGACTTTCCATCGGCGGCAACCTCATCGGAACGGAGGTCGCATGAAGGAGCGACGCGCCCTGGTGATGGCACCCGTCATGCCGGAATTCGACCGCGAGAGCGGGTCCCGCCGCATCCACGATCTCCTCATGTTCCTGCGGGAAGCCGGGTGGGCCGTGACGTTCGTGGCCCAGCGCGCGCCCGACGGCGAGCGCTACCGTCGACTCCTCCAACAGGCCGGCATCGCCGTCTTCGTCGGCTTCGACGAACTCACCGACCACATCATGAGCGGCGAGCACTATGACGTCGTGCTCTTCGAGTTCTGGAACATCGCGGAGCAACACCTCGCGTTCATCCGCCGCGCCTCGCCCCGTACCCGCGTGGTCGTGGACAGCATCGACCTCCACTTCGTCCGTCACGCGCGCCGCGTTTTCCTGCCCGCGACGCCCGGCGCCCGCGGCGGCCTTCTCGACAATGCCTACGGCGCCGAGATGGTCCGCGAACTCAATATCTACGCGGCTTCCGATGCCGTCCTCGCCGTCTCCGAAAAGGAGGCCGGCATGATCAACGATCTCCTCGGCGATCCCACCGCGGCGCGGTGCGTCCCGGATTGCGAGGAACTCGCCGTGTCGCCCGTGCCCTTCGAACGCCGAAAGGGAATCCTCTTCCTCGGCAGCTTCCGCCACACGCC
Organism: Verrucomicrobiota bacterium; assembly: GCA_025363585.1. Taxonomy (GTDB): domain Bacteria; phylum Verrucomicrobiota; class Verrucomicrobiia; order Limisphaerales; family UBA9464; genus UBA6176. The sequence goes on along the minus strand of JANYDN010000007.1, from coordinate 20,877 downwards.
CAACATCGACGCCATCGACTTCTTCTGCCGGCGCGTCGCCCCGTTGATGGATCCCGCGGTGCTCGAGAACGACCCGCTCCAGATCGTCGGCACCGGCATGGACGACACAATCCGCTCGATCGCCCGGAGCGTTCCCAACGCGCGGCCGATCGGCTGGGTCCCGTCCGTCGTGCCTTATATAGAACGGGCCCGCGTCATGGTGGTGCCGCTCCTATACGGTGCCGGCACGAAACGAAAACTCGTCCAGTCCCTGATGATCGGGACGCCCACCGTCTCGACCACCGTCGGCATCGAGGGACTGGGGTTGAGGCACCGGAAGCACAGCCTGGTGGCGGACGATCCCGCGGAATTCGCGCGCCACGTCGGCTCGTTGTGCAAGGACACGGCTCTCTGGGAGAAGCTTGCAGCGAACGGCCGCGGCCACGTGATGCCGGTGCACGGGCGCGAGGCCGCGCGCGAGCGTTTCCTCGAGGCGATCGAGTCGGTGCTGGCGCGCGATCCCAAGAAGGCGGAGTTGGCGAATCCCGACAAGGACAGCGATTACCGAATCAGCCTGCATTACCAACGCATGGCCCAGCGCGTCCGCGAGGTCATCTGCACCCACGTCCCCGAGGGTTCGACGGTGCTGGTCGCCAGCCGCGGCGATCCCGCGTTCCTCCAGGTCCACGGCCGGCGCGGCTGGCACTTCCCGCAGGACGAGGCCGGGGTCTACGCCGGGTATCATCCGGCGGACAGCGCGGCCGCCATCGCGCACCTCGAGCAATTGCGCGCGCGCGGCGGGAATTATTTCGTGCTCCCGGGTACGTCCTATTGGTGGCGGACGTTCTACGGCGATTTCCAACGCCACCTCGACCAAACCTACCACCGCATCGCCGGCGGCGACGACGCGGTCATCTACCGGCTCAACTGATCCTCTTTCGGAAGAGCCGGTATCAATACACATCCGCAAATGAACCCAACGATACCCCCGGTGGCCCGCCTCGCGCGGGTCCTGTTTTCCGCCGCGACCCTCGTCTTCGCGCTGGTCCTGCGCGCCACCACGTTGCCCTCCGGCTTCGTCGAGGCGCGGCTTCCCTTCGACCTCCAGTTCCCCGCCACGATGACGGTCGCGCCGGACGGGCGCGTCTTCGTCGGTGAGCGCGTGGGACGCCTGCGGGTCTTCAAGAACGACCAGTTGCTGCCCGCGCCGTTCGTCACGCTCACGGTCGACACCGCGGGCGAGCGCGGCCTCGTCGGCGTCGTTCTCGACCCAGGCTTCGCGTCGAATTCCTATGTCTATGTGTATTATACGGCGACCACGCCGACGCTCCACAACCGGGTGAGCCGGTTCACCGCGAACGGCGACGTGGCGGTGCCGGGAAGCGAGTTGGTGCTGATGGATCTCGACGACCTTGTCGCGGACCAGCACAACGCGGGCACGATGCGGTTCGGCGCCGACGGCATGCTCTACATCGCCTGCGGCGACAATTATTTCAGTCCCAACGCGCAGAGCCTCCAGACGGTGAAGGGCAAGATCCTGCGCATCCGTCCGGACGGGACGATCCCCTCCGACAACCCGTTCTACCAGGCGACCACCGGCAACAACCGGGCGATCTGGGCCCTGGGCCTGCGCAATCCCTATACCTTCGACGTCCAGCCGGGCACGGGCCGGATCTTCATCAACGACGTGGGCGACACCCACTGGGAGGAAATCAACGAGGGGTTGGCCGGCGCGAATTATGGCTGGCCCGAGACCGAGGGCCCGACGGCCGACCCGCGGTTCGAGGCGCCGTTGTACGCGTATGGGCATGGTTCCGGCGACACGCTGGGTTGCGCGATCACGGGCGGGGCGTTCTATAACCCGACCAATCCGCAGTTTCCGGCGTCTTATATCGGGAAGTATTTCTTCATCGATTACTGCAACGGATGGATCAGCGCGCTGGATCCCGCGGACGGCTCGGTGGCGGGGTTCGCGACGGCGTCGGGAATTCCCAACACGGTGCAGGTCTCGGTCTCTCCCGATGGCTCGATGTACCACCTGACGGTCGCGGAGGGGGTCGGCGTCGGCGCGGTTTACAAGATCACCTATACCGGCAGCCTGGCGCCGCAGATCGGCACCCAACCGCTCGGCACCACCGCGACGGTCGCCAGCACGGCCACCTTCGTGGTCACTGCCTATGGCAACGCGCCGTTGTCCTACCAATGGCAGTCCGGTGGCGCGGATATCCCGGGCGCCACGTCGCCTTCCTATACCACGCCTCCGGTCGCGCTCGCGGACAACGGCACGTCGTTCCGCTGCGTGGTCACGAACCCCAACGGCACCGCCACCAGCGCGGCCGCGTTGCTGGTGGTGACCACGGACCACCCGCCGGTCCCGTCGATCACCCTGCCGCAGCCGGGCGCGTTGTACTCGGCGTTGGACACGATCCAGTTTTCGGGGGGCGCGACCGATACCGAGGACGGATCCCTTCCGGCGTCGGCGCTCACATGGCAGGTCGTGTTCCATCACGACAACCACACGCACCCCTTCATGGACCCGGTATCCGGAATCGGCGGCGGGACGTTCGTGATACCCGACACCGGCGAGATCTCCACCTCGGTCTATTACCACGTGACTCTCACCGCGACGGACGCGCAGGGCCTGGCCGGCAGCACGTCCGTGGACATCCACCCGCGGTTGTCGCAGTTCAGCCTCGCGACGAGTCCGTCCGGGTTGGGGCTGGCGCTGGACGGCGCGCCGGTCGCGACCCCCGCCTCGGTCTCGAGCGTCATCAACATGCAGCGGATCCTCGGCGCGCCGACGCCGCAGACCGTGGGCAACCAGATCTATGATTTCGTCGGTTGGTCGGACGGGGGCGCCGCGCAGCACGTCGTGGCCACGCCGCCGGTTCCGACGGTCTATACCGCGACTTATAGCCTGCGCGTGGCGGGCACGCTCGCGGCGAATCCGAATCCCATCACGGTCAACGACGGCACCGGGCTCGGTGCGACGACGCTGACGTGGAATTCGACCGGCACCAGCGCGGTGGAAATCCGCGTGAACTCGCCGAACGGGTCGTTGTTCTCGCAATCGGCAAGCGGCGCGTGGACCGCGACCACGGGCAAGTGGGTCGGCAACGGCACCAAGTTCTATCTCCAGAATGTTTCGGGCGGGCTGCCGCTCGTCGCCGCGAACACGCTCGCCACCGCGCAGGTGAATCTCCGCGGCGGCTCGATCTCCGCGTACCCGAACCCGATCGGCGTCACCGATGGGAGTGGCCTCGGCGTCACCGCGTTGACCTGGAACTCGACCGGCACCACGGGCGTCGAGGTCCACATCGGTTCCCCGAACGGGCCGTTGTTCTCGCACTCGACCGCGGGTGCGTGGACGGCGACGACGGGCAAGTGGGTGAGCAACGGGATGACGTTCTACCTTCAGGACGTCTCCAACGGAATGCCGTTGGTCGCCGCCAACACCCTCGCCACCGTGCAGGTGGGCGTGGCGACGCGCTCGGGATCGATCGCGGCCAATCCCAACCCGATCCTTGTTTCCGACGGCACCGGCCTCGGCGCGACGTCGCTCACCTGGAACAGCGCGGGTACCAGTTCCGTCGAGGTCCACGTCGGTTCCCCGGGCGGTCCGCTCTTCTCGCGCTCGGCCCCGGGCGGTTGGACGGCGACGACCGGCAAATGGGTCAACGACGGGATGACATTCTACCTCCAGGACGTTTCCGGCGGCCTCCCGCTCACTTCCGCCAATACCCTCGCCACGGTTCTGGTCCACGTTGCGGCGCGTTCCGGATCCATCTCGGCGTCCCCCAACCCGATCACGGTGACGGACGGCACGGGCCTGGGAGTGACCACGCTCGCCTGGAACAGCGCCGGCACCACGACCGTCGAGGTCCGCGTGGGTTCGCCCACCGGCTCGTTGTTCGCGCGCACCACATCGGGAGGATGGACGGCCACCACCGGGAAATGGGTGAGCGATGGCAAGACGTTCTATTTGCAGGATGTCTCGAACGGGCTCCCGCTGACTTCCGCGAACACCCTTGGAACCGTGAGGGTGACCGTCCACTGACTTATATAATATGATGGAATCCAATCCCGGTGAATCCGTCGCGCCGCAATGGCGTGGAAAACGATCGGTCGCACGCCAGTTGGTGGCATGGCTCTTGGGTCTCGCCGCGGGCTCGGCCGCGACCGGTTGCCGGCCGTCAAACGCGTCCCCCGACGGACAGCCGTCCATCTCCGCCAAGCCGAACCCGGTCCCGCCCGGCGACGGTGCCGGCACGACCACGATCCATTGGGACACCGGCAACGGCACCGGGGGCGAGGTCTATGTCGCCGTGGACGGGGGCGAGGAGAAATTGGTCGCCGACCAACCCGACGGCGCCGTCACCGCCGACTGGATCCAACCCGGCAGCCGGTATGAGTTCCGGCTCTATGCCGCCCCCGGCCGCGCGCGGCTTCTCGGGTCGGTGAAGGTCGCGATGGGCAAGACCGATCCACGATGAAGCCCGTCGTCCTCGTCGCCGGCGCCCTTGCCAACAAGCCATCCAACGGCGGCAACGCCTGGACGCGTCTTTGTTGGGTGCTGGGGCTCCGGCGGCTGGGATTCGACGCTTGGTTCGTGGAGCAGATCTCCGCCCGCGACTGCACCGATGCATGCGGCGCGCCGGCGCCGTTCGCCGCGTCGGCCAACTCGGATTATTTCCGGTCGGTCATGGCTCGCTTCGGGTTGGGCGATCGCTCGGCATTGCTGTGTCACGAGACCGGGGAATCGGTCGGCACCGGCCTCCGCGAGTTGGCCGCCATCGCGGGACGGGCGGAATTGCTCGTCAATATCAGTGGCCATCTTGGGCACGAGGCGTTGTTCTCCGGGCCGCGCGTCCGGCTCTACTACGACGACGACCCGGGCCACACGCAGTTTTGGCACGCCTCGGGCAACGGCGCGGCTCGGTGCGGGGGGCATGACTTGTATTATACGGTGGGCGGCAACATCGGCTCGCCGGGTTGCATCGTTCCGTCGGACGGGATCGTTTGGCGGCCGTTGCTTCCGCCCGTGTACCTTCCCGAGTGGCCGGCCGTGCCGAAGGCGGCGTTCGACCGGTTCACCACGGTCGCGAGTTGGCGCGGGGCCTATGGCACCGTCACGCACGCGGGCCGGGTCTTCGGGCAAAAGGCGCATGAGTTCCGTCGTTTCGCGGACCTTCCGTCGCGCGTGGACCGACGGTTCGAGATCGCCTTGCGGATCGACGACGGCGACTCGGCGGACCGCGAGCGGTTGCAAACCAGTGGATGGGACCTCGCGGAACCCGACCGCCACGCGGGAACCCCGGACGCTTACCGGACCTATATCCGGGATTCGGGCGCCGAATTTTCCGTCGCGCAGGGAATCTATGTGGACACGCAGGCCGGCTGGTTCAGTGATCGGACGGCGCGCTATTTGGCTTCGGGCCGGCCCGCGCTGGTTCAGGACACCGGGTTTGGACGGACGCTCCCGACCGGTCTCGGCCTGCTGGCATTCCGCAGCGTGGACGAGGCGGTCGAGGGCGCGCGCCGGATCGCGTCGGATTACGCGGCCCACGCCGCCGCGGCGCGCGCGATCGCGGTGGAATTCTTTGACACCGACCGCGTTCTCGGGAGCTTGCTGCGCGAGCTCGGCTTGCACGAGCCCCGGCGGGTGATCCGACCCGCGGTGGCACCGCGGGAAGCGACGGTGACGGCATGATCTTCAACCGCGACGTCCTGTTCATACACGTCCCGAAGACGGGCGGAATGGCGGTTACCGAGTGCCTGCTGGAAGCGCTGCCCAAGCCCGTCTTCTACTCGCACCCCCACGCGCACGACCCGGATCTGGCCGCACGGGGCGTCGTGCAAATCCCCGGCAGGCGCCACGAGACCGCCGCGATGTGCCGCGAGACGATGGCCCGGCACGGGCATGATTTCGACGCGCTGAAACTAATCATCGCGGTCGCGCGCGATCCCTATGAAACCGAGGTGTCGCGGTATGCCTATATGCAAAACGGCAATGCCTGGGACAACGGCGCGAACCAGGAGCTGGCGATGGAGGGCGATTTCGAAGCCTTCGCCCGGGAGAGCCAATCCCATGGCGGGGGCAGGGCCCGGATCGAGGACTACTTCGAGATCGACGGCCATATTCCCGTCGCGCTGCGCGTGCTGCGGCAGGAGAACCTCGAGGCTGAACTGCGCGCCGCGCTTGCCGGCGCCGGGATCGCGTCGTGTCCCGCGCTCGGGCGCCTGAACGCGACCGGTCACGGGGATTGGCAACGATATTATACCCGGGGCGCCGAGGAAGCGGTGCACGGACGCTATCGATGGCTGTTCGATCGCGGGTATTACAAAAGACTGGATCCCGAGGTGTTCGCGTTCGCCGCGCCGGGGCGCCGGTTCTCGGACGCGTTCGCGCCGGAAGGTCCCGTGGAACGCCTGGGATTGGCGCCGGGATATTGGTCGGATACCTGGGTCGGGGGCGTGCTCGCGTTCCCGGTCCGCTGCACGGAGCCGCTCGCGGGTATCCGCATCGAAGGCGGGACACCCGTGGGCAACACCGTGCCGACGCAGTTGGCAATGCGCGTGGGCCGGCGCGAATTCCGCGCGTCGTTCCCCGCCGCGCAACTGTTCGAGTGGGAAATCCCCGTTCGATTGGCGCGACACGAGGCCGTCGAGATCGAACTAAGTGCCTCGCCGACCTTTTGTCCGCACGAGGTCGAGTCCGGTTCCGGCGACCGCAGGGCATTGTCGTTCCGCCTGCTGCGGTTCGGGTTCACGCCGGCCGCGTCGCCATGAAGAACAGGAGTTCCTCGCCGATATAGCCAAAGGTCCGCGACCACGCCGCCAGTCCGTGGGCGTCCACGAAACCCGCGCCCCGCAGGTCCTCCATCAATTGCCATCCGAAATGCGTGAAGCACAAACAACCGCCCGACGACACCGGGTCGCCGTGGTATTCGGGCGGCAACAGGTGCTCGACCGTGCCGTCGGGCGACACGCGCGCCCGGATCGTGTTCGGTTGCAATCCCGCGCAGAACGGAACCGAGAAAAAGAACCGTCCCCCGGGACGCAGCACGCGGCGGATTTGAGCGATCGCCGAGCGGAAGTCGGGAATATGCTCGAGGCATTCGAAAGACAGCACGGCGTCGAACGAAGCGTCCGCCATGCTCAGTCGGGTAAGATCCTCGTGCCGTGTGCCGGCCTCGTTGGCGGCGCCGCCCGCGTGCCCGGGGCCGAGATACTCGCTGCCGGTGAGGCGGGCGAATCTACCGCGCAAATGGGCGAAAAGGGGCGTCACTTGCTCCGTGATATAGACGTCGGAATCGGCATGCAGGCCGGCCCGCGCATCGAGCACCTGCATGCTGGCGCGCAGCCGCGAGTTGAGCCCGGTTGCCGGGCATGTCAGGGACTCGCGCCAGTGAGGTTGGTCGGCGCCCGACGCGGGCCAGTCGACGCGGAGTTCCGCCGCCTGGGCCGCGGTATAACTAAGAGCCGGCAGCGTGAAGGCGGCGCGGGCCGCGCGATGGGGCGCGCAAATGGCCTCCGCTTCGGCATCCCGCGCGGCGCGGAGTTCGCGGGTCCGCAGCCAATGGCGTTCGAATTCCGGGAGGTTGTCGATGCGGTGGAGTGTCACGTGGACCCGGGATGGGGTGGGGATTGGCGCGGACTTATACCGGAAGAGGTCCGGCAATCGCGCTGGAATGAGGTAAGCGCCGCGATGGCGGTGGGGCAAGGGGAAAGGCGGGGGAGAAGGGGGAAGATTGAAGTTTCAAGTTTCAAGATCCGACGCACGCCGGCCCCGCGTGGGCTCGCCGTGGCTCCGGGCTGGGCGCATCTTGACACTGCCCCGAACTCAAGAGCCTTGAAGAAGGCGCCCTTGCGCTGGGTTCTGGGTGAACGGCGGCCGCGACAGTGAATTCAGGCCGTTTCGCGCGGTCCTACAAAACCGATTTCAGTTGGCTCGTTGGAGGGACCAGAATTCCTGGGGAGCGGTTTCCGGATGCGCCCGCTCGGGAACGCGAGATCCTTTCAAAGCATCGCAGACAACTCATCGAATCTCTTTTCCCGAGCTTTTCGTGTGTTTCGTGTAGTTCGTGGTTCACCTGCCCAGCTTGATCCAAGCCGTGCAGGTCCGTGGAATTGGCGTCCACGAAATACACGAACCACACGAAAAGTTGGGGCGCTCGCCGAGGTGCTTTCGGCCAGGGTCTTTCGCTCGGTCCCACTTCGTCGATTTCAGATTGTCGATGGCGGGTTCGGACTTTTCGGGGACAGTGTCAAGATGCGCCCCACCGGGCTCCGGAATGCTTTCGGGTCTTGCCGGTGCCCGGTGCCGCGAACACGATGCGGCCCGCGGTCCGCCGACATCATGTCCGATACCGAATCCATTGCGCGGGACGCTCGTCCCGGGTCTTCCGGCCCCGCGCCCGTCGTCTGGTTCACCGGTCTTTCCGGCGCCGGCAAAAGCACGCTCGCCTCCTCGGTCGCCGCGCGCCTCCGCGACCTTGGGCTCCGGGTAGAGGAACTCGATGGCGACCGCATCCGGGAGCTGCTTCCCGGCACCGGTTATACCCCCATGGACCGCGATGCGCACATCCGTCGCGTCGGGTTCCTGGCGTCGCTGCTCGCCAAACACGGCGTGTGGGTCGTCGTCTCCCTAATATCACCGTACCGCGCTTCCCGCGGTTTTGTGCGCGGACTTTGCCCCCGCTTCGTAGAGGTCCATGTCAGCACGCCGCTGGAGGAATGCGAACGCCGCGACCCCAAGGGACTCTACGCGCGCGCCCGCAGCGGGCAGATCCGCAATTTCACGGGCATCGACGATCCCTACGAAGTGCCGCTCGCGCCGGAGATCGCGATCGACACCCGGTCGGTCGGCGTCGGGGAAGCGACCCTGCGCATCGTCCGGTGCATCGGCTCCGTCGCCGGGCAATCGCTTTCTTGAACCATCGTCCCACCATCGTGGTCGCCGGGATGATCGCCGCCGATCCCTTCCAGGGCGGAGCGGCGTGGGCCATCCTCCAATATATCCTGGGGCTCGAACGCCTCGGCCACGACGTCGTCTTCGTCGAACCCATCGCGGGCGCTTCGGTTCGTCCGTCCGGCGCGCCGTTGGCCGATTCCGTCAATGCGTCCTATTTCCGCGAGGTCGCCGAACGGCACGGGTTCTCGTCCCGCGCGGCGCTCGTGCTCGCCGACACCCGCGAGACGTTCGGGATGACGCGCGACGCCTTGCGCCGGGCCTGCGCGGATGCCGTCGCGTTGGTTAATATATCCGGACTCCTCGACGACCCGGAACTCACCGGCGCGATCCCGGTCCGCGTCTATCTCGATCTCGATCCCGCGTTCAACCAACTGTGGCACGCCGTCGAGGGAATCGACCGCCGCTTTTCCGGCCATACGCACCACGCGAGTGTCGGCGGCGAGCTCGGCCGCGCGGGCTGCGCGATCCCGGTTTGCGGCATCGAGTGGATCCCGACATTGCCGCCGGTCGTTCTCGATCATTGGCCCGTGTCGGACGCGAACCCGGGCGATGCCTGGACCACCGTCGCCAATTGGCGCGGCTACGGCTCGGTCCATCATGAGGGCGTGCACTTCGGCCAGAAGGCGCATTCGTTCCGGCGTTTCATGGGATTGCCGAGCCGCGCAAGGGAGCGGTTCCGCGTCGCGCTCTCGATCCATCCCGACGAGACGTCGGATCTCGCGGCGTTGCGCGGGAACGGATGGGAACTGGCCGACCCGGTGGCGGAGGCGGGCACGCCGTGGGATTACGCTGGGTTCGTGTCCGGGTCGCGCGGGGAAATCGGGATCGCCAAGAGCGGCTACGTCGCGTCGAGATGCGGGTGGTTCAGTGATCGCAGCGCGTGTTACCTCGCGTCGGGCCGGCCGGTGGTCGCCCAGGAAACGGGCTTCTCGAACCGGCTCCCGTCGGGGCGCGGCCTGATTGCGTTCGACGACGAGGACGGCGCGTTGGCCGCGATCGACTCCGTGCGCGCGGACTATAAGTCGCACGCGCGCGCGGCCCGCGCGGTCGCGGAGGAATATCTGGATTCTGACAAGGTGCTTCGCCGGCTGTTGAACAAGGTGGGGGTCGCGCACTGATGTCACCGTCGCCAAACCATCGGATACCCATCGGGGAACTAAGGACCGCGCTGGCCGGTTGTTTCGCGACGGGCCCGGGCGATTCGCCACGGTTCGCCGGCGTGCGCCGCCGTCAATCCGCGTATTCCACCTCGCACCAGATCGACAACCTCGACGTCCGGCTCTCCGATGGCTCGCGCCGTCGCCTGGTCGTGAAGGACCTGAGCCCGGGCTCGCTGTTGCCCGCGGCGCGGCGCGTGCGGCCGGGCTTCCTCTATGACCCGCGGCGCGAGATCCGGACTTATACCGCGGTGCTCGACGGCCGCGGGTGGGGCACGCCGCGATATTATGGCGCGATCGAGTCGGCGGAATCCGGTCGGTACTGGCTTTTCCTCGAGCGCATCGAGGGCGTCCCACTCTGGCAGGTCGGCGCGATGGAGTCCTGGGACGCCGCGGCGCGTTGGATCGGCCGGCTTCACGCGACGATCGGCATCGGCCGGGGATTCCAGGCAACCGGCGGCATGGCGCATCTGCCGCGGATGAACGCGGCGCATTTCGATACCTGGGTCGCCCGCGCCGACAACTTCGTCCGCCGGCGCTTCGGCAAGTCCTCGTCCGACGCGTGGCGCCGGTTCGGACGGATCGTCGCGAATTATCCCGCGGTCGTCCGTCGCCTCGCGCGGCTGCCGGCGACGTTGGTGCACGGCGAATTCTATCCGTCCAACGTGATCCGTCGCACCGACGGGAGCATTTGCCCGGTGGATTGGGAACTGGCGTCGATCGGTCCCGGGCTGCTGGATGTCGCGGCCTTGGTGTCGGGCGAATGGAGCGAGTCCGAGCGCGCGCGGATGGTGGGCGCGTACCGCGCGGCGCTCGCGGAAGGCGGGGTCGCGGCGGGATCGATCGACACGATGGCGCGCGCGATCGAGTGCTGCCAACTGCACCTGGCGATGCAATGGCTCGGGTGGGCGGAAGACTGGGAACCGCCGAGCGAGCACGCCAAGGATTGGCTTCGCGAGGCATTGCGGCTCGGCAAACGACTGGGAATCATATGATCGATCCGCGTCGCTTGATTGTGAATGCCGACGACTTCGGGCTCACGCCCGGTATCAACCGAGGTATTCTTCGGGCGCACGCGGATGGGATCGTGACCAGCACGAGCCTGATGGTGCGCGGGCCAGCCGCTCGCGAGGCCGTCGAGGCGGCAAAGTCCTGTCCGGCGCTTTCCATCGGGCTGCATCTGGACCTATGCGAATGGGAATACCGCGACGGCGAATGGCGGATCTTATATAGCGTGGTGGACACCGCCGACGCCGTGGCGGTGGCCCGCGAAGTGGAACGGCAACTGGCGTTGTTCCGTGGGTTCGTGGGCCGCGATCCAACGCATCTCGACTCGCACCAACACGTCCACCGCCACGAACCCGTGCTCTCGCTCGCGCGGGCCGCGGCGCGCGCGATGGGCATCGTGCTGCGCGACGACGACGCGCGGGTGCGTTACCGCGGCGACTTCTACGGGCAATCCAACCGCGGTGAACCCTGCCACGAACAGCTCTCGGTGGAATCGCTCGTGCGCACGATCGCGTCGCTCGGTACCGGCATCACCGAGATGGGCTGCCATCCGGGCGAGGGCGACGACGTGGAATCCGTGTATAAGTCCGAGCGATCGATCGAGGTCACGACGCTCTGCGATCCTCGCGTGCGCGATGCGATCGTCGCCGGGGGGATCGAGTTGAGTTCGTTCGAGGACGTGCGAGGGGCCGAGTAGTTTGCCCGTCCGGTTGAATCGGGGTTCCCGTTAACTCAACAGGCCGCAAGAGCGGCGTCGCCTCGCTGCTTTCATTTTCCGAATCCAAGTCCGTGCACGGCTGGGTTGGGCGGGAAAGAGATCAGCCTGCTGCAAGGCGTGCCTTGAATCTTGCATTGGGTTCGATGCCGTCGTCGGTGAATTCGGGGCGGAGTCCGACGACGAGGAACATGCCGATCTCACCCTTGCCTTTCGCCGCCACCTGTCCGCGGTGTTCGCATTCGAAGAAGTCGCGGACCCGTTGGTAGGTTGATTCCGACAGGTTGACACGTCCGGGCACGCCCGACGATTCCAGCCGGCTTGCCGTGTTCACGGTGTCCCCCCAGACGTCATACGCGAATTTCTCGGTCCCGATCACCCCGGCCACGAGCGGGCCGGTATGGATGCCGATGCGGATTCCCCACGCCGGCTCGCCGCGCGCCTCGTGTTCCACACGGAGTCGATCGGTGGCGCGGACCATCGCCAGGGCCGCCAGCACGCAGTCGACCGGATGCGTCCGGTTGGCGACGGGAATTCCGCCGACGGCCAGGTAGGCGTCCCCGATCGTCTTGATCTTCTCGAGCCCGTCCGCCTGCACCAACGCGTCGAATTCCTGGAACGAACGGTCGAGGCGCGCGATGAGGTCCGTCGGCGTCAGGTTTTCCGCGATGCCGGTGAAGCCGACGAAATCCGAGAAGAGCACGGTGGCGGCGTCGTAGTGGACGGGAACCACCCGCGAGGTCCGCTTCAGTTCGTCGGCGATTGGCCGCGGAAGGACATTGAGAAGGAGGACATCGGAACGATGCCGTTCGGCGTTGAGCGATTTCGCGTAGAGCAACACAAGCCCGCCGGTGAAGAGTTGGGCGAACAGCATGTTCGCCGCGACGTCGGTGAGTCGGTCGCCGGACGTCGCGTACGCATGGATCCAGCCGGGCCGCAGCATTTCGACGGCGAGCACGCCGAGCGCCGTCCCGCCGAACAACATGCCGGAGATCACCGCGTCGCGGGTGCGCGCCGACAGGGCGACGGCGATCACCAATCCGGGCACCAGATACCAAACGGCGCCGCCGTTGGATCCGGCGTTGAACAGGATATTGGCGAACAGGAAGACCGCGATCGTGACCACGAACGGCCAATACAACGGCCGGTAACGTCCCCCGAATCGCGAGAGCAAATAGAAGCCGAGGAATACCAAGCCGATCCCGAGGTTCAACGCCACCAAGACCGCCGAGTCCCGGATGAGGAACAGCGTGGCGACGCCGCCGATGTTGGTGACGGCGTTGAGCAACCCGACACTGTTGAAGAGCCGATGCTCGAGCGGGAAGCGGTGCGGATCCCCGATCAACGCGGAGAGTACCTTCTTCGCGACGCCGGGTCCCACGGCCGGATGTCGAGGATTGGAGGGTGGGCGATTCATCGATGGGCGTGCGTCCCGGATGGAGCCGTGCAATCGGGCGGTTGTCGATGGGCAACGGGCCGGGAGCAAGCCCTCGGGCGGGCCCGTAGGGAGACGATGGCAGGGATGCAAGGTTGCTACTTGCCCGGCACTTTCCGGGCGAACACGATGCGCCACGCGGTTCATATCCGGATCCATGCAATTGCCTCGTCTCTGTTTTCTCCGTTTCCTCCTGTAAAATATTTGCACCGGTCCGACTTATATAGCCATGCCCGATCCCGCGCCCATCGACCCGGTCCCAATCTCCCCGGCACCGCGCACCGCGCCCGTCGTGTGGTTCACCGGCCTTTCCGGTGCGGGCAAAAGCACGCTTGCCGCCGCGGTTGCGGCGCGGCTCCGCGCGCTTGGCCTGCCGGTCGAGGAACTCGACGGCGACCGCATCCGCGATCTGCTTCCCGGCACCGGCTTCTCCGCGGCCGACCGCGACGGGCACGTCCGGCGCGTGGGCTTCGTCGCCTCGTTGCTCGCGAAGCACGGCGTCTGGGTGGTGGTTTCGTTGATTTCCCCCTACCGGGCCTCGCGCGGATTCGCCCGGCAACTCTGCGCGCGTTTCGTGGAGGTACACGTCAGCACGCCGCTCGAGGAATGCGAAAGGCGGGATCCCAAGGGCCTCTACGCCCGCGCGCGCCGCGGACAAATCCGCAACGTGAGCGGACTCGACGATCCCTATGAGACGCCGCACGGTCCGGAACTAACGATCGACACCCGGTACGTGGACGTCGGGACGGCCACGGGCCGGATCATGGCGCACGTCGGGCTATAGGCCGGCCGGCGCTGGAATTGGAATTGCCCGCATGAACGAGGGTCCCGTGTTGGTATTCGATGGCGTCTGCCATCTCTGTGATCGTGCCGTGCGGTTCGTGCTGCCGCGCGACCGCAAGGGACGCTTCCGGTATGCCCCGCTCCAGTCCGCGGCGGCCGGACGCCTTCTGGCACCCTTCGGGATTGATGCCGCACGGCTGGAAAGCGTGGTGCTCATGGAAGGAGGTAAGGCTTATATGAAAAGCGACGCCGCCCTGCGCGTCGCGGCCGGTCTCGGTGGCATTTGGACGTTGGCCCGGGTCTTTCTCGTCGTCCCGCGTCCGATCCGCGATTGGGTGTACGATTGGATCGCCCGAAACCGCTTCCGGTGGTTCGGCAAGTCGACCTCATGTCTTATGCCGGCGCCGGAATATAGAAACCGGTTTCTGGAATGAATGGGATGGGAGGGCGGCGGAATTGAACCACGGAAACCACGGAACCGTAAAACGGTTCACCGGTCAGGGAACCAAGGCGGCTTGCATTCAGTGATTTCCGTGATTTCCGTGGTAAAATGTATCGAACAGGGGTTTGGACGATTGGATCGCGGCATCCGAGTGTCGCTCTTCTCAAAGCATTGGGTTTCAGAACGCGTCCCATCCCTCCACCTGTTCCAGTCCCCATCTCCGTGGCCTGCGTTACCTCCCGTGAATTCCTGGATCGCTCGTTCCGGTCCGTGGTTGCGGGCGCAGATCCATGCTTGGCGCGCGGCGAACGTCCGCCGCATTCTCCGTGCATGAAATCCCCGGTCCCCGTCGTCGCGGCATTGGCATTGGCGCTTTTGGCCGGTTGCGCCGGGTCCACTTCGAGCGTCCATCGCGTCGTTCCCCGGCCCGGCGCGCAGACACCGCAGTCCTTTTCCGAGGTGGTCACCAAGACCAACGCGTACCAATACCTTCTCTACGTGCCGAAGGACTATGACGCCAACCCGACGAAACAATGGCCGTTGGTGTTGTTCCTCCATGGCGCGGGCGAGCGCGGCACGAACCTTACGAAGGTCGCGGTCCACGGCCCGCCGAAACTGGTGGGGCAGGGGCGGCAGTTCCCGTTCATCCTCGCCTCGCCCCAATGCCCGGAAGGGAAAGTTTGGGACGACGAGGCGTTGTTGGGCCTGCTGCATCGCCTGGAAACCGAGATGCACGTGGATACCAAGCGGGTCTACGTGACGGGATTGAGCATGGGCGGCTACGGGACCTGGGCGCTCGCGTCGCGGCATCCCGAGCATTTCGCGGCCGTCGCGCCGGTGTGCGGGGGGCGGCGATCGCATCCGGGCGCTCCTGCCCGCGCAAAAGGACGCGTTGAAGACACTCGCGGTCTGGGCATTCCACGGCGGCAAGGACGACGTCGTGCCGCCGTCCGAAAGCGAGCGCATGGTCGAGTCGTTCCAGAAGGCCAAGGTCACCGATATCAAGCTG
This sequence comes from Verrucomicrobiota bacterium, assembly GCA_025363585.1. Lineage (GTDB taxonomy): Bacteria > Verrucomicrobiota > Verrucomicrobiia > Limisphaerales > UBA9464 > UBA6176. The sequence goes on along the minus strand of JANYDN010000007.1, from coordinate 5,375 downwards.
ACGATGTATCCCGACGACGGCCATGATTCGTGGACCCACGCCTACAACGAGCCCGACTTATACGACTGGTTGCTGCGCCACAGCCGGTGATACCGGGAATTCGGAATGCTTTTGCCCCGTGAGGGGCAGCGCTCCCGCTCGGAAAGCCGTGCGTATAAGCCATTGTCTTCTGGCCGCGGGCCGGCGCGCGCCAGGGTCCGGGCGCATCCGGACACTGTCCCCGAAAAGTCCGGGGCTGCCATTGACCAACCGAAATCGACGAAGTGGGATCGAGCGAAACTCCCTGACGTTGTTGCAATCAATTCCGAAGCTCCCTCGGCGGGCGCCTCAACTTTTCGTGTGGTTCGTGTATTTCGTGGATGCAAATTCCACGGACTTCCACGGCTTGGATCAAGTTGGGGAGTTGAACCACGAAACACACGAAACACACGAAAAGCTCCGGAAAGGAGATTCGATGGGTTGCCGGGGATGCTTTGAAAGGGTCTCACTTTCCGAGCGGGCTCATTCGCAAACCGCTCCCCGAAGATTCTGGTCGCTCCAACGTACAAACCGAAATCGGTTTTGTAGGACCGCGCGAAACACGCCGAATTCACCGACGCGGCCACCGTTCACCCAGAACCCAGCGCAAGGGCGCCTTCTCCAAGGCTTTTGAATTCGAGGGCAGTGTCAAGATGCGCCCCCAGGGTCCGTCCGCCGAGAAATCGACTGGCCGTCGGGCAAACGGGCGGCAATCCTCGGATCGTGACGAGCGGTTTTTCGGAAACATCCATCCGGAGCGCGCGGGCGTTTGCCGCAGGCATCCTGGGTTTCGTCCTTTCCTGCTCGGGGGAAGTGGCCACGCACCCGTTCGAGGGAATCACCCTGATCACGCGCGTCGAAATGGTGCCGCGCCCGTTGAACATGCACGTCGCGCTCGTGGATCTCCGGGCTCCCGGCATCCGGTTCAAACTCAGCCCGCGCGCCGGCACGCGGGACACCGTCCGACAGACGACGATCGATTTCATGACGCAGGAGCGGGCGCAATTGGCCATCAACGCCCATTTCTACCTGCCGTTCACCACGCCCGACACCAACGCCAACCTCGTGGGGTTTGCCGTATCCGAGGGAGTGGTCGTCTCGCCGTTCGAACCGCAGCCGATCACGAACGAGTTCTCGACCCAATCGTTCGCCATCGTCCAGTTCGCGCCGGCGCTGAACATCGATCCGGGGAACCACGCCCGAATCGTCCACCGCGATCCGGCGGATCCCGAAAACCGCCGGGTCCTGGAGCCGGCCGCGCTTTGGACCGCGGTCTCCGGGAGCGCGCGGATCGTGGCGGGCGGCGCAAAGACCATCCCGACTTATACCGGGCCGCCCGACGGACTCATGCCCAGCACCGTCTATTCCGACAGCTATTCCTGGTACAACGCCCTGCGCGCGCGCACGGCCATCGGGCTCGCCGCGGACAACGCCACGCTGGTGTTGTTCACCGTCGACGAATCCGGCGGCACCCTGGGAATGACCGTGGGGGAAATTGCCGACTTGTTGATCCGCGATTACCACGTGGTCGAGGCGCTGAATCTGGATGGCGATGGGTCGACGTCGATGTCCATCGCCGATCCCGTGCCGCGGATGGCGAACGTGCCGAGCGACGGCGCGAGGGGTCGTGCGGTCGGGAGCAGCCTGGCGGTGTTCGCACGGCCCCTGGTGGTGCCCGCGTTGCACCTGAGGGTGGACCCGGCGGGCGACGGCGGGGTGATCGCGTCATGGCCCGCGGCAAACCGGGGCTGGGAATTCCAGCGATCCACGGCCCTCCTGGGCGGCGCGTGGTATAAGGTCGCGGGCGAACCAGAGCGTGGCGGGGACTGGCTCGAGGTCGTAATCCCGGCCGGCGAGGCACCGGGATTCTATAGGTTGGCGCGTTAGAACCGGCGTAGGGCGGCCGCCCGGGCGCATCCGGAGACTGCCCCCGAAAAGTCTGAGGCTGGTCGTCGACCAACCGAAATCGACGAAGTGGGACCGGGCGAAACACCCTGACGTTGTTGCAATCAATTCCGAAACCCCTCGGCGGGCACCCCAACTTTTCGTGTGGTTCGTGTGGTTCGTGGATGCAAATGCCACGGCCTGCTCGGCTTGCATCCAGTTGGGTGGGTGAACCACGAACCACACGAAACACACGAAACACACGAAAAGCTTTGGAAAGAAGATCCGATGGGTTTCCCGGGATGCTTTGAAAGGATCATGCGCCCCCCCGAAAATGGTGGTCCCTCCGACAAACAAACCGAAATCGGTTTTGTAGCCCGGCGTGAAACACCCCGAATTCACTGGCGCGTCCACCGTTCACCCAGAGCCCAGCGCAAGGGCGCCTCCTTCCACGCTTTTGAATTCGGGGGCAGTGTCAAGATGGGCCCCGGCGGCCCCGTGTCGCGCCTCCCTCCTCGACAAATCCGCCGCGTCCCTGATTCTTGCCCGCGACGTTCCATCGCCCCCGTTCCTTCCAGTCCACGACACGATGTCCCCCCTCGAACTCAAATCCACGCTGTCCTCGGGCCTGCTCTCGTTTCCCGTCACCGATTTCGACGTGCACGGCGATTTCCGCGCCGATACCTATCGAAAGCGCCTCGAGTGGCTCGCGCCGTACGGGGCTTCGGCCCTTTTCGCGGCCGGGGGCACGGGCGAATTCTTCTCGCTGGAACCCACCGAATACACGCGCATCGTCAAGACCGCCGTCGATACCTGCCAGGGCCTCGTGCCGATCCTGGCGGGCGCGGGCGGACCTACACGCGTGGCCATCCAATACGCGCGCGAGGCCGAACGGCTCGGTGCCAAGGGAATCCTGCTGCTCCCGCATTATCTCTCCGAGGCGAGCCAGGACGGCGTCGCGTTGCACGTGGACCAGGTCTGCAAGTCGGTCGCGATCGGCGTCGTGGTCTATAACCGCAACGTCTGCCGCCTGCAGGCAAGCCACCTCGAGAAGCTCGCCGCCGAGAACCCGAACCTTGTCGGCTACAAGGATGGGTTGGGCGACATCGAGCTCATGGTCTCGATCCGGCGCCGTCTCGGGGATCGATTTAGCTATCTCGGCGGACTTCCCACCGCCGAGGTCTACGCCGCCGCCTACAAGGCGATGGGCGTGCCGGTGTACTCGTCCGCGGTGTTCAATTTCATCCCGCGCACCGCGATGGAATTCTACCGCGCGCTCGCAAACGACGACCACGCGACCGTGAACCGCCTCCTCGACGCGTTCTTCCTCCCGTTTCTTGAAATCCGCAACAAGGGCGCGGGCTATGCCGTGAGCATCATCAAGGCGGGCGCGCGGATCGTGGGCCGCGACGCGGGTCCGGTGCGCGCCCCGCTCACCGAACTCAAGTCCGACGAGACCGCGAGGCTCGCCGCGTTGATCGACAAAATGGGTCCGCAATAACCCCCGCCCATTTCCAACGCTTCCCTCCAATCGACCGTATCAAAGGCCCGGGCACGGATCCTTCCGTTGTTCGTCGTGATGTTCGTCGCGAACTATATCGACCGGGTCAACGTGGGATTCGTCGAGAAATACCTCAAGGCGGACCTTGGGTTGGACGCGGCGGCCTATGGCTTGGGAGCCGGGCTGTTCTTCGTGGGATACGCCGTCTTCGAGGTGCCTTCCAATATCCTGCTCGAAAAGGTCGGCGCGCGGATCTGGCTCGCGCGCATCACGGTCTCGTGGGGAATCGTGGCGTCGTCGATGGCGTTCGTCGGATCGGTGGCGCAGTTCCATTGGCTTCGATTCGCGCTCGGCGCGGCCGAGGCGGGGTTCTTTCCCGGCGTCATCTATTGTTTCACCCGCTGGCTGCCCGCCGCGGAACGGGGCAAGGCCGTGGCGATCTTCCTGTCGGGTTCCGCGATCGCCTCGGTGCTCTCGGGACCGCTCTCCGGCGCCTTGCTCAAACTCAGTGGGTTTGGGTTCAACGGTTGGCGCACGATGCTGTTGGTCGAGGGGCTCTTCTCCGTGGTCGTCGGCGTGTTCGCTTGGTTCTGGCTCGATTCGCTGCCGCGGGACGCGCGATGGCTGACCGCGGATGAGAAGGACGCGTTGGAATCGGCCCTCGCCACGGAACAACGCGGGCGCGGCGAGCGGGGAAACGGCCGATCCGGCGCGCTGGCTTCGTTGCGTGACCCGCAGATCGCCCTGTTCTGCGGCGTCTACCTCGCCATCCAACTCACCTTGTATGCCGCGACGTTTTGGCTGCCCAAGATCATAAGGAACATGGGCGACCTCTCCGACTTGCAGGTCGGATTCCTGAATTCGATTCCGTGGACGGTGGCGATCCTCGGCATGTACCTCGCCGCGATCGCCTCGGCGCGCCATCGGATGCCGCAGGCCTGGGTATCGGCGGCCTTGGTGGTCGCTGGCGTCGGGATGTTCCTGTCGACGACCGGGGGACCTATATTCGCGTTCGTCGCCATCTGCTTTGCCGCGCTTGGCTTCAAATCGGCCGCCTCCCTCTTCTGGCCGATTCCCCAGTCGTATCTCGATGCCCGGGTCGCCGCGCCCATCCTCGCGTTGGTCAATTCCATCGGCAACCTTGGGGGATTCGTGGCGCCGACGGTATTTGGATGGCTCGAGAAGCGGACCGGATCGGTTACGGGTGGCTTGTATGGCCTTTCCGTGACGTCGTTCCTCGCCGCGGGACTTGTCTTGCTGGCGCGCGCCAAACCCCGGTCCATCACATGAAATCGACTCCCACCGTCGTCGCGATGCGCGTGGTGCCGGTCGCCGGCGAGGACAGCATGCTCCTGAATCTCAGCGGCGCGCACGGACCCTATTTCACGCGCAACGTGGTGGTGTTGGAAGACAGCGCCGGGAACACCGGCGTCGGGGAAGTCCCGGGCGGCGAGAAGATCCGCCGGACCCTGCTGGACGCGGTGCCCTTGGTGGTCGGGCGCGAGATCGAGTGTTTCGGGGAAGTCATCGCCGCGGTGAGCGCCGCGTTCTCGGATCGCGATGCCGGCGGACGCGGGCCGCAGACCTTCGACCTCAGGGTGGCGATCCACGCCGTGACCGCGATCGAATGCGCGATGCTCGACCTCCTCGGCCAACACATGGACCTCCCGGTGGCGGCCTTGCTCGGCGACGGACAACAACGCGAGGAGGTCGAGATGTTGGGTTACCTCTTCTATATAGAAGACCGGCGGAAGACCCCTTTGCCTTACCGCGACGAATCTAGGTCCGCGGAACCATGGCATCGGCTGCGCAACGAGGAGGCCCTCGACACGGCGCAAATCGTGCGCCAGGCGGAAGCGGCCCACGAGCGGTTTGGTTTCCGGGATTTCAAGCTGAAGGGCGGCGTGCTGGAGGGAAGCCGGGAGATCGAGGCCGTGCGCGCGTTGGCCGCACGCTTCCCGGACGCGCGGAT
>JANYDN010000394.1 GCA_025363585.1 Verrucomicrobiota bacterium | reverse complement strand
CCGGCATCGCCGAACAGGCCCCGGCGCATCGCCTTGAAGGCGCACTGGAGCAGGTGGTCGCGTTGGCCGCGGAGGCTCGCCAGTTGGATCTCGCGCTCGCGTTCGAGCGCCTCCTCGGGCCACGCGGGCTCGAGGATCGTGTCCGCGAACAAATCGAGGCCGGCCGCGAAATCGCCGGACAAAACCTCGGCCGAGACGCCAAAGGAATGGTTGCCGCCGTACGGCTCGAGGCTGCCGCCGAGGCTCTCGATCTCGACCGCGATCCGCTGGGCGTCGCGCCGGCGCGTGCCCTTCACGAGGAGCCGCGAGAGCATGCCGGTGATGCCGCCGTTGGCCGTCGATTCCACGAGAAGCCCCCCGTTGAACGCGGCGCGAAACTCGACGAATGGCAAACGGTGGTCCTCCTTCACGAGGAGCCGGAGGCCGTTGGGGAATTCATACCGGTGCACCGGATGGTCGGACGCCGTCTCGACGGTCGCGGTCGTCACCGTCGCGGTGCCGTTGGGAAGGAGGGCGAAGATGGTCCGGTTGTCCTCGTTGAGGTATTCGGCGGCGACGCGGCGCAGGTCCCCGGGCGTGATGCGGCGGACGTTGGCGAGATAGCGTTCGCTGAAATTCAGTTCCTGCGCGGCCATCCAGTTCCCGCCGAGATCCTGCGCCTGTCCCTCCATGGTCTTGCGCGTGGCCAACGTGCCCGCCGTGAATTGGCGGACGGCCTTGGCGAGTTCGTCGGGCGGCACGAGATCGGTTTTCATGCGCTCGATTTCCGCGAGGATCGCGTCGCGCGCGGCGGCGAAGCGGGGGCCGTCGCACAGCCCGCTCGCGCCGAACAAGCCGACGTGGCCCGGCGTGTAGGTCCAGGCGCTCACCGAGTGGACCAGCGCGGCGCGTTCGCGGACGGATTGGTAAAGCCGCGAGCTGCGCCCGGAGCCGAGCAGCGTGGCGAGGACGTCGAGCACGGCGGAATCCGGATGCCGCACGTCGGGCACGTGCCACGCGAGATGGAAGTGCGCCAACTCGACCGGCGCCTCCTCGACGATCTCGCGCGGCGCGGCCTGGCGCGGCTCGACGAGATGGAGCGACGGCGGCACCGGCCGGCCCGCGGTTCCCGCGAACGCGGCGCGGATGCGTTCCAGCGCGTCCGCGGGCGCGATGTCGCCCACGACCACCACGAAGCAATTGTTCGGCGCGTATTTCTCCGCGTAGTACCGAGCGATGTCGTCGCGGGTGAGCCGGTTGAAAATGTCGGGAATGCCGATGATCGGATGCCGGTAGGGCGCCCGCGTGTACGCGGTCTCGAAGAGCCGGCGGCTCGAGCGGCGGCCCGGGTCGTCGTTGCCCATGTCCATCTCGCGCCGGATGACGTCGAGTTCCTTCGTCAGCTCGTCGGCGGGCAGCGTCGCGTGCTGCAGGATGTCGCAGAGGATGTCGATGGCGACCGTCGCTCCGGTGTTGGGAACGTTGATGTAATAGACGGTGCGATCGAACGACGTGTAGGCGTTCATGTAGCCGCCGGCGGCCTGCACTTCCTGGTCGATGCGCCCGGCGCCACGGGTGCTCGTGCCCTTGAACAGCATGTGCTCGAGCACGTGCGAAAGGCCGGCGCCGAGCCACGAACCCTCGTCGATGCTTCCGCCGCGGCACCACGCCTGCACGCTCACCACGGGCGCGGAACGATCCTCGCGGAGAATGACCTCGAGCCCGTTGTCGAGTCGGTGAAGGCTGACGCCGGGCGGGAGCGAGGGGATGTCGGGCATTGGAAAGGGAGTGCGATCAGGCGGCGCGGATCCCGCGGCGCCAAAGGTCGAAGTGATGAAGGGCCGCCAGCACGATGGCGTGCCGGATGCGGCCGGAGGCAACGAGGCGCGGGACCTCGTCCAGCGGGACCAGTCGGACGGCGATGTCCTCGCCGTGGTCGAGCTCGATCTCGTGGGTGCGCCGCGCGTCCTCGACGACGACCGTGTGGCAACGGTTGCTCATGATGGCGGCGTTGGGAAACATCTCGCCGATCACGCGCGGCCCGGTTCCCGTGTAGCCCGTTTCCTCGCGCAACTCGCGGACCGCCGCCGCGACCGGATCGGTCTCGTTCGCGTCGAGCATGCCCCCCGGAATCTCCAGCTCCACCGTGTCCGAACCATGCCGGTACTGCTCGATCATCACGAGATGGTTGTCCGGCGTGACCGCGCAGGCGTTGACCCAGTTGACGCAGTCGATGACGTAGAAGTCGTGCTGCTTCCCGGTCCGCGGGCTTTCCTTGTTGTCCGAACGGATCGTGAAGATGCGGAAGTCGCCCGACGGACGGGAACCGAGTTTTTTCCAGGGACGTATTTCCATGGGTTCGCGGTCAGGGGCCATCTGGATGCCGCGGGCCTGCGCGGCCCAGCCGCCGGCCATGAGGCGGAGGAGGTGGGCCAGCGCGGCCTCGTGGGCGAGGCCGCGCTCGGCGGAGAGTTGGCGCGCGCGCTTGTCGAGCTGCGCGGCCATGTCCGCCGACGTTTCCGCGGGACAACCGAGCGCGACGAGTGCCGCGGCGACCGAGGCAATGTCGGGCTCGCCCGGGTTCACGCTTTCAGTTCGGCGCGGTTGACGATCTTGATGCTCTCGACGCTCACGCGGTCGATCGGCCGGGAACGCTCGCCGTCGGGCTTGCACGCGACGTTGGCAATCTTGTCCAGCGTCTCGACGCCGCTCAGCAGCGCGCCGAACGCGGTGTATTGGCCATCGAGGAACGCGGCCACGCCGTGGCACACGAAGAATTGGCACCCGGCGGAATCGGGTGCGGACGATCGGGCCATCGAGAGGACGCCCTTCACGTGTTTCTTGGCGTTGAACTCGGCCTTGATCTTGTAGCCGGGATCGCCGGTTCCCCAGCGGCTTTCGTCGCGGGGATTCTTGGTCAACGGATCGCCGCCCTGGATCATGAAGCCACGGATGACGCGGTGGAAGGCGGTGCCGTCGTAGAAGCCCTCGCGGGCGAGCTTCTTGAAGTTCTCGACGGTCTTGGGCGCGACGTCGCTCCAGAACTCCACGACCATCGGGCCGTGGTTGGTGGTGATGACGGCGACCTCTTCGGCGGGCTTGGCGGGGGTGCTCATGGAAGGGAAAGAAAGCGGGCGGGCTTTACTTGATGGAGTCGCGGGCGACGATGCGGACGCTCTCGACGTCCAGGCGTTTCACGGGCGCGGAGACCTCGCCGGTGTATTTGTTGGCGGTGACCTCGACCTTCTCGAGTTTCGCGAGCGTGTCCTCGCCTTTGATGACCTTGCCGAACCCGGTGTACTGGTTGTCGAGGCTCGGGGCCGGGGCGAAACAGACGAAGAACTGGGAACCGGCGCTGTCGGGATTGCGCGAGCGGGCCATGGAGAGGACGCCGCGGACGTGCTTCTTGGCGTTGAACTCGGCCTTGACCTTGTAGCCGGGATCGCCCTGTCCCCAGACGGATTCCTTGGCGGCATCCTTCGTGTTGGGATCGCCCATCTGCAGCATGAAGCCGGGGATGAGTCGGTGGGACGCGGAGCCGTCGTAGAACTTGTCGTTCGCGAGCTTCTTGAAGTTCTCGACGGTCTTCGGCGCGACGTCGGGCCAGAACTCGACGACGAGTTCGCCGTAGTCCTTGAACTTGATGATCGCGACCTCGTCGGCGGCGGGTTTGGCGGCGTCTTTTTTGTCGTCCGCGGCCCAGGCCATGCCGAATAGGCACAGGGTGGCGAGGCACGTCATGAGGATGCGTTTCACGGCCGGGGAACAAGCCACGCCGGGGCGGGACTGTCACGGCGGAATTTTTCCAAAGGGCGCAGGACAGAAGATCCCGGCGGTGCAGGGTGGGGATTTTTTTACAGGAGCAAACGGAGGGAAGGGAGGATGGGGACAAGAGGGTTTTACAGAAGGAAACGAAG
>JANYDN010000355.1 GCA_025363585.1 Verrucomicrobiota bacterium | reverse complement strand
AAAGTCACCGGCCCGGTCCGTTTCGATGCCGGCGTGGTTTGCGAGGGGACAGTCGAGTTCGTGGGCGGAGGCTCTTCGGTGGCCACCGTGCCTGCCGGAATCTACAAGGACGTGCGGCGCGAAATCTGACGACCGTCCCACCGGCTCACACGCCGGAAATAATCCGCGCCTTGATCGATTCGTATTCCGAGTCGGAGATCAATTTCGCGTCGAGCATCTGTTTGGCCTGCTGCAAACGTGCCGCGGCGTCCGGTGGCGCCGTCGCTCCCGGAGTTGCCACCGGCGCGAGCTGCGAAGCCTGGCCGATCTGGAATCCTCCCGACTTCGCCCGGAGTTCCTCCAATTCCCGGACGCGTCGTTTCTCCCGCCACGCTTGGTCGTGCGCCTGGCACAACCGGTAAACCTTCTCCGCCTGCTCCTTCCGGAGGCCGTCGAACACCAGCGTCTGCGGTGTGCCCGTCTCGCCCGCCAGATCGGACATGGGCGACGCGACCAACCGCAACTCCGCGCCGAGCACGCAGACCGTGATGCGGGCGTCGCGAAGGTCCTGCCACCGGAAATCCTGCATCCGGAAGCCGCCGATCAACCCGCGCGTCAACGCGATGAACCGGCCCGATGTCGCTGCCACGATCACGCGTCGTTTGAGGAGGGAGAAGATTCGTCGCTGCACCGCCCACGCCTCGAGGGTCTCGCCATCGACGAGCACCGCGCGCAACTGGGCCAAGGCCTTGGCGAGACCGGGTTCGGTCTCCGTCACGGTTTCGGGGGTCGGGGAGTTCACAAGAGCGTTTGGAATCCAGCGCGTGGCGGGCCGCGCCGCACGGACGCGGCGAATGAAAAACCAACCCGCTTGATTGCCGCGAGTATTGGATCCGGATGGGCGGTCGCAAGTGGCATTTCGGGCCGCGCGACGGCAAGCCCGTGGGCTGGGACGCACAATTCCATTGCGACGCTCCTGTCGTTCGGGCGCGATGGCGGCGATGCAGCAATGGAAAGCGATCGCCGCGATGGCGGAAAACCGCGTGATCGGCGCCGGCAACCGCATCCCGTGGCATCTCCCCGCCGACTTCCAGTGGTTCAAGCGCACCACCCTCGGCGGCGTGCTTGTGATGGGACGTCGCACGTATGAATCCATCGGCCGTCCCCTGCCCGGTCGCGAGACGCTCGTCCTCTCCCGCGGGCCGTGGACCGCTCCCGGCGTCTCCACCGTCGCCGGCACCGATGCGCTCGGGATGCGGCTTGCCTGCGAGACGCGGCCCGTGTGGATCTGCGGCGGCGCGGAGATCTACCGCCTGCTGTTGCCCCGTTGTTCCGAACTTTTTCTTACCTGCGTTCCGGGAAGCCCCGATGGCGACGCGTATTTTCCGGCGTTCGAATCCGATTTCGAGGAGACCGGCGTCGCACTCGAGGATCCCGCCTTCAAGGTCCGGCATTACCGCCGTAAAGTCCCCCGGGAAGCCTGAGTATTCCCCGCGTCCGCCCTCTCCCGCGTGAACCCGCTTCCCCAATCCCCCGCACGGAACCGGCCAGCGGCACGGCTCCGTCGCGTGACGATGCTGCTTGCGGGACTGCTCCCCTTGTCGCGCGTCGCGGCCCAACCCGCGGCGGGCGAGGCCAACGTGCCCGCGACGCGGATGTGGTGGTTTCCCGATCTCGCGGATTGGACGCGCGCGGAGGACACCGTGGCCGGGGCCATCGTGTTCACGAGCCCGAGGATCGACCCGCCGTTCCGTTGGTCGGAGGCAGTGCTTTCATGGAACGCGCCGACAAACCTGGCGTTGGTGATCGAGGCCTTGCCGGACGGCGCGCCGCGCGCGTACACGCTGGGCAAGTGGTGCGCCGACACAAACGCGGCCCCGCGCTCCAGCGTCGCCGGGCAACGCGATGGATGGGGAAAGGTCGACACGGACACGTTGGTGACCTCGCGGCCCGCGGGTGCGCTGCGCGTGCGGGTCCGTGCCCGGAGCATCGATGCTCGCGAGATCGGCGCGACGACGGTGCGGATCGGGATCTCGTTGCTTGCCGCCGCCGATTTCATCGCGCCGCCGCCCGCCAACCGCGCGGCGTGGGGAAAGTCACTGGAGGTGCCGGTCCGATCGCAGGCGGACTATCCCGAGGGCGTCCAGAGTTGGTGCAGCCCGACGAGCCTGACGATGTTGCACGAATGGTGGCGCGCCCACGGTCTGCCCGGGATTGCCGAAGCGGACGTCCGCGACACGGCCCGCGGCGTCGACGATCCCGCGTGGCCGGGAACCGGTAATTGGCCGTTCAACACGGCATTCGCCGGACAACAACCGGGCCTCAGCGCCTGCGTCGCCCGTCTTGCCGGCATCGCGGATTTGGAGGCATGGATCGCGGCGGGTCGACCGGTGGCGGCTTCGGTCTCGTACGCGCAATTGAAGGGCGGTCCATGGCCTTTGCCCGGCGACGGACATCTCGTCGTGGTCGGGGGATTCACCGAAACGGGCGACGTGCGAATCAACGATCCGGGGGTCCGTCGCGAGCGCGTGTCGCGGGTGGTTCCCCGGGCGACGTTCGATCGCGCGTGGTCGCACTCGCACCGCACGGTGTACCTGTTGTGGCCGACGCGCGCGGGCGCGACGCCGGGCGGCGACGGTCGTTGGTAGCCGCGTCTCCGCGAGGGCCGCGCGCCTGTCAATTCGTGGTCGGGATAGCGCGGAATGCCTCGTCGAGCCAACGCGCCTGAACGGCGAGCAATTCGTGCGGGTCGATCCGGCCGTACGACGCGCGGGCAAGCGCCCATTCCTTGCGATGCAGGTTCAGTTCGAACAACCCGAGGTAATACACGGTGGACTGGGACGGGTTGAAATTCAGGGTGTTCATGCCGTGGACGATCGCCTCGGCATCGGCGTCGCGCCCGTTCTGGAGCAACGCGAGCACATGGTTGAGGATGGAATCGGGATCGCCGGGACGCGCGGCGGCGACACGGAGCGTGAGCCGGATCGCTTCCTCGGGCTGGCGACGGAACGCGATGAGGGCGGCGGCACGATTGTGGGCGGCGCTGGTATCGCTGGGTCGCAATTCGTATGCCCGTTTCGACGCCTCGAGGATCTCGTCGTCCGCATTCGCCCCGAAGGCCGAGACGGCGTATTCGAACCAGAATTCCGGATTGTCCTTCATCTCCGTTTTCCAGGGCGCGAGGACCTGCACCGCGGTCTTGGAGAAGCCCTCGGTCCGCAGCGAGCGCGCCATCTCGCGCGCGAGGACGGAGCTGGGCACGGACGCCCGGGCGACTTTATCCGAAGCGGCGGCGGCCACCTCGGGGCGCCCGAGGCGCGACTCGGCGATGGTTTCGGCAAAATACGAGTAGGCATCGATCTTCGACTGCAACGAGGATTCGTTGCGGATCGCGAGCGCGAGTGCCCGCAGGTCGTCCCATCGCTTCGCCTCGATGAGCATCCGTCCCTGGGTCAACCACAACTCAGGTTCGAAGCGAAAGCGCGGGATGTGCTGGTCGAGGTAGGCGATCGCGTTTTCCGCGAGGCCGATCCGGTAGAGTCCGGAGGCGGCGAGCGACGTCTCCGAGGGCGTTCCCGGCGGCCGGGTATAGTTGCGCGCCATTTCCCGGGCTTCCTCGGTACGGCCCGACGAATGCAACAGCAGCCACTGGTAAACGTGGTGCCCCATGCGGTCCGCGTGCTCGTCTTCCAAAACCTTGAGCGCCTCGCCGAAACCCGCGAGATCCTGCCGCGAGTAACTCACGCTCAACTGGAGCCGGTTCGCGAGCACGCGGAGCTTCGGGTTCGCCCTGGCCTTGGCCAGCGCCTCCTGGGCCTGGATCGGGTTGCCTCCCGTGCCCTCCGACGCCAACCACGCCTGCCGGTACAACATCATCTCCTCGTCCTTGCCGAAGAGTTCCGCGTTCTTCACCCAGAAACGGTCGAACTCGCGGAGGTTCCCGAGATCGAAATACGCCCGCTCGAGCTTCATCTTGCCGGCCGGCGACAAACCGTCCCGGTAGGGACCCGCGACGGACATCACGTAGTCGTCGAGCTCGAACTTGCGCAACACGTCGATCGTCATCTCCAGATCCGCCGCGTTGGTCCTCCCGAGGTGCAGCAACCAAAACGCGTTCCTCACGCCGAACCCGAGCTGTTCCGGTTCCGATTGCGGCTGGTCCAGCAACGCCCGCAGCGCTTCCCGGATGGTCCCCGCGTCACCGGGGTTGTTCGCGATCGCCGAGCGCCAGGCGATCATCGCCTCGTTGAAATGTCCCGCGGCCAGATCGCGGGCCGCCGACTTCCTCAACGAGCTCGCCTGCCACAGGTCGAGCCCGCTCACCTTGACCACGGGCACCATGCCCGCGGGGGTTTGGGGCCAGATCCTCGGGATGAAGAGACACAGGAACACGCCGGACAGAAGGATGCAGAGCGCGATGATCGCGAACCAATGGTCGTAGAAGAGCACCAGCATCGTGCCACTCGCTCCCAGACGGCTGCCCAGCGTGACTTCCTCCTCCTCTTCGGCTTCGTTCGAATTCGGTTCCTGGCTCATGGCTGTCGGTTCGGTTTTGGGTCCGTTGCCGGGCCCGAAGTCCCGGTGATCTCCTCAAAGCGCTTCTCCAGCCAGATGACCTGCGGCGGCAAAAGCTGCCGGCTGTCGATCCGATCGTACTCGGCGCGTGCCGCTTTGACGTCTCCGGCTCGAGCATGGACTTCGAAACGTCCGAGGTAAATCATTGTTCGGGTCCACGGGTCCGATGGACCCGAAGTTTCCAGCTTCGCAAGCAATGCCAGCGCCTCGGTATCCCGTCCCAGTTGGATGAGTGCCAGCGCGCGCGTGGCCTGGTACCGCGCGACCCCGGGACGCGCCGTCACCGCCTCGAGCGTCACCCGCACCGCATCCACCGGATCCCCGCGCAACGCCACCAATGCCGCGCCGAGCCGATCCGCCTTCATCGCGTCGCCGGGCGACAGTTCCCAGGCGCGCCGCGCCGCCTTCTGCAGGCTCTCCACGTCGCCGCCCGCCACCGCCGCGCGGCACGCCAATTCCCAGTATTCCGGTTTTCCCATCCATGCGCCCTCGCATGCGGCAAGCAATGGTTGTGCCTCCCGGGGGTGACCGTTCCGCACCATGAGGCCCGCCACCATCCACAGCACGGCCGGATCACCCGAAGAGACATGCACCAGATCCCGCATCGCCATCGCCGCGTCCACCTCGCGCCCCGCTTTCTCCGCGGAGATCACTTCCAGGAACAATCCGAAAGGCCGCAACACCTCGCGTCCCGTGCTCGCGTCGCGCATCCGTTTCCCGAGTTCGCCCGCCCCGGCCCAGTCCCGGTCCTCGACCACGAGGTTGCCCCAGCGCAGCCACAGGTCCGCCCGGTCCAGCCGCGGCGCCGCTTCCCGCAGCCATCGCATCGCCAAGTCCCGCCCGCCCACCGCCAACGCCATGGCCGTCGCGTCCGCCGCGTCGTCCGCCGAGCGCGCCCGCGGCATGCGTGCCAGGACGGCCCGCGCCCGGTCCGGCCTCCCCGAGGAACGCCACAGTCCCGCCACCCGCGCGTGGTCCCGCGGCGTGTCCGCGCCGGCGCCTCGCAACCGACCGAGCGCGTCGTCGGATCCCGACGGATCGCCGGCGGCCGACGCGAGTTCCAGATCGAGCCGCGCCACCGTCCGCGCCGCGCACGCCCCCGCCACCACCGAGTACTCGCGACGCGACGCGGGCGCCTCGCCGGCGGGACCCCAACCGATCCTCCACGCCAATTCGTGGAGTCGGATCGCCGGGTCACGACGTGTTTCCGCCGCAAGGCGCGACCAAAGCGGGCCCGTCCCGCCAAACGTCCGTTCGGCGATCCTCGTGTCGAGGTAGAGTTCAAGGTCGGCCGGGGAAAATCCGGAGGCCACGGGTTCCATCAGGACCAACGCCTCGTGTTCCTCCCCGTGGAGCACGAGCACCCGCGCCATCAGCGCCACGTCCGACCGGTTGGTCCCGCCGATCCGCAGCAGCCAGAGCCCGTGGACGGTGCCGTTGGTCAACGACGCGCGCTCCGGCGGATTTTCGCGCAACAACGCCGCGAGATGCGCCCGCTCGCACTCGATGCATTCGGGATCGTGCCCGAGCGACGCGCGCCAAGCCGCGGCCGCGGCCGAGGCATTGCCCGCGGTCTCGGCCGCGCGCGCGTCCCTCGCCGCCCAGCGGGCCCTCGTCCAATGCCGGCCCGCGAGCCAGCGCTTGCCACCGGAAGGCCGCGGGCCGTTCGGGAAAACCGGCAGGAACCACAACGCCATTGCCAATCCGGCAAAGGCCAAGGCCGCGAACACCGCCGCCAACCGCGGTTCGAAATACAATTGGCGCAGCCACGGCCGGTCGTTCACGAACGCGGGTACCTCGACGTCCCCGTCGCTTCCACGCCTCCGACCTGGCAGCCGGTCCTTCACGATTCAAAGCGTCTGCGAACCCACGCCCGGCAGCGTCGAGAGCCATGTCGCCGGTCCGCCCGTGGTCCGCAGCTCGGCGATTTCCATCGCCGCGGGCAACAAGGCAAAATCCCCGGCCTTCAACTCGACGTCGTGTCCGGCGGCCGCGACGCGCACCACGCCGCCCGCCACCGCCAGCAACGCCGGCTCCCGTCCCCGCCGCGGATCGCGCGCAGTGCCTTCTCCCGAATGTTCGGTGACCAGGAAAAGCAGGTCGTCCACGAGCGTTCGTTTCGAAAACCCACCGTCCGGCACGGTCTCGCGGGAAACCAACGATGGCGACGTGTCCGAGAAATCGATCGACCCGAGCGCGGGCCCGAGATGCAGCTCGCGCGGTTTGCCGTCGAGTCCCAAACGGTTCCAGTCAAACACGCGGTAGGTCGTGTCCGAGTTCTGCTGGATTTCGAAGATCACGATTCCCGCGCCCAGCGCATGGACGCGTCCGCTCGGCAGGAACAACACGTCGCCGATGCCGACGGGCAACCGGTGGAAACAATCCGCCACGGTGCCGTCCGCCGCGCGCGCCGCGAATTCCGCGGGCGTGACGCCGGGCCGGACACCCGCGTGCAGCACCGCGCCCGGCGTCGCCGCCGCCACGTACCACATCTCGGTTTTCGGCTCGCCGCCGAGCGACGCGGCCACCGCTGCCGGAGGATGCACCTGCAGCGACAGGTCGTCGCGGGCATCGAGCAATTTGCAGAGCCACGGGAACCGTTCGCCCGGGGCCACGGGCCTGCCCATGATCCCGGCGCCATCGGTCGACATCAACTCGCGGAGCGTGCGACCGGCCAAGGGTCCCGCCGCGACCTCGCTGGAGGCGCCGGGACGATCGCAGATCTCCCACGACTCGCCGATGACCGCGCCCGCGGGCAATGGCTTGCCGAACAATTCCGCGAGGCGACGGCCACCCCAGACGCGCTCCATGAAAAGCGGGCGGAAGGTCAACGGGTACCACATGTGTAGGGACACGCTAGCGTGGCGACAACGGGGCGGGAAGTCCCGTGGCGGATGCGTGCATCCGGGACGACCACGCGCCAATCCCCGCTTGCGGCATTCGCCGTCGCCCCGTTCAATCCGCGCGACCATTCGTCGCCCCATCCCCATGAAATCCATGACCCGTCGCACCGCACTCGGCACCGCGCTCGCCGGAACCGCGGCACTGCTCGCGCCCGCCGCCGCAGGACGCCTCCTCGCCGCCGACAAACAAATCTGGGCGAAGTCTTTTCTCGGCAAGAAAGCCCCGGAGCTCGTGTTCGAGAAATGGATCGGGACCGAACCCAAACGCGAGGGTCGCTGGCTCCTCGTCGACTTCTGGGCCACGTGGTGCGGCCCCTGTCGCAAAGCCATTCCCGAGCTCAACGCCTTCCACAAAAAGTTCGGCGACCGACTCGTCGTCTTCGGGATCTCAGACGAACCCGAGGCCACGGTGCTCAAAATGAAGACGCCGGCGATGGACTATTTCAAGGCCATCGACACCAAGGGCCGCACCAAAAAGGCGTTCGCCGTCCAGGGCATTCCCCACTGCGTCGTGATCGATCCCGAGGGCATCGTGCGTTGGGAGGGATTCCCGTTCCTCGACGGATACGAGTTGAACGAGACCGTCCTCGAGAAGCTCCTTCCCGCCGCCGCGGCCGCGAAGCCGTCGTGAATCCGTCC
>JANYDN010000352.1 GCA_025363585.1 Verrucomicrobiota bacterium | reverse complement strand
GCCGTTCGACCTGCTGACTTATACCGCGGTCACGAAGCACGGCCGGGAGATCGCCGACGTGACGGCGCGTCGCTACATGCCGCCGTGGTTGCCGGCGCCGCAGGAAGGCGGGTTTGTTGGGGAACGCCGCCTCACCGAGGCGCAGATTTCCGTCTTCGCCCGCTGGGTCGCCGGGGGCATGCAGGAAGGCGACCCTTCCAAGGCACCGAAGCCTCCCGAATGGCCAGGCGAATGGGCGCTTGGCACGCCCGACCTCGTCGTCCGCATGACCGTTCCCTATACGGTGCCGGCGACCGGGCGCGACGTGTACAGGCACTTCGTGATGCCCATCGGGCTGGATCGAAGGCGCTTCGTACGGGCCTGGGAATTCCATCCGCATTCTCGCGCGGTGCACCACGCCTTCCTGAGATTGGATTCGACGGGAACGGGCCGCCGTCGCGACGCGCTCGACGCGGAACAGGGTTTTCCCGGCATGGACACGCCCGGCGAGATCCGCTCGCCCGACGGGCATTTCGCGAGCTGGCAACCGGGCGCGGGACCGCGACGCAGCCCGCCGGGAATGCCGTGGGCGCTCGGGCCCGGCGGCGATCTCGTCGTCCAGATGCACCTGCAGACGCTGGGAAAACCGGAGCCGATGCAGGCGGAGGTCGGTTTCTATTTCACGGACCAACCGCCTTCGCAACGTCCGGTGAAGATCGTGCTCGATAGCTATGCGATCGACCTCGCGCCGGGCGCGACCAACGTGGTGGTGACGGACGAGTACCTGCTGCCGGCCGACGCCGATGTGCTCGGAATCCTTCCGCACACCCATTATCTGGGCCGACGGATCGAGGCGCTCGCGCATCTGCCGGATGGCAGCTCCCGGTCGTTGCTCGCGATCCCCGCGTGGGATTTCAACTGGCAGGGGGATTATACCTATACTGTCCCGGTGCCCTTGCCCGCGGGCACGCGCGTGGAAATGCGGGTGGCTTTCGACAATTCCGCGGCCAATCCGTCGAATCCATCAAGCCCGCCGAAGCGCGTGCGGTTCGGGCCCAACACGACGGACGAGATGGCGGAGTTGTGGCTGCAGTTGCTTCCGCGCACGCCGGCGGGCGCCGCGGCCTTCGACAAGGCGAACCTCGAACGCGCCCTGCGCGACGCGATCGCCTACAACACCGAGCGGCTGCGGATCGATCCCAAGGACGGCGCGGCGCACGTCAATCTGGGGCGGGGACTCCTCGGCCAACGAAAGAACGAGGAGGCGCTAAAACATTTCATCGCGGCGGTGGAGGTCGCGCCCGATCTCGACGACGGCCACTATTACCTCGGGATCATGCACCGGTTGAAGGACGAGAACGCGGCGGCCGCGGAAGAGTTCCGGACCGCGATCCGGTTGAACCCGTCGAACGCCCGAGCGCACGGCAACCTCGCCATGCTGGAGATCGACGCGGGACGCATGGAAAGCGCGGCGGTGGAACTGGACGCGGCGGTGAAGCTCGATCCGACCGACGCGCTGGCGCACTCCACGCTCGGGGGAATCCGGCTCCAACAGGGTCGCCTCGACGAGGCGCGGCCACTGCTCGAGCGGGCGGCGGTGCTCGAGCCGGGCAACACCGAGGTGCGCCGGGCATTGGATTATATAAGATCACGCAAGCCCTAGCCGGAACGATGCGGTTGGAATTAAGCGGAGCTCACGCGAAGCCGCGAAGGCGCGAAGAGAACAAGAACCGAAGGCCGATTGTCTCATCACCTTTCGGGCCCAAGACTTTCGTATCCTTCGCGGCTTCGCGCCTTCGCGTGAATCTCCTATTGCTTGGATCCGGCTTTGAGCGAGGCGTGTCCGACTTGCGGAACGGCCGTCAAGGCACCACGGGTTCGGACGGCAAGAGGTCCTCGGGGGAAGGCGCACGCCACAGATGCAGCATCCCGCGTTGGTTTGACGCGCCGAGCCAGCGTCCGTCGGAGGAGAAGTTCAACGTGTGGAAGAACGCGCCCTTGCCGGGAAGCGTCAGCACTTCCTGTTGGCTCTCCGTGTCGAATAGCTTCACCGCCTCGCGCGCGTTGCTGCCCAGCGCAACCCTACGGTCGTCCGGTGTGAATGCCCCCGAATGGATCCCCAGCAGAAAGCCATGGAACTCTCCGAGTTTCGCGCCGGTCTCGGTATTCCACAGCGTCACCTCGTCGCGACGGCTCAGCGTGATCATTCTCCGGCCGTCCGAAGACCACGCGGCCGGCACCGCGCCTCGCACGGGGATTTCGTAGGAACGGACGACGCCGGAATCCATGTCCCGGGACCAACCATGGCCCTCGGATCCAAGCGAGATCATGCCCTTGCCCCGCGCCGCGCCGGCGACGTATTCGGGCCCGGTGGCGCCGGCGTTTTCGGGCGCGTTCCATCGGGCCTGTTCCTTTCCCGAATCGACGTTCCATTGCCTGAAAACGCGCTCGACGGAATGCCACGTCACGAGGGATCGCCCGACGAAAGCGATCGCGACCACCCGATCCTCGCCGGACTCGATCGCGCGCGGCGTGCCATCGGATTCGAGATCCCACACCGCGAGCCCGCGTTGCGCCTTCACTGCGAGGAATCGTCCGTCGTCGGAAAACAAGCTGCGCGCGTGCGGGATCGGTCCGCCCGGCACTTTGGAAACACGTTCCAAACGCGATCCCTGCCGGCGCTTCACCGTTCCGTCGGATTCCAGGAAGACGAGGGAGGAACCACCGTTGGCAAAACTCCAGGCGGTCGCCGTCTCGGGAAGTATAAGATCCGGAGGCGGCCGTTCGGGTTTGGACAGATCCCAAAAATTGACGGTCCCATCCTTCGATCCGCTCGCCAGCGTCTGGTCGTCGACGCCGAGCGACAGGCTCCAGACTTCCAGGCGATGACCGCGGAGCACGCGCAATTGGCGGGCATCCCGCACGTTCCAAAGCCGAATCGTCTGGTCCGCGCTGGCCGAGATCAGCGTCTTGCAGTCCGCGCGGAATTCCAGCGCGCTGATCCACGCGCCATGTCCGGCCAGCCGCGTCGGCGCGCCGCCGGTCGTGAGATCCCAGACGCGGATGTCTTGGTCGGTAATACCACCGGCCGTCGCCAGGAAGTGTCCGTCCGGCGAGAACCGCGCGACCCCCACCGACTCGTCACCGGTCGTTTCGTCCAAGCGAACGTCGCCGGTCGCGGGATCCAATACGCGGATGCGACCTCCTTCCGCGCCGCACGCAACCAATCCCAGGTCGTCGCTGATATCCATGGGAGCGCGGGCACGCATGGACGCGGGCATTTGCATGCGGTGGGTTTCGGCGCCCGATGCGACGTTCCAAAGAATGACGGATCCATCCGTCGACACGGTCATGAGGCGCGCTCCGTCGCGGGAAAATCGAAGCGAGACCGCCGGGGCCGGTAGCGGCAATTCGACCGGCGCGGACGCGACGGGCATTGCCTGCAAGCGGACGGAGGAAGGCGTTCGCCGCGGCGGGAGCGGTCCCAAGGGCACGGAGTCCGCGTAGGCAACCAGCGCGGACGTCGGGGAAAACGACGCGAGTGGGCGCCCATAGCCGGAAGACCGGAGGATTGATTCGCGACTTTCCGCGATGTTCCA
This sequence comes from Verrucomicrobiota bacterium, assembly GCA_025363585.1. Taxonomy (GTDB): domain Bacteria; phylum Verrucomicrobiota; class Verrucomicrobiia; order Limisphaerales; family UBA9464; genus UBA6176. Next base: position 24,702 of record JANYDN010000352.1, on the reverse strand, counting down.
GACCGAGAAGGCACCGTCGGATTGGCCCAACGCCAACCATCGTCCGTCCGCCGAGCTGGCAAGCGTGGTCACCTCGTGGGGAACCCGACACAAGGTGGAACGCGCCTCGCTCTGGCAGAACTGCCATAGGTATCGCCATTCCCAACCCCGGAGGTCCACGGCGCCGGGCGCGGGGAAATGACGTTCGAGCAAGGCGCGCGCGCGACCGAGGTTGTCGTGGGCCAACGCTTCCTGCGCGAGACTCAGGTCGGCCGCGTACGCCTCGAGCCGGGCCGTGTGCCCGCGCGCCTCCGCCTCGCGGCGCAACGTCTGTTCGAGCACGTTGGCTTTCTCCACTTTCTTGCGAAGCGCCCGTTCGTGGCCCTCGGCGACGGTCGCGCGCTCGAGTGCCGCCCGCTTGCCCAGATAGGCTTTGCCCAGCAGATCGATGCCCAAGGCCAACGCGGCGAGGAATATAATACTGGACGCGACCGCCGCGCGGTGGCGCCGGGTAAACTTCGTCGCCACATACCTAAACGTTCGTGGTCGTGCCGCGACGGGTTCGCCGTCGAGGTGGCGCCGCACGTCCAGGGCGAATCCATGGACCGTCGCGTAGCGTTGGACCGGATCGCGACCGATCGCGCGCGCCACGATCCAATCGAGATCGCCGCGCAACGCGCGCATCAGCGCGCCGGGTTTCGATCCCCGCGCCGTGGCGATGGCGGCGATTTTCCCCGCGGGAAAGGACGCGAGTTTTTCGGACGGACGCGGCGGGTCGCGATCGCAAAGCGCTTTGCGCAAGGCCTCGTGGCCACCCGCGGCGAGCGCGACGGCATCGAGTGGCGTTGCTCCCACGAGCAATTCAAAGAGGAGAACGCCGAGTCCATGGATGTCGCTGCGGGTGTCGACCATCCCGCCGTCCGAGAATTGTTCCGGACTTAGATAAGCCGGAGTGCCGAGTATCAATTGCCCCGCGGTGGAGTCGGGCGATGGAAGCGATCCTCGGCGCGAGGCCTTGGCGATCCCGAAGTCGATGACCTTCAGTTCGCCGGCCGCCGCCTCGGTTTCGCCGGGGGCGACGAGGATGTTCGACGGTTTGAGATCGCGGTGGAGGATGCCTTTTTGGTGGGCATGGGCGACGGCGGCGCACACCTGCAGGAACAGTTCCAAGCGCTTCTCCAACGACAACCGATGACGTTCGCAAAAATCCGTGATGCGTTCGCCGCGGACCAATTCCATCACGAAGTAAGGCCGCCCGCCGGCGGTCGCACCGGCATCGTACACGCGGGCGATGTTCGGGTGATCCATCAGCGCGAGCACCTGTCGTTCGGCCTCGAAGCGGGCGATCACGGCCTTCGAGTCCATCCCGGGCCGGAGGAGTTTGAGCGCGACCTCGCGGCGGACGGGCCCGGTTTGAAGGGCGCGGAACACGACCCCACCGCCGCCTTCACCGACCCGTTCCAACAACTGGTAGTTCCCGATCCGGTCGCCCGGCGCCTCGGCCTCGGCTTTCGATCGCACCGATTCCGGGACCTCGATCGCGGGAGTCTCCAGGAATTGGTCCTCGGCGTGATGCCCGAGAAGATTTCTGACCGCCGCCAGAAGTTCGGGTCGGCTTTGGCAGGCTTGTTCCAGGTAGCGGTCGCGGTCGACGCCGGGATCATGTTCGAGAGCCCGGAGAAACGCTTCCCTTTCGGAAGAGGGGAGGGGATCGGTCATGGCAGCCGGGTGGCTTCCGAACCGGCCGGATCCAACCGACTGCGCAAGGAAGCCCGGGCGTAGCTCCAGAGGCGCTCGGTCGCGCGGAGCGACAGGCCCATCGCTTTCGAAGCCTCTTCCATGGTCATCCCAACGAAGTACCGGAGCTTCACAAGGTTTGCGGCCTCGGGATCGCGCCGGGCCAAGGCGTCGAGCGCGTCGTCGACCGCGCACATCTCTTCTTCCCGCACCGGCCCGGCCAATTCCGCCTCGACGTATTCCGCGTAGCCCGATGGGCTCGTTCGTTTGCGGGCAAGGCGTCGCCGGGCCGATTCCACGAGGATCCGGCGCATCGATTCGGCGGCGGCGGCGAAAAAATGCGCGCGGCACGCGAAGTGGGGAGCGCCGTCCCCGGCCAGCCGCATCCAGGCGTCGTGCACGAGGACCGTGGGCTGGAGCGTGTGGCCCGATCCCTCCAACGCCAGCCGTTGGCCCGCCATGCGCCGCAACTCCGAATACACCAACGGCAGGAGCTCGTCGGCGGCCCCGGGGGTTCCCGATCGGATCGCTGCGAGGATCTGGGTTACGTCGTTCATCGGCGCGGTCTGCCAACTAAAGAGCCTCGGGCGCGGATAAAGTTACGACTCATGCCGCGGGAAACACGCCGACGCGGGCCGTCGACCGCGATTTGTCTTCCGGATCGGGGAAGCGCGAGATTTCGGAAAATACTTGGCGGGTTTCGCGCGCCGTCCGCGCATGGGGAGATGGAAGTTCCGGGAATGGAGTGGAGACACGCGAAAGCGGTTCCCGGATTTCCGAAATCGCCCGAGGAGATCGACGCCCGAGGGCGGTTTCCACCCTTTTTTGCCTCGGATTTATTGGAGTAGGTCCGGAGCATGGATGGCGGGGTCGGGTGCAAGCCCGGCCCCGCTCTTTTTTCGCGCGCCATCCCGCCAACTCCCGCGCCCGCCCGCCCGCTACGCGAGGATCCCCTTCACGAGCTCGCCGTGAATGTCCGTCAGCCGGAAATGACGTCCCTGGAACTTGTACGTCAGCCGCGTGTGGTCGATCCCCAGCAGGTGCATCACCGTGGTGTTCAGGTCGTGGATGTGCACCGGGTTGTCGACGATGTTGTACGCATAGTCGTCCGTCGTCCCGAACGTCGTCCCGGCCTTAACGCCCGCGCCCGCCATGAAAAGGGTGAAGCAACGGCCGTGGTGGTCGCGCCCGTGGTTGTCTTTCGTCAACGAGCCCTGCGAATAGACCGTGCGTCCGAATTCGCCGCCCCAAACCACCAGCGTGTCCTCGAGCAACCCGCGCTGCGCGAGATCCTCCACCAACGCCGCCGAGGCTTGGTCGACGTCCCGCGTTTGTCCGCGGATCTGCTTCGGCAAATCGCCGTGTTGGTCCCAACCGCGATGGAACAACTGCACGAAGCGCACGCCGCGCTCGACCATGCGTCGCGCAAGGAGGCAGTTGCGCGCGAACCCGCCGTCGGTCGGGCCTTCCTTGATGCCATACGCGTCCAGCACCGCCTTCGGTTCCTTCGAAAGGTCCGTCAGTTCCGGCACGCTCGCCTGCATCTTGTACGCCATTTCGTACTGCGCGATCCGCGCGTCGATCTCCGGATCGCCGAACTCCGACGCCGACATCCGGTTCAACGCGCCGGTGGCGTCGATCAGGTGGCGGCGCGTCGAATCGTCGATGCCCGGCGGATTCTGGAGGTACAGGACGGGATCGCCCTGCGAGCGGAACCGCACGCCTTGGTGTTCGCCCGGAAGGAAACCGCTGCCCCAATAGCGCGTGCTCAACGGTTGGTCGGTCTTGTTCCCGCTGCCTTGCGAGATCATCACCACGAAACCCGGCAACTGCCGGTTCTCGCTCCCGATGCCATAGCTCAGCCACGCGCCCAACGCCGGGCGGCCCGCCTGTTGGTGACCCGTCTGGATGAACGTCACCGCGGGATCGTGGTTGATCTGCTCGGTCCACATCGATTTCACCACGCAGAGCCGGTCGGCGACGCGCCCGATGTTCGGAAGCAATTCGCTGAGCCAAAGTCCGGACTTCCCGTGTTGCTTCCACGAGAACATCGGCGCGACGCACGGGAACGATTTCTGTCCGCTGGTCATTCCCGTGAGGCGTTGGTCGCCGCGGATCGACGCCGGGAGTTCCTCGCCGTGATGCTTCGCGAGTTCCGGTTTGTGGTCGAAGAGATCGATGTGCGACGGCCCGCCGGACATGAACAGCCAGATGACGCGCTTGGCCTTGGGCGCGAAATGAAGGCCGGGCAAAGTGCCGCGGGGATCCGCGGCCACGTCCGCGCCCAGCGAGCGGTCAAGCAACGACGCCAACGCGGCCGTACCGATCCCGGAGCCAAGACGGCCGAAAAAATGCCGGCGCGTCTGGCGGAGTGCGAGCTGGGAAAACGGATTCATGCGGCGGGGGCGGGAGGGACCAGTATTCAGTGGTCAGTGGTCAGTGATCAGTGATCAGTGATCAGTGATCCTCCGGGCCGGTTGATGCAAGTCGGCAGTGCCGCCACAAGAACCTCGCCTTCGAAGGGCGCGAACGATCGTGGGCGCCCTGACCCCTGACCACTGAATACTGAATACTGATTACTGGACTTGCGGCTTCGCGCCGCGCGGGTGGCAATGACGCCGTGCGCGTACCAGCCCACGTCGTCCTCGTCCTGATCCTCGCCGCGTCCGTCGGCCGCGCGCAGGACTTGCCGGATCTCGACGATCTCATCGACCGTGTGCGTCCGCTCGTCGAACAAAACCTCGACGATCGCGTCGGCAAACTCCTTCGCGCCCTCGAGTCGGGCGACCGCGATCAGACACGGCAACTTGCCGGTGAATTGCAGAAGGAATTCATGGGCGACCAAGTCCTCGATCTTCCGCGCGTGAAGCGCGCCGCGCAGGCGTTGCTGCCGATCCTCGAGGAGGACGAGTCGACGCTCCCGTACGCCGCCTGGTTGCGGAGCCGCATGGATTACTTCGACGTCGCCGAGGATTTGGGTCGCACCGCGATTGTTCCGACGCCAACGCCGCGCACGAATGCTCCCGGCACGGTGACGGTGCAAATCGCCACCAATCCCGTCGTCGCGACTTCGGTCGCCGTCGTGAATCCCGCGGCGTCCGCCCAACGCGCGGCGTGGGATCGTCGCACCGCTGGACGTCCCGCTCCGGCGGCCGCGGCGCGTTATGTTGATCGGTTGAAACCCGTGTTCGCGGCGTTCGGCGTCCCGGAGGAATTGGTATGGGTCGCGGAGGTCGAATCGTCGTTCGATCCCGCGGCGGAGAGCCCGGTGGGCGCGGCTGGATTGTTCCAATTGATGCCGGCGACGGCGCGCGGTTTGGGACTTTCGGTGAGTCCGCGCGACGAACGCAGGCATCCGGAGAAGAGCGCGCGGGCGGCCGCGTCGTACCTGAGGACGTTGCACGAACGATTCCACGATTGGCGGTTGGCACTGGCCGCCTACAACGCCGGCGAGGGACGCATCCAGCGCCTCATGGAAAAACACCAGGCGCGGACCTTCGACGAATTGAGCCCGCATCTGCCGGCCGAAACGCAACTGTACGTGCCGAAGATCGAGTCGGTCATCCGTCGTCGCGAAGGCAAGGGACTCGAGGATCTGCGCGACGGATAGTCCCCCGTCCCTCAACCACGGTGGGTGGCGGCGGCCCGCCGCCACTTCCCAGCAAGGATCTTTTGCCTCAGCCCTCCACGGTGGCGGCAGGCCCGCCGCCACCCACGGTGCCGTTGGAACGCGCCGCGATCCCGGCCCCGTGCCGCCGGATCGTTCGCATCGCCACGGCGAGCGCGCCAAATACCAACAACGCCCCGAGATAAAACGAAACGCCCGGGATCGGCGTGCTCCGTCTCGAGTCGACGAAATATCCAAACAGCGACGTCGCGATGATCGGAGCGAGGAATCCCGCGATGCTCCCGAGACTCGTCACCGCGCCTTGGATCGCGCCCTGTTCCGTCGGACCGACCGATTTCGAAACCAAGCCCTGCGCCGATTGCCCGCCGATCCCACCGAACGCGCCGAACGGAAGGATCACGTAGATCATCCATCCGCGGGTCGCCGTTCCGTATCCGATCAGCGCGAGGGCGCTGAAAAGGTTCCCGACGATGATCGAGCGCACCTCGCCCAGTTTCGGGATGATCATTCGCGCCAAACCGCCTTGCACGATCGCCGCGGTGATGCCGACGACCGCGAGGGAATATCCGACCTGCCTCGGTTGCCAATCGTACCGGAAGCCGGTGTAGAGCACCCACGTGCTGTGCACGCAGAAGACGCCGAGATTGAGCAGGAAAAGACTTACCGCGAGCCCGAACGCCAATTCGTTCTTTCGCAAGGCCACGAGCGAGCCGACGGGATTCGCGCGTCGCCAGGAGAACGGGCGCCGGTGCTGGGCATCGAGCGATTCGGGCACGCAGAAGAAGCCATACATCCAATTCGCGCCCGTGACCGCCGCGGCGACGAGGAACGGCAACCGGAGGTTCACGTCGCCGAGAAGGCCGCCGAGCAAAGGTCCGACGATGAACCCGAGCCCGAACGCCGCGCCGATGATGCCAAAGTTCGCGGCCCGCTTTTCCGGCGGCGAGATGTCGGCGATGTACGCGGTCGCGGCGGTGATGTTGGCGCCGGAGAGACCGCTGATCGCGCGTCCGATGAAAAACCACGGCAATGTCGCGGCGAACGCGAGCAGCAGGTAATCGAGCGCCGAACCGGCGAGCGCGATGAGGATGACGGGGCGTCGTCCGTATTGGTCCGAAAGACTGCCGAGCACGGGCGCGAACAGGAACTGCATCAACGCGTAGATCGCGCCGAGGGCGCCGACGGGATGCGACGCGGCGGCGATGTCACCCCCGCCGAGCTGCTGCACCAACTTCGGCAGGATGGGCACGATCAGGCCGATCCCGAGGATATCGAGGAACAGCGTGACGAAGATGAAGCCCAGTGCGGGTTTGCGGTGGCGCATTGCGGGGGACGGCAGGCGGAGAGACCATCTTGAAGAAGCGATCCGCGCAAGCGCCGCGACGGGTTTGTGACGTGGCCGTCCCGGTGGAACTCGCTGGTGGTTGCGGGAACGGGCGGGGAGGCCCTTGTTTGTGCAGCCGGGACGGCCGCCCTACGTGCGCCTGTGAAGGTGCAGACATTGCAGGGTGAAAGTCCCTGTCAGGTGGAAAGGTTTGCCCACCTGTGACCGAAGGCTACTGCGAGTCGGAGACGACTGGTGGGGAGCTGCCGGAGGTGAATCATCAGTCCGAAACAGAAAGGGACAACAACCCGGTGAACTCGATTCGGCCGAAGAGGGATGGCGAGCCTCCGTAGGTAGGGCGAAGCCCGCAACGGGCCCAAGCCAGCGAAGAGCTGGGACCCGAGAGGGTCGGCTGGACGGTGTGCGCCTTCGATGGAAGAAAGCGGTCAAACCTGAAGAAAGATCGAGGGCGATCCCCGCGGTGTTTGGAGTCGGAATGATGAGAAGCGTCTGCAAGACAAACAGGGAGACCCTACCCGTGCAGACCCGGTGTTCATGCCAAGGGGCCGAAGAGCCGGACGGGAGGGAGTCAGAGCATCCGTAGTAGCTGTGAGGCGAGTAACGATCGCGGAGCCAAGGGATGCAGGAAAGTGGACATGGGAAACGAACAGACGGGTGAAAACGTAGGGACGTCACCGGCGGGAGTGGCGGGGGCAACCCCGTCTCAACAAGCCGGAGAGATCCGCGACCGATGGTGGTGGATCAAACACGCGGTCTGGACGGACCCAATGCTGGCGAGGCTCGAAAAGAACGAGCCTGGTACCAAATGGTTCCGGCTCTGGGACAAAGTCATGGACGCGCGCACGCTGGAAACCGGGTTTCTGAGCGTGTTGCGCAATGACGGCGCGCCCGGGGTGGATGGTCAAAGCGCAGGGCAGTTCGAGGCGGGGCAGAAGGAGAACCTCCTGAAGCTCAGCCGGGAACTGCGGGACGGGACGTACCGTCCGGCACCGTGCCGCCGGGAGTGGATCCCCAAAGCGGGGACGAACGAGAAGCGGCCACTGGGGATACCGGTGGTGAGGGATCGCACGGTGCAGGCGGCGCTGAAGGCGGTGATCGAACCGATCTGGGAACGTGAGTTCGCCGAGCGGAGCTACGGGTTTCGGCCCGGGCGGGGCTGTCAGCAGGCGGTGGGAAAGGTGGAGGAACTCCTGAAGGCAGGGCACACCGTGGTGGTGGATGCCGACCTCAAGGGGTACTTCGACTCGATCCCGCACGAACGGCTGATGGCCAAACTGCGCGAGCGGATCGTGGACGGGAAGGTGCTGGGATTGATCGGGCAGTTCCTCGAGGCGGGGGTGATGGACGGGATGAAGGGATGGCAACCGACGGAGAGCGGCACCCCGCAAGGGGGAGTGATCAGTCCGTTGCTGGCGAACGTGTACCTCAACGATCTGGACCACGACGTCGCGAGACGCGGGTGGGAGATGGTGAGGTACGCGGACGACTTCGTCATCCTGTGTCGGGACGAGGCCGAGGCCCAAAGCGTGATGGAACACCTGAAAGCTTGGACGGAAGCAGTGGGACTAACCCTGCATCCTACCAAGACTCGGGTGGTGAATCACGGGAAGGGCGAAGGCTTCGACTTCTTGGGCTGGCACTTCGAACGGGGCTACAAATGGCCCCGGGAAAAGAGCGTGGACAAGTTGAGGACGACACTCCGGGAAAAGACGCCGCGATGCAGCGGGCAGAGTCTGCCCGTGATCATCGCGAGTCTGAACCGAAGTCTGAAGGGATGGTACGGGTACTTCGAAAGCAGCGTGAGGAACGTACTGGAGAGGCAGGATCAGTTCGTGCGCCGACGGCTGCGGGCGCTGCTGCGCCAGCGGGCGAAGCGACCAGGATCGGGACGTACAACGCAAGACCATCAAGAGTGGACCAATGATTGGTTTACCACGCAGGGGCTGTTCAGTCTGGGCAAACGGCCTCTGCGGACATCGCCAGTCTCACCGTAGACCCCACTGACTGGAAAGCCGGATGCGGGAGAACCGCCTGTCCGGTTTGGAGGGAGGGGTGGCCGGCAACGGCCATCCCTACCCCTATATCTTGTCGCGCATGCGCGGTTGCCGACGTTACTAATCCAGCATGGCGAGTCTTCGCCTGACCCTTCAGAATCGCGCCGCAACGACGAATGGGCCGGAACCGATCGCTGCACGTTCCGCTTACGCACCGGCTTCAGACTTCAATCTTGAAACTTGAAACTTGAAACCTCGGATCCGTCCCATGCCCCACGACGAACACCACTTTTCGGGAAACGAAACCGTCCGCGACGTCGTCATCGGATTGGCGGATGGGCTCACGGTTCCGTTCGCGTTGGCCGCGGGAATTTCCGGCGCGTTGGCGTCGTCGCACGTGGTGATCACCGCGGGTCTCGCGGAGATCGCGGCGGGATCGATCGCTATGGGTTTGGGAGGATATCTGGCGGCGAGGGGCGACGCCGAACACTACGGGCACGAACTGGAGCGCGAGGAGCGCGAGATCGTGGAAGTGCCGGATCGGGAATCGGATGAGATCACCGCCCTGTTCCGCGAATACGGGGTGACGCCGGAAGAGAGCGCGCCGGTGTTGGCGGCGTTGCGGCGGGATCCCAAGGCCTGGCGCGATTTCATGATGAAGTTCGAGCTCGGGTTGGAGGAACCGGATCCGAAGCGGGCGTTGCGCAGCGCGGGAACCATCGCGGCCTCGTACATCGGGGGCGGCATGGTGCCGTTGGTTCCGTACATGGTGGTCGCGGACATCCGGGAAGGACTCTGGATCTCGTGCGGGGTGACGTTGATGGCGCTGGGAATTTTCGGGGCGGTGAAAGGCCATTTCACGGGCGTGCCGAAATTCCGGAGCGGATGGCAGACAATGTTGGTGGGCGGCCTGGCCGCGGGAGTGGCCTACGGCTTGGCCAAAGCCATCGCGTAGCGCAGACAACGTGGCCGCCGCGGTGACGCGGTGGATCGGGCGGATGTAGCGCGGGCGTCCTCGCCTGCTGTAGTCGCGGGCGTCCCCGCCTGCGTTGGGGGGCAAGTCAGTCCACGGTCTCACGACCATTGCCACGCGGCATGGCCGTTCCGGATCGGATCCCTTCCCTCCGCGTCGTGTTCCCGCGACTCACCCACCCCATCCTGTACCTGTAAAATCCCTTGCCAATCGGGCTCCGGGAACTGTTACATCGCGACTCGCGAAGGGGCTGTGTAGCTCAGTTGGTAGAGCAGCGGATTGAAAATCCGCGTGTCGCCAGTTCGATTCTGGCCGCAGCCACCACCTTCCATTTCAACAGTTTGCATCGGCGAGGCCTCCCAGTGCTAACGCCCAGTGCTAACAAATCCTCCGAAGTCCAAGGATGTTTTCGCGAGAGTATCCGGTATTCTCGGCGTTCGAGTTTGGGGCTAAAACACGGCGAACTGTCGGAGGATCCGCCGTCCGGCACTGCAAAAAGCGGAGTAAAGGTTGGAACGCATGATTTTCGCCCCTTCCTCTCATCCCAGATTTGGGAATAACCGTTGACGGAAACGATGGCGCTCGAATATTCACTCTCGACGGCTGCCGCGTTCGAAAGCGTTGATTTCCCAGCCGTAACGAACTGAAACGAATCACTGGGCGACCGTGTCCAAAAAAGCGAACCGTCAGACGGCCATGAAAGATTCTACCCCTGTCAAAAAGGGCGAAAAGGAATATCCGGATTCCACGAAGGGATCGGAGTTCGCGGCGCAGATCCGTTCTGAAGCAAACGGGCTGACTGATGTGCGCCGGGAAGACTTGTTCGATCTCGGGATGCGTTTGATTTATGGCGGCCAGCCCCCCGCAAAACAAGTTCGCACTCGACACTAACGTACTTCTCGATTTGGCGGCTGAGAATGAGGCCGCGTGGGAGGTAGTCGAGAGGAGTCATCAACGACGGGTCGGCTTGTTGGTACCGCCCACGGTTGTTCAGGAGCTTGCATTTGCTGCGAGTAAACCGGGCCACAGAGTTCAGGCACTCTCGCTCGTTGCGCTTAGCAGCCTCCGCAGTTGGGGCATCCTTCCGTACGACCTGAAATCTGTTGGTCACGGACTCACTGAAGTTTTTGCCCAAAAGCTCGTTGATAAGGGCTTCCTCCCAGAGGGGGAATTGAATGACGGCTACATCTTGGCCGAGACAGCCCTCGCCAATATCGGTTGGTTGGTGACGAGCGATGCGCACTTGCTGAGTATTCGGGCTGACGACGTTGCGCAACAATTGATGAACGCGGAGATGTCCACCGTTTTCATCATTTCGCCGAAACGATTTCTTTTTGTGCTCCGCAACGGTGGTTCCTAAGGACCTGCGCGGTTTCGCGCCGGGTGAAAAATCGCCAATGTCTCGAAGGTGCAGTTTTGTTACCATCCGCCACTTCGCCATCGTGCTCGTCATGTGTGCGCGAGTCTGGGCGGGACCCTTGGACTTCTGGACGCCTCAACCATCCGTGACAAACGCGCTTTGGGTGGATGGCATTTTTGCCAACGGACGGTTTGTCGTCAGCCTTGCGCAGCAAAACGGTGTTGCGAGCAACAATGTAATCCTCGTTTCTGAAGACGGGACCACTTGGAAGCGCGCGAGGGAGGAACAGGCGTCCAAGTTCACCACGGGGAATGGGTTGATCGTTGCCGTAGTCGGAGGGCCCGCGGTGATTTCTTCTTCTGATGGCGAAAACTGGATCGCCAAGCGATTACCGGTTCTTGTGGGAATTCGATCGCTTGCTTTTGGACTGGGTCGCTTTTGGATTCTCAGTGACAGCAATCCAACGGTGACGTTGTCCTCTGCGGATGCGCTACAATGGGATATTGTCGGCACTAATACGTGGCAAGGAGGCTTGGTGTTTTGCCACGACCGATTTTTTACAACAGACGCGGTTGCTCCGTTGCAGTCGTTCGATGGAACGAACTTTGATCCGGTAACCAATTTGCCGCGTTTCGGCTCCATCGCGTACTTGGACGGAACATGGGTAGCCGCGAAAATAGGTGACCCATCGCTATCAGTATCAACGAACGCAGTCGATTGGACGACGGTATTGCCAAGCCCGTTCTGGAGCGGGGGAGGCAAAGTTTCGTCCGACGGCGAAAGATTCATCGCGTCGAACGGCGCCAATTTCTTTTTTGAGTCAACCAACGGCTTCAGTTGGATTGATCATCAGGTGGAAATATCCAATGCGACGACTGGGTTTGCTCTGGGTGGGCCATTGTTGACCGGAGCAAATAGGATGATCGCCCTTGGGAAGCTTCGCGTTCCATCCTTCGGAACTGGCGTTCAACCCAACACGAACTCCGCTAGACTCTACCTATCCCAACCATTGGCTTCGACTTTGCCTGCTTTCCTTGCGGTTCAATTCCTTCCTGCACTTTCCCTCGAAAGCGGCACCGTCGGGAGTGGCTATCGAATTGACTCGGCGGACGCGGTCGGTGGCCCATGGGTTCCATCCGCGACCGTTTTTCCTATCAACTTTCCGTTCTACTTTCTCGCACCCGATCCGGACCCTTCGGGCAAGTTCTATCGCGCGGTTGGTCGATAGGGTGGCGATTGCCTCACGCATCCGCGCCGCCGAAGTGCCGAGCACAACCGGCGAGCACGCGCCCAACCTCGTCCATCATGCGGCGCACGACTACGCGGCAGGCGTCGGCTTCCAACCGTGCCATCTCGGCCGGCGCTTCCGCTTCAAATCTAACACGCGCGACGTTCCAATCCGCGCAACACGAAGCCAGCGCGGCGGCGACCTTGTCGCGGTCGATCAGACGTCCGGCAACCTCGTCGTTGGCGAGCTTCAGTTTCCGGACTTGTTCATTGAGCTTCGCAAGGCGCGCGGCGTCCAACTCGCTGTCGGCTTGTCGCGGGAGAACCGGGTTGGCTTCGAGCCATGCGGTCAGTTCGTCGAGGTGGACTCGGGACCACCGGAAGGCGGGGCACCCGGCCCGCTTTGCGGCACGGACGGTCCGAGCTGGAATGCCGAGAATTCCTGCCGCAGCAGCGATCCCCCCGGCGGCCGGGGACCGCGTGGAGAATCTACTGTGTGCGTTTTGGGATTTTTTCTGGGTCCCATAGACAGGCGTTGCCCTCGCGCGGTCACCTGTTCCGGGCGGGGTCAAAAAGATTCCTTCGCCCGGGGGTGGCCGGGCGGTTTCCGGGGTCCGGGCGTCCTTTCGGGGTGGAGCGCCACGATTGCGACAAGGGGTCGCCAACGCGTCGGAACGCTGACCGAGTGCTCAAGGGGGGGCGAGACGCGGATGCGAGGGATTGGCGGGCCCTCGCGGGAGTTGGTCGAGGCACCCTCGCAATCCACTCACGAGGCCCGTTCCGACCGTTCGTGGGTTCGGCTCCCGGAACGGGAGCATTGGTCGCACCCATCAAGAGCATCCATGTAGAGCATCCATTGGAAGCTCTCATTGAAGCGGGGATGGTCGTGGGGATGTTCATGGGGACAGGCGCGGGGACCGTCGCGGGGAATTCGTGGGGAAAGCGCTGGCAAAGCCTGGAGATTGTTTGGGGGTACTCATCCCTTCCCCTTGGCGAGGGCCGCGTCGGGCAACGCTTGGTTCGCAACCCGGTCGGCCCGCCGTGCACGCCCGTGTTGCATCGCGAGAATGTGATCGACCAGTTCCTTGCCCGAATGGTGGCGGCTGAAGTACGCGTCCCTACGATTCGGCCTGATCACCCGACGGAAGAAACCGCGGGCCTCCAGTTCACCCAACGCGTAACGGACTTGGTCGAGGGTGAGAAGCGACAGACCCAACCGCGCTAGGGACTTCGCATTCCATGCGCGGGTTTCACGAAGGCGGACTTGTTCTCGCCGGACCAGTGCTCATGCCCGCGCGACCGCCATCGCGTGGTTTTGGAATCCCACCAGACGGAATCCCTCGTCCAGGAGCGCCTGGACGCAGCGCGCCGCCTGGTCGGGTCCGGTATATTGTGGGTGGAATTCCGCGATGATCAGGCGGATCGCCGGGGGGATACCTATGGGTTCGTCGAGCCACGCCGTCTCCGTGCCCTCGATGTCCACGACCAACGCGTCCGGATGGAAATCTTCCTCCGTGCATATGCCGCGGATGGTCTTCCATGAGTCCGCTCCCGCGCCGTCCCCCACGTCGGCGACGCGGCCCGAGAGCTTGTTGTCGCACGGGCGGAACGCGGTCGCGAGGAACCGCGCCGGCACCGCGTCCTGCCAGATCGGGCACGCGAGCGCGTGGACGCAGCGGCCCTTGAGTCCGTTGTGCGAGAGGTTGCGCTCCCAGAACCGCCGCAGGCTCGGGTCCGCCTCCACGCTCAACAGCTTTCCCTCCGGACCGATCCTTCGCGCGATGAACGTCGAAAGGATTCCCAGAGACGCGCCCAATTCCAACACCGCCATCCCGGGCTCGACGAATCGTTGGACCAACGCGCGTTCCGGCGTCTCGTAATCCCCGCGGATCAGGTGGCGTCGCTTGCGATACGGGATCGGCAGGCCCGAGAGCGGGAAAGACAACCCGTCGATGACCGCATGCGTGGTGAAGAGGCTCATGGAATCCGCGGTGAAGCCAACGGGGCCATCGCGACGGAATCGCATCGATCGTCCGACGGCACGCGAAGGTTCATGGACCGTCTTGCTACACGCCCGACCGGGGACGCGTCAACTTGGGGCGCTTGCCGACGACAGGTCGGGGCCCGCCGACCGCGTCGCCGCGGTACGGTCAAATGCCCGTAATCCAAACGTTGCGCGTGCGGACGTGAATTGCTTGGACCGGATGGAAGGCAAAATGGGAATGGTTTGGCGGCGACCGATGCGCCCCGATTTCCGTCACCCGAATCGCTCCATGAATCCCTCCTCCCCAACCTTTCTCCACTCCGCCCGTTCCCACATGAAGCCGAGGCACGGACTGATCCTCGCGGCCATCACGGCCGCGCTCGCCGCCAACGCCCGTCCCGTTCCCGTGGCGGTTTCGTTTCTGGGAGTGGCGTCGGGTGACGCGACTTATAATTCAGGCCCCGGCACCTGCGACGTGACCCTTTGGTCCCGCGCGACCCTGAGCGGCGGCAGCGCGACGGTCTTCGCCGAGGTCGCCACCGACATCGGGTTCTCGGGAATTGTTTATACCTCCGCGGGGCTGGTGACCACGTCGGTCACGCCCACGGCCGCGTCCCCGACCACCGGCCAGGACTTCACGTCGAAGCAAACGGTCGCGGGCCTCGCGCCCGGCACGGTCTATTATTATCGCTTCCGCGATTCGGGCGCGACGTCGGTCAGCGGCATCGGGAAATTCAAGACCCCGCCCCTGCCCACGGCCGCCTACCCGCTGCACTTCGCGTTCTCGGGCGATTGCGATGGCCTGATTCGGCCCTACGTGCTCGCTAGCCAGGTTCCCTCGAAGAATCTCGATTTCTTCATGTTCGACGGCGACACGGAATATGAAACCTCGGCGAGCATCGGGTCCGCGGCGGTCACGAGCACGGGCAATATTCCCGATCCGGCGACCGTGACCAAGAGCGCGACGTCGACGCAGTTGTTCACGGACTTCTCGCGCAAGTACCGCGAGCAATTCGGCACCGTGAACGCTGGCGGGCAGACGGGTCTCAAGGACTTCTTCGCGGGCCAAGCAAACTATACCGCCTACGACAACCACGAGCTGGGCAACAAACAATATATCAACGGTGGCGCGCCCGCGGGTGGCGGGGTGGGCAGTGCCACCGGCAACGCCCCGTATGATCTGCCGAGCGGCGCGGGCGTCGATGCCCGGGTCCCCGCGAACGACGTGAACACCAGCGGCGCCTGGATGAACAAGACGCCGGGCTTCCAGATCATGCAGCAGGTGTTCCTGGGCTACCAACCCATCAAGGATCGCGGAACGGTGGTCGCCCCCGGCGACGGAAACGCGAACGGGACCAAGCAGCTTTATTTCGCGCAGCAGTGGGGCAAAAACGCGATCTTCGTCAACACCGACTGCCGCAGCTACCGCGACATCCGCGTCAAGACGGCGGGCAACGCGGACGACATCGGGGCACGGGCCGACAACGCCTCGCGCACGATGCTGGGCGTCACCCAATTGGCATGGCTCGAAAGCGCCCTCCTGGCCGCGGAGCAGGCCGGCACCACCTGGAAGTTCGTCAACATCTCGGATCCCATCGATGAGATAGCCCCGGTCGCCGGTTCGCTGAGCATGCAGAATGGGCCGACCGTCGCCGATTACGGCACGATCGGAAACGTGACTTCCGCGACGGCGAGCGCCGCCACGGCCAACTCGACGCTCTTGGCCGTCGCCACCGGCGCCACGCAAAATGGCTACGGATTGGTCGCGGGCCAGCCGATCTCCGGCGCGGGCATTCCTCCCAACACGAAGATCAACTCCGTCAACGTGGACGGCAGCGTCACCCTCAACAATGCCGTGAACGTCGCCCTCGGCGCCGCGCTCACGCTCTCCGGCGCGCCGTCCGCCTATGCGCCCGTGAATGCCGACGGTGGCAAATCCTTCGTCGGCGGTTACCGCGCGGAACGCAACGCGCTCCTGAAATTCATCGCCGACAACCATATCAACAACGTCGTCTTCCTCGCGACCGACGACCACCAGAACCGCGTCAACGAGGTGGTGTACTCGCCGTCCGGCCGGACCGGTCCCGGGTCCCCCGGCTTCGCGCAATCGGACTACGTCAAGGTTCCCTATTGCTTCTCGATCGTCTGCGGCCCGTTGGGTGCCACCGGTCCCGATCTGATTTCCAACCACTCCTTCGCCCTCGCCCAAAAGCTCGCGCAGAGCATCGCCAACGCCGAGATCGCGGCCGGCGTCGAGCCCATCGGTCTCGGCGGTTACCCCGGCCTGCACAACGTCACGCGCGACGGGAACCCGAACGCGGACACCACGCGCGCCCCCGAGGACTTCTATAGCCCGGACACCTTCAATTATAACATCCTCGACCTGGGTGCCGACGGCCTGACGCTCACGGTCACCAGCAAGGGGATCAACTCGACCGCGCAGAACGCGTTCACCGAGTACGACGGCGTCAACAATCCCGAGCGCACCCTGTTTTCGTTCCAGGTGGCCGCGGGCCCGGTGGCCGCGCCCGACACCCTGATGCGTGCGAACAACGTGACGGTGGCCAAGGTCGCCAAGTCGGTGTTGCTCGGGAACGACGCCGTCACCACCGGAACGCCGTCGATCCTCTCAGTCGGCAACGCGTTGCCTGCCGGCGCGACCGTGGCGCTGGCCGGCAACTTCGTGATTTATACCTCGCCCACCGCAACGGCCGGCAATGGCAGCTATACCTATACGCTTGGCGACGGCACGGGCACCGCGACGGGCTTCGTCACGGTTTTGGAAGTGCCGCCGGGAGCGAACACGTCCGGACCCAACGCGGTGCGCATCGTCGCGAGCGGCCCCGACTTCGTCGTCACCTTCATCGGCGTGCCCGGCAATGCCTATCGGGTGCAATTCACCACCAGCACCTCGGCTCCCTATGTCTGGCAGGACTTCGACCCGATCATTTCGAATCCCGACCACACCGCGCCGGCCAACGGCGTGTTCAGCCATACCGACCCGAGCCCGGTTGGACCGATCCGGCTTTACCGCGCCATCCCGAAGCCCTCGACGCCGCCGCAGTCGAACGACAACTAAGTCCGCCAACGCCCGCCGAAACACCGTCCCCAACATCATGAAAAACCTTCCAGCCCATCTCCTGCTCGCGACCGCCGCGCTCGCGTTCACGTCCGCCTCCGCCGACATCGTCGAGACCCGCACGTTCGTCGTGGGCACCGACATCGCCGACATCCAGGACCCGCCCGCGTCGTTCCTCCAGACGATCACCGATTCGAACATCGGCTATATCACCAAAGTCGTCGTCGGGCTCAACCTCGTCGGCCGCGGCGACGGTGGTTTCGCCGGCGAGATGTTCGTCTCGTTGAACAAGGACCTGAGTATTACCAGCATCCTCGCCAACCGCGTCGGCGTGGGCCCGGGAGTTCCCATAGGCCAATCCTATGACGGATGGCGGGTGACCTTGGACGACGATGCGTCCACCGACCTGCATCTCTGGACGCAGGACACGGGCGTGCTCACCGGCACGTTCCAGCCTGATGGGCGCGAGCTCCCGACCGACAGCCTGCGTCCGGAATTGCTGGAGCTCTTCGATGGCGGGGCGGCCAACGGGAATTGGCGGCTTAATGTCGGCGACTTGGAACAGGGCGGCACGATGAGCCTCGAGAGCTGGAGCCTGACGATCACGGGCACTGTTCCCGAGGCCTCGACCTATGCCGCGGGCGCCGGGTTGATCGGGGTCGTCGGTGCCTTTTGCTTGCGTCGCCGCTTGGGCTGAGCGTGTTCGTCGCCGTCGCGTCGGGCCCGCGTCGGTTCACAATTTCAACCGCAGGCCCTTGCGCGTGAGCCAGACGCCCGCGGCCATGATGGACACGGCGCACGCCGCGGAACGCAGGATGCCCCACGCCAAGCCGCGCGCACCGAAGGCATCGTAGCCCGGCGCGAGATGCAGCACCGTGAGGAGCGACGGGAGCATCTCCGAAAGCAGGTAAGGCAACAGGACGTTGGCGCCCGCCATCACCGCGAGGGCCGCGAGCCGGTCCGCCTTCCGGACATCGCACGTTATATAGAACACAAGCCAAACGGCGGCGGTGGTCACGCATGCCCAGAGGCACCACGACGGCGTTCCGGAGTTCTTGTTGATCCCGTACAACCGGTACGCGAGCAGGGCGTCCGCCGCGCACGCGGCCATGAACAGCAGCGTGAAACGGATCCTGCGCGGATGCTCCGTGGTGTCCGGCGTGACGAGGATGCTCCCCAGCAATATGCCCAGCACCGTGATCGCCGGCAGCGAGCCCAACGTCGACCCGATCCCTATATAATGTCCGAGCCAAAAGCCCTCGAACGCGCCAAGGCGTTCCGCGGGATAAAGGCACATCAACAACACCGCGCTTCCCAGCAATGCCGTACGGTTGTTCCCGAATGCCATCCAGACCGACGCGCCCACGAGATACGCCCAGGCGATCAATCCCAGGATCCCGTACCACTCGGTGTGGATCGAAAACGGGGAGAGCGCGATGATCCGGTGGCCGTCCCCGCCCACAAACACGAAAGCCAGGAACGCCAGCATCGCGAACCCCGCGAACCTCGACAACTTCGCCAACCGGTTTGCCAAGGGCTTCCTTGTTGGTTCCATGCCCGGAACTTCTTTCGATGCGGTCGGGATCCAAAATGCCAGGATCGCGGCCGAGTACATCAGCACGCACCACAGGTCGCCGGACCATCCCATCCTTGCGGTGTCGGGGGTCTCGTTGACCATCAGGATGCCGATGAGCAGCAGCGACAGCGTGCGTCCGACGACATGGAACGCGGTCTTCCATGCCGGTTCGCCGCGATCGCGCCGTCCGCCCAAGGCCAACGGTATCGACATTCCCACGATGAACAGGAACCCCGGGAACACGAGATCGACGAAGGTCATCCCGTTGCCGTCGCCTTTGAAATGCCGGAGCCACCAGGGAACGATCGCCTTGGGCACGCCCGCGAGGTCGTTGACGAAGATCATCGCGAGCATCACCAGCGCGCGGGTGGCGTCGATCGACGCGACGCGGCGGGGAGCCTCGGTACGGTTGGATTCGGATTCGGGCATCGGCGCAATGGGTGGAGTCCGGAGTTCCTACAGGAGAAATCGAGGGAGGCCAAGCGCTTGGCCGCGCTTGTGGCTTGGGAGGTTTGCCTGCTATTCACGGGTCCACTCGTGAGTCGTCCCGTCGTCATTATATCCGCCTTGTTCCCGCCCCTCCGCGGCGGGCTCGCGGATCACACCCTGAGACTGGCGACCGAATTGTCCGGCCGCTTTCCCGTCGTCGTGCTCACGTCCACCGGCGCGGCAACGGTGCCGTCCCTTGATGTTCGCGCGGTGGTCGCCGACTGGAAGGACGCGGCGGCCCTGAGACGCGACATCGATGCGTGCCCACGCGACGCCGTGTTGCTCTGGCAATATGTCCCGCACATGTACGGGCACGGCGGGATCAATCGGCCGCTGATGCGGCTCATGGCCGAACTGCGCGGCGCTGGCCGGAAACAAATCGTGCTCGCCCACGAGATCTGGGCGGGATGGACCTGGCGTCCGCATTGGCTCTGGTACTCGCTCAACCATCTCTGGCAATGGCGACGGATACTCCGGACGGCGGATTTCGTCCCGACGTCGACGGAACGTTGGATTGCCAATTGGTCGGCTCGGTGGCCGGCGTCCGCGGGGAAGTTCGTGCTCGCGCCTTCGCCTTCCAACATCGCCGTCGAAACGGTGCCGCCGGACCATGCCGGACGCTGGCGCGCCGAACACGGGCTCGCGGCCGACGCGAAAGTCTGGGTTTTCTTCGGGACGCTCAACGTCTTCAAGCAATTCGGCTGGGTGCTGGACGCATGGCAAGCGGCGCATGCCCGCGGCGATCGTCCGGTGCTATGTCTGGCGGGCGACGCGCCGCCGGCGGGAATTCCCGAGGCCTTGCGGCATTGGTTCCTGCCGCTCGGATTCCTGCCCGCCGCCGAGGCTTCCCGGCTGCTGCGCGCCGCCGACCTGTTGTTGTTGCCGTTCGAGGACGGTGCGTCCGAACGCCGGGGAAGCCTGATGGCGGGCCTCGCCCACGGCGTCCCGGTGGTCACGACGACGGGACACAACACCGGCCCCACGCTTCGGAACGCGGATTTCCTCGCGCACACGCCGGTGTCGGATCCCGCGGCGTTCCGGGCCAACGTGCTCCGGTTGCTGGACGATCCGGCCGCGGCTCGCGAACTGGGTCGGCGTGGTCGGGAGACTTATATCGCGGACTATGATTGGCCCGTGGTCACGGCGCGGTTGGCCCGCTGCGTCGATTCGTCCTAGCGATCGACCGCGGCCGCGCATGTGCGTCAACCCAAGGGGCGATTGGTTCGACGTGCGTGGGCGGCGAGGACTAGCCGCCACTGGACGCGAGCCCTGCGCTTCGAAACCGGTCGCCAGATGACGGCAGGGTTTCCGTGTCCATCCGCTTGTAGGCCGGGTCCCCTGACCCGGCATTGTGAGGACCGGCAACAGGCATTCATCGGGACAGAATCCCACGGTGGAACGCCGCGTGGGGGCACGCGGCCCACAGGATGGGCCGACCTAGTTCGTTGCGCATGCCCAGTCGGCGGATTGGCTCGGGCCTCACGGAACTCCGAGGGTCCGCTTGGCCTTCGCCACCTCGCCTCCGCGAAAAATCCCTCGCCGCAGGACCCCTTCCTGCTTTTCAGACGGGCTCTTATATAATTCACCGACCTTTGCGGTCACTTGGCGAATTGCTCGATCACCGTGACCACGAGCTCCGATTGCACCGTGATCGCCAGCCCGAGCGGCGTGTGCAGGGTCTTCTCCTCGAACGCCGAGGTCGTGTGGTCGGTCTGGCGCTGCATCCCCACCACGACGCCCGCCAATTGCGGGACGCCGCCCACCATCGCGAACAACGGCCCGCCGCTATCGCCCCCGAAACTTCGGATGTCCACGAGCAACGTCGGCACCGACGCGACCGGCGACAACGGATGCGTGGCAATCATCCCGCGTCGCAGGACCGGCCAGCCCGCCGCGTTGGCCTCCAGTTGCGCCGGGTAGCCCGGCAGCCACACGTCGTCCCCCAGATGCACGCGGCTCGCGCCCGATTTCTCCGCGCGCAGGATTCGCGCGAATGGCAATGCGGCGACGTCGATCGACGCCGGCAACGCCACGGGCATCGCCGCGATGTCTTCCGAGGCGTGGCGCTTCCAGAGGGGCTTGTCGTCCCGACGCACGGTCACCGGCAATTCGCGTCGGGCGATGGTTCCGTCGTCCTTCTTCTCGCGCAGGACGAGGCGCGCCTCGGGAACGTTGGATTCCTCGAACACGTGGGCAGCGGTGACGAGGAAGAGATTGCTGTCCCGCCGGACGAAGAACCCGGTGCCCGAGCGTCCGTCGCGGGTGATGCGGCATGTGGCGCGCAGCATGTCGGCCATCGGCGCGTCGGAAGCCGCATGGACGGCAATCGCCGCGAACGTCAGGACGAAAGTCAGGAGGCGAGGCAGAACGGGAGCGCGGACCGATGCATTCACGGGCGAAGAGTGTGGGCAAAGACCGGAGACTTCCATGCGGCAAGAGGACATATGCTGTTCGCGAAGCGATCTTGGTAACATTTTTGGCTTCGTTGGCCGCCGGGCTACTCGAGACAAAACAAATGCTGGTCGCCGCGGATGAACATCCGTCCGTTCGAAATCGCCGGCGATGCGAAGCAGTGTTCCCCCAGTTCGTTGCGGGCCACTTTGTCGAATGTGTCGCCGGGCCGGACCACGGTCGTCACGCCGTCGTCCCCGAGGAAATAGACCAGGCCGCCGGCGGAGACCAACGACGCGTGCTCGCCGGGGCCGAGACGTTCCTGCCAGAGCAGCTTCCCGTCCACCGCGCGGTAGCACGACGCCATGCCGCCGTCGCTGGCGACCAGGAAATACGGGCCGAAACTGATCGGCGACGGGACGTACGACACGCCCTTGTTCGCGCGCCACGCGACGTGCGTCGAGGTGACGTCGCCGGTACCGTCGGGGCGGATTCCCATCAGGTGCAATTCGGGAAAGCCGCCGGTAAGGAACAACAGCCTCGCATCGGGATTATATACGAGCGACGCCACGAATTGTTCGGTCGGTCCTTGGATGACCCAGTGCCTTTTGCCGGTGCGCGGGTCATAGCTAGCGACCTGCTTGTCGCCCGACAGGATCATCTGCGTGCGTCCGGCGATGTCGCGGATGAAGGGCACGCAATAGCTGCGCGTGTGGTTTTCGCGCGGCGTCTTCCAGCGCGTTTTTCCGGACGCGCGGTCGAGGGCGAGGATATAGGAGTCGCCGTCGTGATCGCCGTTCACCAGCACGAGGTCCTCGAACACCACCGGCGAACTGGAGAAGCCGTGACGGCTGCTGAACGTGCCGGGGCGCACTTGCCATACCTGCTTGCCGGAAAAGTCGTGGGCGCTGACAACCATCTCCTTTTCCGCAAGGAACGCGGTGAAGATTGACGAGCCGTCGGTCGCGGGCGTGGACGAGGCGCGGCTGTTGAGGTCGTGTTTGCCCTCGGGTCCGGCACGCACCACCGGGACATCCCAGGCGATGCCGCCCTTTGCGCGGTCGAGGCGTATCAAATGCCGTTCCTGCGTGTCCTCGATCGCGGCCACGACGAACACGGCGTCGTTCCACACGATGGGGGAGGCGTGGCCGGCGCCGGGCAAGGTGGTCTTCCAGGCGACATGGGAATTCGCGCTCCAGGTCACGGGGACATTGGTCTCGAGACTGGAGCCGTCCTGCCGCGGCCCTCGCCACGACGGCCAATTCTCCGCGCGCGCGGCGCTGACAACCATCAGTGCGGCGAGCGCGTGAAACGAGCGTCGGATCCACGGGAACATGGGCGCGAGAATCGTCGGGCCCGCGGGAGATTCAAGGCCTGTGTAGCGCGGGCGTCCCCGCCTGTGGGCCGCGTGCCCCCACGCGGCGTTCCACCGCGGGATTCGGACCCGATGGCTGACGGTCCTTACGACGGTGGGTCGGGGGACCTGGCCATGCGCGTTAGTTTAAGCAGGTCCCATCGAGCATGCCGTGGGTGGCACCGGCCCGGTGCCACGTTCCGACGGGATCCGCGCCGTTGTTTGTGAAGCGTGTGGCGGCGGGCCGCGGCATGATGTGGAGCGGCCGGCCCCGGCTGCGCAACCAGCGGGCGTCCCCGCCCGCGTCTGGCTTCGGCTAGCAAGCCCGCCTGTAGGCCGCGTGCCCCCACGCGGCGTTCCACTCGCGTGCAGTGGCCGCGGGCCGCCGCCACCCACGGACGTTGAACCAATCGCCGCTTGGGTTAACACGCATGCGCCCGCGCTGGGGTCCACAGGCATTGCTAGGTCCACGGTCTCACGACCATCGCCACGTGGCGCGGCGCCTACCGCGTCATCTCCCCGGGCACCGGCCGGTCCGGAATCCCGAGCGCCATCTCGATCTGTTGCTCGATATAAAGCGCCTGTTGCGCACTCATCCCGTTCGCAAGGATCTTCCTGGTGGTGCCATCCCTGAACGTCGCCCACACCTCGTGGGATATCGTGGTGCCGTTCCTGCCCCGCAAGATGCTTTCCTTGCAATAAAGTTGGTCCAGCGTCGACGCCGCGAACGTCCCGGAACTCCACCGGATCGGCCCGCTGCGGAGTATCAAATCACGGCGATTGACCGTGATATAAGTCCGGTTGAACAGCAGCGAGGCGGAATAATAAGCGAGCCAGATTCCGGCAGCGACGAAGGCACAAATGCCGAATGCCGCTTCAATCCACGGGCCTTTGCTTTTGACCGGATGCGTGAAAAAATGACGAGAAACCCGTTCCAGTAGATGCAGAACGGGAGGAGAAAATACGCCACGCGCTTGAACCAGCGGCGCACTATCACCATTCCGTCGGGCGTGGACTGGCACGTCACCCCAGGCGGCATCCGGAGCAGGGAACGTTGGCCGGCGGCGTGGCAGGGCGCGGAGGCCACCGCGTTGCAGGTTTTGCAGCGGTACCGACCGGCACCGTCACTCCAGTCTTCCGAGTACAGTGACGACCCGCAATTCGGGCATCCGAGCGTCTTGAGTTCTGCCATGGCACCGTGCGTCCCGCGGCGAAACGGTTGCGATACCTATAGGCCAGTCGCTCGTCGCGAAAAGACAAATCACCGTTTCTCCCCGCTGCTCACGAACACGATCCGGCTACCATCGGGCGACCAACACGGATGCTCGAGACTACCGTTGCCGCCGAAAAGGTAGGCGATGGTCCGCGGCGCCCCGCCCGCGGTGGGCATCAATTTCAGCGACACCCGCTGGTACCCGACGGCTACCTGCGGATTCGCATCGTGGGGAAACGCGAGATAGACGAGTTGCTTCCCGTCGGGCGAAACCTGCGGAAACCACGCGTGGTCGGACTCGAACGTGAGTTGCGTCGGATTGGAACCATCGGCACCCGCGCGCCAGATCTGTCGCGTGCCGGTTTTGCCGTCG
>JANYDN010000296.1 GCA_025363585.1 Verrucomicrobiota bacterium | reverse complement strand
CGACGGCAGTTTGCCCCGGAAATCATTGGCGTACATCTGCGCCGCGAGGCCGAGCTGCCTGGCGTTGCTTCCGCAGACGGCGGTGCGTCCCGATTCCTTTGCCTTCGCCAAGGCCGGCAACAGAAGGCCCGCGAGGATCGCGATGATGGCGATGATGGCGATCACCACGAGCAACTCGATCAAGGTGAACGCACGCGAGAGCGGCGAATTTTTGTTTGCCATGGCAAGAACGGAAAGGGGTGGTTCCGTTTATTGGCAAAAGGCGCGCCGTTCACAAGGGAATTGTCCTGCGGGCGGCTTGTTGGCTTGTTGGGGACAGGAGCCGGGATTTTTTAACAAGAGGGAACGGAGAAAACGGAGAGAGGCGCTCCAAGCCGTATCCATGCAGTAAGAAATCAATTGGGTATCTCGCCAAGGCGCCAAGACGCCTAGAATCCAAGCATTCCCGACTGAGCCGGGAGGAAACCGTGCAGTCGCGGCATGGGAATTCTCTCACGCCAAGGGGGACCAAGGCCGGCGAAGTCGCCCTGAAAGCGCCAAGATCGATCCCACCATGCCCTTCTGTCTCGGCCTCTGTCTCCTTCCTTTCCTCCTGTTAAAAAATCCCTCGGCGTTGCCGCCTTCAGTTCACCCGGAGGAACTTCACGCACACCGGCATTCCGACTTTCAGTTCCTTGCCCGTCGCCGTCAGCAGGCCGGTGCTCGGGTCGAGCTTGTGCAAGGTGATGTTGCCGGAGTCCTGGTTCGCGGCCCACACCCATTGGCCCGTCGGGTCGATGTTGAAGTTCCGCGGCGTGTGCCCGCCGGTCGGTTGATGCCCGATCAACGCCAGTTTTCCCGTCGCGCCGTCCACCGCGTAGATCGCGAGCGTGTCGTGCCCGCGGTTCGATCCGTACACGAAACGACCGTTCGGATGCACCACCACCTCCGCCGTCGAGGTCTTGTCCGTGGAGACGCCCACGGGAAGCGTCGATATGGTCTGGAGCGGATGCAACGCGCCGCTCCCGGCGGCCCAATGGAACACCGTGATCGTCGAGAACATCTCGTTGATCACATAGGCGTATTTGCCCGACGGATGGAACGCGAAATGGCGCGGGCCGGATCCCGGCGGCTGCACGGGGGAATCGGGCGAGGCCGGCAGGACCAAGCCTTTCTTGGGATCGAAGCCATAGATATAGACATGGTCGGTCCCAAGGTCCGCGGCGAACACGTGCTTGCCGTCGGGCGAAAGGTTCACCGAATGCGCGTGCGGTTCCGACTGGCGGCCCTTGTTCGCGCTCGACCCCACGTGCTGGATGAACACGCCCGGCTCGCCGACGCGCCCGGCGGCGTCGAGCGGCAACGAGGCGACGCTGCCACCGCCGTAGTTCGCGACCAGCACTTGGCTTCCCGTCTTGTCCACCACGAGATGGCACGGGCCGTTGCCGCCCGTCGATGCCTGCCCGATCTCGCTGAGTTTGCCGGACGCGGCGTCTATGGAATACGCGGTGACCGACCCACCGGGTTTGCCGCGGAAGCCGGCAATCTCGTTCGCCGCGTAAAGGAATTTCCCGTTTGGATGCAGCGCGAGAAACGTCGGGTTCTTCGTCTCCGCGACGAGTCCGAGTTCCTCGACGTCGCCTGAATTGGAGTCGAAGCGGAACGCGTGGATGCCCTTGCTCTTCTCGCCCGTATAGGTGCCGACATAGACGAGGAATTTGTCGGCCAAGGCGGGAACAGCCGGAACGGCGAGGGCGAAGAACAGGGACATCCAGCGGGAAGTGCGGGTGGAGAGCATGCCGGATGGGACGCGGTCGGCGGGCCGGCGGGCAAGCGCGATCTTGGGCTGCGACAAGAGCCGAGGCGGTGGGGGGAGTTTTGACAGGATTGACGGGATTCAGGGGATTCAGACCGGGGGAGTGCCGTGGTGGCAGCGGAGTCGTAAACACCGACACTCGACCCAGACAGCCAAGCTGCGGAGCGACATGACGTGAATCCGGTAAATCCCGGAAATCCTGTCAAAAAAACACGTCCGCTACCTGTCAGGGCACGGGGAAAGAGTTTTGACAGGATTGACGGGATTCAGGGGATTGAAACCGGAAGTCGCGCCTTGGTGGAGGCGGGCTCCGTCACCCATCAAGGGTTCGTAGCGTACGCGAGTCCTGTCTGCAATCCGGACTCTTCCCTTTCGATGCGGACTGCTACTCTCGTTTCATGCGCATGTGGGCGAGGCTTTGGGTGTCGTGCTGGATCGCGCTCTTGCCTGTTTCGGCTGCACCGGTTCCGGCGCCCACGACGGCACCGACGCGCGACGTCGTGACGCCCGCGCGTCCCGCGCCCACGAACGCGCCTTCGCAGGCACTGCAGGCACCGGTTCGCCGCGGGGTCGGAAGCCCGCTCTCACCCGTGCGCGAACTCGCGCTCTTCGACCACGAACCCGGACTGAAGGTCGAGCTCGTCGCCGCGGAACCGTTCGTCGTCGCGCCGTGCGCGTTCGCGTGGGACGAGCATGGCGCCCTCTTCGTCGCAGAGAACCGCGGTTATCCCACCGGCGGCACCAACGGCCAGCCGATCGGCCGCATCGCGCGCCTCGAGGATCGCAAGGGCAACGGCGAATACGACCGACGCACCGACTTCGCCGTCGGGCTCACTTTCCCCAACGGCGTTCTCCCGTGGCGCGGCGGCCTCATCGTCACCTGCGCGCCCGACGTGCTGTGGCTCAAGGACGCCGACGGCGACGGCAAGGCGGAGATCCGCGAGGTGTTGCTCACGGGCTTCGCGACCAACCACTCGACCCAGCTCCGCGTGAACCATCCCCTGCTCGGTCCGGACGGATGGGTCTATCTCGCGAGTGGATTGAGCGGCGGGAAGATCTCGTCGCCGAAACGTCTCGGCGAGGCGCCGGTGGAATTGAAGGGCGACCTCCGGTTCAATCCGGACACCGGCGAATTCCAGATGATCGACGGACGCGCGCAGTTCGGACACGACTTCGACGACTTCGGACGACGCTTCGCGTGCTACAACCGCGTGCAGGTCCAGCACTTCGTCGCGAACTCGTCGTGGTTCGAGCGGCAGCCCGGTCTCGAGATTCCCACGCTGCTGCATGATTGCCCGGAATTGGTCGCGAACCCGTTGCTCCGCGGCGGCGGTGGCGGCGCGCGGCTGTATCCGTCCAGCCGAAACCTCACCACCGCGGACTCGCATGCGGGCACGTACTCGGCCGCGTGCTCGGTGACGATCTGGCGCGGCGGGGCTTTGCCGGATCGTTACCTCGGCGGCGCGTTCTCGTGCGATCCCACGGCAAACCTCGTCCACTTCGACCGGTTGGAACCCGACGGCGCGACGTTCGCCGCGCGGCGCCTCCCGGGAACGAACGAGTTTCTCCGCAGCCCCGACGATTGGTTCCGCCCCGTGTTCCTCGGGACCGGCCCCGACGGTGCGCTGTACGTCGCCGACATGTACCGCGCGACGATCGAGCATCCCGACTATCTGCCGGAGGAAATCCGGAAACGAACCGACTTCAAATCGGGCTCGGACCTCGG
>JANYDN010000294.1 GCA_025363585.1 Verrucomicrobiota bacterium | reverse complement strand
AACGTGCTCACGTTGACCGGCGCCGGCACGGTGACGGTGGCCGCGGACCAAACGGGCAATGCGAATTACAATGCGGCACCGACCGTCCCGCGGGCCTTCAAGGTGAACCCCGCGTCCCAAACGATCACCTTCGCGGCGATCCCCGACACGACGTTCGCGCCGGGCGCGACGATCCCGTTGGGTGCAACGGCTTCGAGCGGGTTGGCGGTGACTTATAGCGTGACGAGTGGTCCGGCGACGGTGCTGGGCACCGTGCTCACGTTGACCGGCGCCGGCACGGTGACGGTGGCCGCGGACCAGGCGGGCAATGCGAACTACAACGCGGCACCAACGGTCCCGCGGTCGTTCAAGGTGAACCCCGCGTCGCAGACGATCACCTTCGCGGCGATCCCCGACACGACGTTCGCGCCGGGCGCGACGATCCCGTTGGGAGCGACGGCATCGAGCGGTTTGGCGGTGACTTATAGCGTGACGAGTGGTCCGGCGACGGTGCTGGGCAATGTGCTCACGCTGACCGGTGCCGGCACGGTGACGGTGGCGGCGGACCAAGCAGGCAACGCGAACTACAACGCGGCGCCTACGGTCCCGAGGTCGTTCAAGGTGAACCCCGCGTCCCAGACGATCACGTTTGCGACCCTGAATAACATTCCCTTCGTCGCCGGGACGGTGATCCACCTCTCCGCGTCGGCATCCAGCGGGTTGCCGGTGACGTTTTCCGTCAAGTCGGGCGCGGCAACGGTGGTGGGCGGCGATCTGACGGTCACGGGCTCGGGTGTCATCTCGGTGTTGGCCAGCCAGGCGGGCGACGCGAACTACACCGCGGCGGTCCCGGTCGCCAACAGCTTCATCGCACTGCTCGGCATCGCCGCCGTGGACGACACGCTCGGCGTCTCCAAGGATCACGCGGTGGTGGTGCCCGCGCGACGGTTCCTCGCCAACGACACCGACCGCGACGGCCTCGCGCCGGCTTTGACCGCGGTGTCCGCACCCGCGGTCGCCGGCGCCGGCGTCGTGCTGGCGGGCGATTCGGTGACTTATACGCCGGCCGCGGGTTATACCGGTCCGGACTCCTTCACTTATACCGTCACGGACAGCGCCGGGAATTCGGCCACGGCGACGGTCCGCGTGACGGTTCGTTCGGGCGACTTGCCCGGCGACAACCAACTGGCGCCGCCCCGGGTGCTCGGCAACGGGGACGTCGAGGTTCGCTTCGCCGGGATTCCGGGACGGACTTATGTCGTCCAGATTTCGGCCGCGTTCGACGGCCCATGGACCGATCTCCAATCGATCGTGGCCGATGACACGGGCGTGGTCGACGCCGTCGACACCGAGCAACCGCGCCCGGCGTCGCGCTTCTACCGGGTGGTCGCGCCCTGAACCGGATCCGACCACGAACGACTCCCACAAGATATCAGATGAAGCCTTCAAAACTCCCGGCGCTGCTCGCGCTGGCATTGGCCGCGACCGCGGACCGCGGTCTCGCGCAGTCCTTCTCGTTCGCGGGGAATGTCCCGGCGGGCGGGATCGTGATTCCCGACAACAATGGCTCCGGCGTGGCATCGGTCCTTACGGTCGCTGGCCTGGACAAACACCTCGCGTCGCTGTCGATCCACCTCGAGATCGCCGGGGGATTCAACGGCGACTTATATGGCTACGTGGAACATGCCGGAGTGCTCGGCGTGTTGGTCAACCGTGTTGGGCGCAGCGCGGTGAACCCCGATGGCTATGCCGACGCTGGCTTCGATGTGGAGCTGGTGCCGGGCGTCGCGGGCGGCGACGTGCATGGCTATCGCGCGACGCAGGATCCGCTGGGCGGCGCTCTGACGGGAACCTGGCAGGCGGACGGCCGGGCGATTGATCCCGCCTCGAGCGTGACGACGTCGCCTCGCACGGCCGGGCTCGGGCCGATGATCGGCGGCGATCCGAACGGCGACTGGGTGTTGTTCCTCGCGGATCTGGCGCCGGGCGGCGAAGGCAAGTTGGTCAAGTGGTCGATCGAGGGCGTGGCGATTCCGGAGCCCGGCGAATGGACGGCCATGGCCGCCGCGGCGTTGGCCGGGTTCGCCATCTGGCGGCGCCGGGGCGCGTGAGCGCGGCGGGCGTTGGATTCGAGACGCGCGCGGCAAGATTGCCGTGTAACGGGGAAGGCGACGGTGCGTCTCGGTGGGTATGCACGGGTTCCTGCGCTTGTTGGCCGGCGGTCTGATGGCCTTCCGGTTGGCGGCGGCGCTTCCGGTCTTCGAGCCGTTCAACTATCCGGCCGGCACCGTGCTCGACGGCGGTGCCAACGCCGGCGGACAGACGTGGTCGCGGTTGGCAGCGGGCGTGGGTTCTCCCCAGGCAACCGCGGCGGCGGGAAATCTGTCCGGGGGCGGTTGGCCCGCGCC
The DNA here is from genome assembly GCA_025363585.1 of Verrucomicrobiota bacterium. Classification (GTDB taxonomy): domain Bacteria; phylum Verrucomicrobiota; class Verrucomicrobiia; order Limisphaerales; family UBA9464; genus UBA6176. The sequence goes on along the minus strand of JANYDN010000294.1, from coordinate 14,032 downwards.
GAGCGGCGTGTTGGCCGGGTTGGTTCCGGCGGGCGGCAGCGGCGGCAGCCGCATCTCCTGGGATTCCCCGGTCACGAGCGGGACGATCTTCTACGCTTTCCAACTGCGGATTCCCACGCTCGCGCCGACCACGGGGCCGTCGACTCTGGCGGCTTTCGATCCGCTGACCAACGGCCTTCCGAGCGCCACCGGCCTGTTCGCGCGGCTCCTCGTCCGTTCCAATGCCGCGGGATTCAACCTGGGCGTCGGCCGTAATACCTCGGCCAATGCGCAGGCCTCCTGGGCGCCCACTACGTTCGCGACCGGCGACACCATTCTCGTCGTCGGTGCCTATGAATTCACGGCGGGCACCGATCGCGCGTACCTGTGGATCAACCCGTCGTCCGGAACGTTCGGCAATGCGCTGCCGCCCGCGGCGACGGTCACCAACAACAACGGCACGGCGGTGGTCGCCTCGATGCGCAGCCTCGCCTTCCCGCTGATCCCGGCCTCGCCGGGCAACCTCACGGTCGACGAACTGCGGGTCGCCACGACCTGGGCGGCGGTGACCACCACGACGGGACCCGCGGCCCCCGGACCGTTCGTCGAAAGCATCCAGTCCAATGCCGTCGCCAACTACACGGGGGCGGTCATCGACTCGGACGACGACGCGATCCAGGCGGGCGCCGAGTACGACCGGGAATCCATCCGGGTCGAGACGCGGTTCACGCTGCAGAACACGAACGTCGTGGAGGTCGCCCGCACGTATCTCATGAGCTACCGACTGTTGGATCCCGTCGGCGTGGCGCAGCCGATCCGTGCGTTCGGCGCGACGGTGCCGAACGGCTCGAACACCTACGATCCGACGGTCCTCTACATGGTCGCGGCCGGGGCGACCACGAACGCGACCAACATCGCGTTCATCCGCCCGACCACGCGGCTGAATCCGGCGGTGCCGTACGCGGTGGAGTGCCGGTTGTTCCGGGACGGGACGACGCCCACGGGCGTCCAGGCGACCGATACGGCGCGGACTTATTTCCACCACACGAACGTGGTGTCGTCCGACGCGTCGCTGAACGTGTTGACGCGGGTGGATTCGGTGGTGCCGACGCGGGACTTCGCCCTGCGGCTGTCGACGGGATCGCTCCGGGCGTTCCAGGCGGAGGCGACGGCGACGGTCTCGCGGTACGACCGTTTTCTGTCGGCGCCGGCGGGATCGGCGGACGTGAAAGTGGCGTTCCAGATGGAACTGTTCGACACGCTGGGCGGCACCAACATCCCGCTGCGCACGGCAATCGTGACGAACACGGTGGCGTTGGCGGAGTGGACGGCGGGGCCGACGCGTCGTGACCCGACGACGCGCGTGCTCCACCAGGTGCTCGATTACGATCCGCAGTCGGGAATCCAGTTGGATGCGGTCGCGGGCCGCTATCGGTTCCGGGTCACGACGCTTCACGACAACGCCGCCGCGGGTGCGCCGTCCCTGGTGCTGGGGAATCGCGGCGAGACGGCGCCGATCGGCCTGCTGCATTTCAAGGGGGTGCTGAATGCGGGCGCGACGGCGGCGGTGTTCACCAACATCGTCAACTCGCCCGCGAACGAGGGCGTGAACGCGCCGGGCATCGCGACGCACGTGGCGTTCGGAGCGAACGGCGGCGGTTTCGCCGGATCGCCGCTGCGGTTTGGCAGCGCGGCCGCGTCGTCGGTTCGATTGAAGGCCGACGGTTCGGCGGATCTGCTGGCGGCATCGATTCCCCTGACGGGCGGGACCACGTCGACCAACGTCGCGGGCGCCATGGTCTATGTTTCGACGGCGCCGGTCTTCGGTGCCGCGGGGCTCACCGCGGGCATCACGCTGCGGTATCCGTCCGGGTTCGGCTGCCGCGAGGGAAACCGGAAGCAACCCTTCACGCTCGGATCGATCACGTTCGCCAACCAGACGGTCAACCCGGTGACGTTGCTGCCGGCGGGCCCGCTGACCGCGACCGCGACGCCCGGGAGCCATTGGTACTTCCACGAGGAATCCAAGCCGCTGTGGTTCGAGGCCCCGGGACTGACGTGGGATCCATTGCTCGGCCGGATCTCGATCGTGCCGACCGCCGTCGTGCACGTGCGCACGGATCTGTATGCGCAGCCGGGGACCGAATTCGGCACCGCCGCGTACAAGTCGTCGAACGACCGCTATTGGGAGTTCGTGGACCACGTGACTTCGGCCGACGTGGGCATCACGGCCGATTCGTCGGGACGGGCCCAGGCAACGTTCTCGGTGGCGCTGAAGGCGACGGGTTCGTTCGAGCCTCACTTCCCCGCGGAGACGGCGATCACGTGGAACGGCGGGGCGAACCTTGCTTTCGTGAACGACTTCGCGGTCGGCGCCGCGAGCAAGTTCGAAACGGTCGACAACGTGGTCGTCGATTACTCCGTCGGGTGCCGCGACTGCGGGTTGGTCGCGGTCGGGGTCATCGGCGAGACGGTGGCGCGCGAGATGCAGTTCAGCGGGCCGTTGATCGCGACGGTGGACGGCGGGTTGACGGGCGCGGGCACGACGCCGGTGCCGAACGGTCAGCCGGCGTCGGTGCGGGATCTGGGTTGGGGAAAATCCGACGGCAGGTTCACACACCAGGTGAACGCGGTGGACGCGGGCCGGTTCCACATGCCGGGCCATTTCCTGTCGGCCCGGGGGCTCGCGGTGAATCCGGCGGTGGCGGATCTGGTGAGGCACGAGGACCTGCCGGGAATCCTGCTGCTGACCGGCGTGGACGCGACAAGCGGCATCGCGGTGGCGCGCGCGTTGGGATCGATCACGAACAAGAACGACGACCTCGTGACGCTGGGGAATTCCGGATATCTGGCGGGTGCGGGCGAGTACGCCGGCATGAACTACACGCCGACGAACAAGCTCGGCGGGGGGAAGGATCCGCGGGCGTTCAGTTGGCTGGCCGGGCAGAAGACGCCGTTCGATCCGAGCGCGCGGGAAAAGGTCTATCTGCGGCGCTCGGGGGTGGCGGGCATCCACGAGGCCACGGGCACCGTGACGTTGAACGACGTCTACGGCTACCAGTTCGCGGTCTCCAACCTGAGCCTCTCGTTCCTCGGCGGACAGAACGAGGCGTCGGGTCTGAACGGCGGCATCATCCTGCCGTACCCGGCCAACTTCACGTACTCGCTGGAAGGCATTTCCCTCCGGTGCAACGGGCAGTTCCAGGGCGCGCCGCGATCCCCGGGCGGACTCGCGGTGTTCTTCGACTACTGGAACACGCCGGTGGTGGTGAACGGCATTGCCTTCGAGCCTCCAAGCCAGGGCACCAACGGCATCCCGTTCCTTCCCGACTGCGATTCGGACGAGTACAAGCTGGTGTTCGACGTCTCGTACAAGCCCATCAACGAATTCGTTTTCCGGGACAACGACGCGTTCACCGGGCGGCTGGCGATCGATACCGACGGCAACATCCTCGGCGGCGGGGCCGGGGTGTCGGGGGTGGACTCGCGGCTGAGCGGGCCGACGACGCTCCAACTGCAGGGATCGAACGGCGAGGCCTATGCGTTCGAGCCGGTGACCGGCGGCTACCTGAACCTTTGGAAGCCGGCCTTCGACTCCGAGCCCGATCCCGGGTGGTTCAACCTGGCCGGGACGTTGAACGTCTCGTTCTTCGAGGATCTCAAGATCCACCTGCATCTCAGTCCGGACTCGGTGCTGGGCTCGGTGCACATGATGGGTGGATGGCCGGCGACGGGCTTCACGAGCGAGGCGAAGATTTGGCAGGTCGACGGCAACGACTACTTCAACGACGCGGGCTTCGACGCCGACAACGCGGGCAAACCGAACGTCAAGCTGGCGACGTACCGCGACCAGACGACCGAGGACTACAATCCCCGCGCGCAGAAGCTCTGGGCCCAGATCGTGAAGTTCGACTACCCGCTCGTGTGGTCGACCGCCGCGAAGGAATTCGCGGGACTGGCGCCGAAGGAGAAGAACCTGCTCGTGCTCCGGACCTTCAGCCGGTTGGACCATCTCCGCGCCAACGAGGCCGACCTGGCGTTCGGCGCGGCCTACAGCACGGTGCCCATCGCCACCCTCACCGAGATGTTGATGGAGGGCACCGGGATCAACGACGCGCTCCACGATGCCGTCGGCGCGCAGTTGTCGAACCTCGACACCGGGCTGGGCCGTCTCGGCGACATCCTGGATTCCGACCCGCACAAATTCTGGGACCCGATCCTCGACGCCGCGATGGATCCCGTGATGGACAAGCTCTACGACGAATTGGAGAAGCAGTATGCGGCGAGCGACCCGTGCCAGTTCGTGACCGCGGCGCGACCGACGCTGGACCGATACATCGGCGGCGCGCTGTCGGAGGCGACGTCGGTCTCGAACAAGATCGCGACCGTCGCGGGCCGGGTGTCCGATCTGGCGACGGTGCTCGGCCAGACCGACGCGTGGCTGGCGGATGTTGAAAAGGCGATCGACTCCGCGGTCGACAAGGTGCCGGCGAACGCCGCGTTGGGCGGCGGGGCGGGGGACGCCGCGGGCAAGGTGCTGGGCATGTTCGCCGAGGATCTCACCGACGCCGCGTTCAAGCCCCGGCGCAAGTCCCGGGAAATGGCCACCGACATTTTGTCCAAGCTGGTCGGGGTCGCGGTGGACGCCGGCGTGGAGGAGTTGGTGGACGACCTGCTGGCCGACGAGGACATCCCGCTGGACGAGGTGACCAAGACGCTGGTGGAGCTGCGGGCGTCGGTGGGCGAGATCCGCGCGCAATTGCAGCCGGCGGCACTGTACGCGACGCGCATCGCGACGATCCTGAACGCCCACGCGGGCGACGTGGTGTCGATCGCGCAGTTGGCGACGGACGACACGGTGGCGTATCTGGAGGCGTTCGCGTGCGGGATCGACAATCCGTTCCTGGACGTCGCGGAGGACGCGTTCAAGGCGGAGGTGAAGGGTTTCGTGAAGGAGCGTTTCTACGCGACGGGCATCCCGGGCGAGGTGCAGGAATTCCTGAAGGAACTCCTCTACGACCTGGACTCGTTGTTCGTCGACGCGACCAACGGGTGCATCGCCGCGTTGAACCGCGTGCTGGAACGCGCGCTGACGGACTCGACGATCCAGGCGGCGGAGAGCGCGTCGTCGCTCCTGGGTGACGTCGCGAAGGCGCTGGGCGCCGGGAGCATCAAGGGCGAGGCGCACATCGTGGGCGACAACCTCACGGACCTGTTGCTGGACGCGAGTTTGGAATTTGGTTTCAACGGCGACCGGGAGAAGAAGGAGGAGAGTTCGTTCCTGAAGCTGGCCGCGGCCATCCACATCCGGTCGCTCGAGAACGAGGGCGACGACGGCACGTGCAGCGCGGGCGCGGTCAACGCGACGGAAGTGTCGGTGAACATCGTGGCCCAGGCGGCGGAGTTCATCACCGACGATTTCCAGATCCAGGCGGACTTCCTGTTCGCGTTCGCCAACGACCCGGCGGCGGACCCGCCGTTCAAGGTGTTGCAGCTCGGCGGCGGTTTCGAGGTTCCGGTCTACGTGCCGCTGGTGCCCGCGCTGATCACGCTGAAGAACATCGGCGGCGACGCCTCGTTCGGCGCGTTCGAGGATTACCTTTCGGCGAACTGCGACATCGACGTGCTGAGTCTGGTGACGGTGACCGGCGGTTGGTTCATCGGGAAGACCTGCAGTTACAAACCGTTCGACCGTTGGGCGCCGGACGTCCAGAACCTGATCAAGATCGGGCCGGACGGCTGGAGCGGCGTGTATGCCGAGACGAGTTGCCAGATCGGGGTCGGCAACAGTTGCGTCCTGCGCGCCGAGTACGGCGGCGGTATCGGCTTCGGTTTCAGTTGGAGCAATCCCGCGGTGCTCGGCCGCATGTACGGCTACGCCGACGGCGATTTCCTCTGCTTCATCCACGGCGGCGCGCAGTTCGAACTGGACGCGCGCGGCGACCTCGGGGACGCGCTCAACGGGGACCTCTTCGGGGCGCTGTGGTTCAAGGGGTGCGCGGGCATCGAGGTGACCGTGATTTTCACCGTCACCGAGAATGCCTGCATTCTCTACAAGGACCGGGCCTTCAGCTCCGAATAGTCCCGGCGCCGACTTCCAAGACTTTCCCAACCGCAAAGCCATGATCCGATTCTCGAAACTCGCCGCTTGGTTCCTGCTCGCGGCCGGCGCGACCGGTGTGTTCGCCGCCCCGCTGCCACAAGCCTCGTGGCTGGTCTCCGTGGGCACGACCTGGCACCGGGGCGACGGCGACGACTGGGCATACCTGATGTACCAGGCGTCGGACGCGACCGCGTTTTCCGGACGCTTGATCGCGGTGTACCGGAAGGACGGGGAACCGGGTTCGCCCGGCGTCTTTTCCCGACAGGCCGTGACGGGGCTCCAGGACAACCCCGCCGTCATCGCGCCGCTGCTCCAGCGATCCATGAACGTGGGCGAGGACCTGAACGAACTCGACGACCATGTGACCGGTCTCTTCCAGTCCCTCGTTCCGGCGCCGGCGGTCTCGCTGCCCGAGAAACTCGCGGCCGTCGTCCAGGGATTGAACGCGGATCCCTCGCTCCATTCGCGGGTGATCCTGCTGTCGCGACGGCATCCCGGCGCGGCGCTGGCGTTCGGCATGGCTTGGGCGGAACCGCTTCCCGTCGGCATCGGCGCCTTCACGTACGAGTTGCGCGAGTTCGATCCGGCCACGTCGACCGATCGGTCGGTGCTGGCGCGCATGACGGTCCGGGCGGGCGCCCCGCTCGTGCTCCCGGCGCCGGGCATCGCGGTGAACGTGCCGACGAACAGTCCCACGGCGGATCTCGCGGCGCGCCTGCGCTGGGCCACGCCCGATCCGCTGCGCCGTTTGAATCCCGCGCAGATGGGCTTCAACGTGTACCGAATGGCGAGCAACCGCGTGGTCGCGCTGGGCTTCGACAAGAAGCCGCCCGAGGCCGGCGTGTTGGCCACGATGGCCGCGCAAGGCACCGACGCCGAACGCGTGAACCGTCAGCCGGTGGTGCCCCCGAAGGAATTCACCGAGGCCGGCGCCGGCAATCTCGTCCTCGATCCCGTCACTGTTTTCGTCACGGACAACCGCGGGAGATTCACCGGCGGATCCGGGTTCCACGACGGCGAGACGTTCTGCTACTTCGTCGCCGCCCGTGATGTGCTGGGACGCGACGGCCAGTATTCGCCGTCCGCGTGCGTGACCGTCTGCGAACGCGTCCAGCCTTCCGCGCCGCACCACGTCAAGGTGGCCAACGATTATCTCGTCGAGGGCGGCGCCGGCGTGCAGCGCATGTCGGTGTCCTGGGAACCGTCCCCCGATGCCGGCAAACAACGGGTCGCGCGCTACGCGATCTACCGTTGGGACGACCGCAACCAACTGCACGAGTCGGTGGACAAGATGATGCCGATCGCCTTCGTGCCGCACGTCACGGGCACCAATCGGTTCAAGTTCATCGACCGCGGTCCGGGCGCGCCGTCCGTCCTTCAGGATGCCGGCAAGGTCTTTTGGTACACGGTCCGTTCGGTCAAGGACACCGCCTGCGGTCCCTTGGTGTCGCCCGATTCCGCGCCGGTCCGCGGGATCCCGCGCGACCGCGTCGGCCCGTCCGGGGCGGCACCGCAACTGACATTGCGCGAACCCGTGCCTTCCCTGACCTCCGTGGCCATCGCCAAGGAGGGAGGCGGCGGCAACCTCGCAGACAACACCTATCGCTACGTGGTCCGCGCCGTCCGCACCAACCGCGAGATCGCGTGGGTGGAAATCGATTTCCTCGACAAGTCGTTGCCCACCGGTCGATCGACGTTGGGACGCCACTACTTCCCGCCCGTCCAGGCGCCGTCGTACAATTCCCATGCGACCGCCACCGACTTCGGCAGCATGGAATGGAACTACGTCTCCACGAACCGCGGCGGCGGCATCACCAACAAGGTTCGGTTCGGCCTCGCGAACGGCGTCGCGTCCAGGGAATTCACGGTCATCGCGCGTCCGCCGCCGAGCGCGGGTTACTCGGGCGGCGTCCAGGTCAACCTCGCGGTCGATTGGCAGTCGGTCGCCGCCGACGGTTCGCACGCGAGCCACACCCCGCGCGACCTCGTTCCCGAACTGCGGGCCAACGGTGGCCGCGTGCAGGGCGTGCCGATGGCGTTCCCGCTTCCGGCGGATGCCCGCCAATGGCGCGTCTACCGCCGGCTCGGCGACGGCCCGCTCGCGATGGTCGCCGAGGGTGAGTCGGCGGCGGGACACGCGGCGCGCCGTGCCGGCCCCGCGGCGGGCGCGCCGGTCCAGTACACCGACGACTCGATGCCGGCGAACGTCACCGACGCGCGGTATTATACCCAGTATCTCGACGGCGACGGCAACGCCGGCCCGATGCTTTCGTCGCAAGTCATCAAGATTTCAACGCCCCCACCCGCGCCCTCGCTGCTGTCCCTGATCGCGGGCGACGGCGGCACGAACGATCCCGCGACGACGATGTCGCTGACGTGGAGCGGGGCGCCCTACGGCCTCGCTCGCTACCGGATTTGGATTGGCAATCCCGAGCGGCTCAACCTCGCGACGTTGATTCCAATGTCGCTCGGCACGACGGGAACGGGCGGCCCAGCGGGTCGCGCCGCGCGTCCGGCCCGGTTGGCGCCGGCGATCGCCACCACGAGGCCCTTTCTGGCGGCGGTTTACCGCGATTTCGTGGTCGACGGCGTCATCACCAACCTGCCGTGCACGTTGGTCGATACCACGCTCGTGGGCGGACGGGTGGGCGTGGGGCCCGTCTATTCGAACCTCCTTCAGCGGGCCACGATCTCCGCCGACCTCTACGTCCAGATCGAGCCCGTGGCCGAGGACGGAACCGTGGGACCGCCGAGCCTGTCGTCGGTGTTGCGCGCGGGTTCGGGAACGGTGGCCACCAACAAGGCGGTGCCGTGGCCGCGCCGTCCGCTGCCGCCGTCGCACACCAACTTCACGACCGGCGCCGACGGATTCGCCGCCGTGCGCATCAAGAACGGCAACGCCAACGGCGACCACGACGCGGATTTCGACGGCATCGGCGTGGCGGTCGGCTATGTCCACATCAACGCCAAGGGCGGATCCTCGGTACCCCTCGGACGCAATGGATGGCTGAACACCACGGAGGATCCCGACGACGTGTTGTTCAAGGACGTCGCGACCTCGCGGCCGATTTTCGGACAGGTGCTGGTGACCGGCACGCGGGTGACTCCGCCCGGGCTTGAGCTGCCGTCCTTCTTGATTTTACAGCCCGCGGTGTCGGCCGTGCTCTATCGACAGCAGCAGCCCGGCACGGAGTTTCCCCAACCGGCGGGCGACCTCATCCAGGTCACGCCGCGGATGACCGGTCTCGACCACAAACTCGTGCAGCCCGGACCCGCGGTCGTGGCGCCGGTCGATCTCCCGGCCTCCCAGATCACCGATCCGTTCGTCGGGATATTCCCGTACGGGACCGGCCACGGGCTGTTCCTGCTCGACACCCAGCCGGTCGTTTCCGGCGCCTCGTACCAGTACTTCCTCGTCCGCTTCGACGAGTTCGGCGAGATGATCGAGGTCCTTCCCACCAACATCGTCACCGTCACGCCGTGAAACCGGAAACCATGAACTCCCGACGAATACATGCCGCGGTCCGTGCGTGCGCCTTGGCCCTCTGCGCCGTGTTTCCCTCCGGGCTCCGCGCGTTGCCCCCGGAGCCGGTCACCGAGACCACCACGGAATTCACCACGGCGGCGGACCTCGACGGGGACGGCGTGTTGGAATTGGTCGTGGTCGACAAAGCCACCGGGCAATACCGGTTGGCGGTCGTTCCCGCGGCCGGCGTTCCCGCGTGGAATCCCGCGCGGCCCTCGGGACTCGCCGACATCGCGGGCTTCAGCACCGGGCCGTTGCTCGCCAAGGAAGCCGCGGCGACGTTGGCCGCGACGGCCGCGACGAACCGCGCGGATCTGGTTTTCGCCAGCCGGACCGGGAATCGCCTGAGCCTCCTCAACGCGGAACCCACGCTCGCCAATCCGCAGCCGTTTCCGGTGTACCCGCCCGGGCTCCAGCCCAACTTCGTCGTGGCGGTCGACGTCGGCGGCGCCGGCGCGAACCTCTGGCACGACGTGTTCAGCTCGAGCGTGGGCGACGGCGGTGCGAATCCCAACCGCGTCGCGCTCACGCGCAATCTCGGCGGCACGTTCCAACCTTTGTTCGACGCGCCGATACCCGCCGTCCTCGAGCGCGGCAACCGGGTCCTGCCGCGGACCAATTCGCCGTCGTTCTATGCGGCGGCCCTCGGACGCGGCCCGGCCGCCAGCCAACTCAACCTGTTCGATTTCACCACCGGTACGGCGCGGCTCGACGCGACGCTCGTCAATTTGCCGGCCACGCTCGAATACGCCGCGGGCACGTTCTCGAACCGAGCGTTGATGACGTTCCTCCTCTACGTCCCGGGCACCTCGAACATCCTCGCGCATCCGCTCGCGGAAATCGCGCCCAACGACTTCGACTGGGCCGTGGCCCCTGCCGCCACGTTGCATCCGACCACCAACCGCATCGACGCGGTCCAGGTGCTCTCGGGCGGCGGCAAGGCCCAGGTCGGCATCGTTTCCAACGACGGCACCCTCGCGGAAATCTACGCGTACGATGGCCTCGCGTCGTTGGTGCGCGTCGCGGTCTACACGGCCACGGCCGACGCCCCGTTCACGCGCTTCGTCGGTTCGGGCAACGGCGGACTCCAGTTGATGTCGGGCAAGGCCGGGATCTCCACCTCGTTCCTCAGCCTGCGATGGAACGGCGCGTCGTTCGATACCGTCGGCGGGGGCGCGATGCCGGTTGTCTCGCGATCCGCCGGCCAGGCCAACGTCGTCCAATACCAGCGCGAACCGTTCGTGGATCCCGCGCCGGTGTTGCTCGCGCTGAACTCCATTGCCGACTGGGCCTCGCTGCCGTCGTTCGGCACCAACACGGGACCGGGCGTCACCAACCGCGTGCTCAAGGTGACCGGGGAATCGTTCCTCAACCCGACCGCCGGCCTGAGCGCTCCCACGCCCGGGACGCTCGCGACCGAAGCCGCGACCACCCACGCGCTGGTCGCGCAGTACGCGGAGTCCATCGCCGTGACCCCGCTCACGCCCGGGATCGGCACGTTGGTCTCCGACCTCCGGATCAAACCCGCTTCGGGCGTGTTCGACATCGGCATCACGATGACCCTGACCGCGGGCAATCCGTCGGACCGGCTCTTCTTCCGCACCAACGGCAGTCCGTGGGTGCAATATGCCAAGGCGCTCTACATCTACCGGGACACGGTCGTGGAGGCGTACGGCCAGGCGGCGACGGGCAATGCGCGATCGGCCATCGCCAAGGCCAACTACCTTTTCACGAAGCCTTGGTACGCCATTGATTCCGACGGCGACGGCGTTCCCGATTTCGTCGAGGACGCCCGAGGTTTGGATCCCCGTGGAGGACCCGACCAAGACCACGACGGGTTTTCTGATTTCGACGAACTGATGGCCGGCAGCAATCCGCTCGTGGGCACGGACAAGCCATCGACCAACCACACGACGGGGTCGCTGGTGTTTCCGGTGGACCTTCGCGTGACGCCGCAGCCGCACTTGGTCCCGCCGCCGGGCGGCGGGGCGGCGACGGGCACGGTGGTGAGCGCCAGGACGCTTCAGGGAGCCTTGATATCCAGCGCGGCGACGGTGACTCCTTCCGCGTCCAAGGCGTCGTCGGCGGACCTGTTCCTGGATTTCGCGGCGGGCTCGGTGCTCGCGGTGTCCACGCCGGAACATTTTTCGGTGTCGCCCGCACGGATCCCACCCACCGAGCCGAGCGGACGCGAGTTGCTGGCCTTGACCAGCATTCCCCCGCCGGCGTTCGAGACCGTGCCGTTCGTTCCTCCCGTGTCCAACGTGCCGCTGACGCTGACCCAACTGGCAAGCGCGTGGGAGGCCAACGCCCGCCAGTTCCTGCTCACCAATCCGCCGCCCTTGGTGGATCGCGTCCTGCAGCCCATCGACGTCCTCGCGGCCGTGCTGATGGAGCGCAAGCTGGACTTGCTCATTCCCACCAACGCGTGGCCCCGGTCCAATCGTCTCTCCGTGTTCCCGCACCGGCCCGGCGACGCGGGACGAACCAATCCGCCGGTGACGGCGTTGAATTACCTGACGTCGAAGGGCGCCTCGAACACGTGGCATCTGGCGCATCTGTTGGCGTCGATCGACGACGGCGCGCGCAACCTGACCCAATTGCAGGTGGTCCAATTGCGGTTGCTGAACGCGAGCCTCTACGGCGTCTGCACCTATTCGAACATCAACACGGTCACCAACGGCACCAACGTCGTCCGGCTCTCCACGTTCCCTCCGCTCGTCGACGCGCTGCGGTCCCTCGTTGAATCCAACGCGCTGCCGCAGCCCTACGCGGGGCTGGCCGCTTTCTCGCCGTCGTTCGTCTCCAATGCCGCGGCGGGCGCGCGGATCGTCCTGGATTCCGTCCATCCCCGCCCGCGTGTGGACGTCCCGCTCGTCGTCGTCGGGAATTCTTTCATCGGCGACTGCGGCACGTTGCTCGACGAATCGGGCAAACGCGTTGCCCTCCGCGACGGCCACGGCCGCGCCTATGCTCCGGGAGCCGCCTTCGACGTTCCTCCGGGCGCGCTCGTCCGGGTGCTCGGCTTCGAGGACGTGGCGATCCCGTCCTGCGCCGACCGCGCGATCGAGGTGGTGGCCCTGGCCCTCACCGACGTGCCGCCGGGATCCCATTCGGATATCGATGGCGACGGGTTGGACGACGCGTGGGAACTCGCGTTCCTCGGCGGCACGCTCGACGAGAACGGCGCCAACGACCACGATGGCGACGGGTTCTCGAACCGCCAGGAATTGTTGGCCGGCACCGACCCCGCCAATGCCGCGAGCAAACCGCCCGGCGAACCGCCCGGATCGGAAATCGCCGCCGACGGAATCCCGGCCAGCCCGGCCGGCAATGCCCGCATCGCCGGTTCACCCGACGGCTCGGTGGACGTGACGACCGACGGCGTCGGCGAGGACGGGGTGACGCTGGATGGCGGCGATGCCGACGGGATCGAGGCGGGCGTGGACGAATCGGGAGGCGCGGCGCCCGGGGCGGCCCTTGGCCAGTTCGCCCGTTTCGCGAGGATCGGTGCCGATTCCACCGGATTCCCGTCGCATCTGATCCTGAGATCTTTCGGCACCACGGGCGCGGGCACCAACCGTCCGCTCGGCGTGACGGCGATTTCGTTCGCCGACAACGTGCTCACGATCGTCGCGGACAACTCGGTGCTCGGCGCGAAATCCAACCGCGTGGTTTTCCTCGGGCCGGGACTCGTTCCGCTCCGGTCCATCGATGTCGCCAACCTGACTCCCATCCGGGTCGTCGGTACGCCTCCCTCGACTCCCGGCGGCGCGTCGTCGCTCGGCGGCATCGTCGGCAAGGTCGCGGTCATGCTGGGCAATCCTGGCAACGACGTGGCCACCGTCGTGCAGGCGGGCGGCATCGCCTCCGAGGCGGTGGGCGACGCCCTTGGTGATGCGGAGGACGGCGATGGAGGCGGCGTGGACACGGGCAAGTTCGCCGCATGGCCGAAGCGCGTGGAGCTTCCGGGCGGCGGCGTGGTCTCGAATGTCGTCTCGGTGCTCACCGTGCCTCTGGATGCCACCACGTCCGTCCAACGGGTGGCGCGGATCAGCCTCCGTTCGACCGACGCCGGTTCCTTCCGGTTGCACCAGTCGGGCTTGGTGCGCGATGGCTTTGCCTACGCCGCCATTGGCGGCAATCGCATCCGCGGGTCCCGGAATCCTTCCGGGCAGGCAGGGTTCGTCCTGGTGCCGCCGCCCACCCTCGGCGGGATCGTGGTGGGCGACCCGGTGCCCGGACTCCATTTCCGGATCCACCGTTCGCTCGACGTCGACCAGGTCCTCGCCGCGGGACGGATCGTCCAGTTCCAGGAAACCGACTGGGAATCCTTGCTCGGTGCCTCGGCCCTGGATTTGCCGGCGCAGGCACTGGCTTCCGGCGATTTTTCGGCGCGCCTCCGCGCCCGGACGCTGGCGGGT
>JANYDN010000213.1 GCA_025363585.1 Verrucomicrobiota bacterium | reverse complement strand
AGCAGGGAGCAGGGAGCGGGAATCGCCGGGCCAAGTGAAGGAAGCGGGGACCGCCGCCGATCTCCAACGACCGACCGCGGATCACTGAAAACTGATCACTGAAAACTGACGACTGCGGCCCCGGCCCCCGCCTAGTTCTTCGTCGTGGTGTTCTCGGACCACCAGAGGATGTCGACCACGGAATCGCCGGCCGGGACGTTCGGTTGGAGGTTCAGGTTGTAGCCCACCTTGGCGCGGATCTTCGAACCGATCCATTTGTGGATCTCGGAATGCCCGTCGGCGAACGACAAGCCGCACGCGCCGTTGTGCCAACTGGCGGGGAAATCGATGATCTGCGCCGTCTTTGCGCCCGGGTCCGCCATCTTCACCGCGCAGGCCGCGTCGTTGATGCTGTCCGGATGCTCGTCGATGAAAACCCAGGTCTTGGTGGGGATGTTGATGTCGCTGTCCTTCGCAAAGACCTTGTACGGCGGAGCCGGCAACCAACCGCCAAAGTCGAACGCCTGGCTCATCGAGATGCTGCGGATACGCGGCGTGTATTTGACCTTGGGGATGGTGCCCACCGCGGCGCGGTCCGCCGGGCACTTGTAGATCGCCGTGGAACTGCCGCCGTATTTGAAGAGCGGACCCTTCATGATGTAGGAGACGTTCGTGTTGTCCGGGCTGGACCAATCCAGACTGTGCTCGACCCACACCGGGCGGCCGTTGGCGGCGAGCGACGCGACCAGACGGCCGTTGTTGTCGTCGGTATAAAGCCGCCAGGCGAGCATCAGTTGCCGGCCGTTGCTCATGCACAACGCGCCCTGGGCCTTCGTCTTGGCCTTGGCCAGCGCCGGGAGGAGCATGCCCGCGAGGATCGCGATGATCGCGATCACCACGAGCAGTTCGATCAGGGTAAAACCGCGGGAGACGGATGCGCGAACGGGAGTTTTCATGCGATGCCTTGCCCAAAGCTGCACCCACCTCCGGAAAAATTGCAATGCTTTGAATACGGGTTCCGCCACGTGGAATCCCATGCCGGAAAGAGCGGGTTGCCCTCGCGCCCGCCCCGCGCTTTGATCCGCGGCATGCACCCCCCGGCCTCGGTCTTCCGTCCCGCCAGCGTGTTCGCCGCCGCGATGCTGGCCGGCGTTGCTTCCCGCGCGTTGGCCGCCGACGAACTTTTCGCCGACTTCGAGGGCGCCGATTACGGGCAATGGGTCGTCACCGGAAACGCCTTTGGCACCGGCCCCGCCAAAGGCACGCTGGCGAACCAACAGTCCGTCGGCGGCTTCCGTGGCAATGGCTTCGTCGACTCTTACGCCGGCGGCGACGCCTCCACCGGCACGCTCACCTCCCCGTCGTTCCGCGTTTCCAAACCCTTCCTCAACTTTCTCGTCGGCGGCGGCGCCCACGAGGGCAAGACCTGCGTCAACGTCGTGGTCGACGGCCGCGTCGTGCGATCCGCCACGGGACGAGACGACGAGACGCTCTCGATGGCCACGCTCGATCTCGCGGAATTCGTCGGGAAGGACGCGCGGATCCGGATCGTCGACGACGACACCGGTGGTTGGGGCCACGTGAACGCGGATCATTTCGTGTTTTCGGACACGGCGGCGACGCCGCCGGTCTTCACCGTGATCCCGGACGCGAGCCGTCTCTACGACGAGACGTGGCGCCCGCAGTTCCATTTCACCGCGAGGGAAAACTGGCTGAACGATCCCAACGGTCTCGTGGCCCTCGACGGCGAGTACCACCTCTTCTTCCAGCACAATCCCGAGGGCCGTGAATGGGGAAACATGACCTGGGGCCACGCCGTGAGCACGGACTTGTTCCACTGGAAGCAGCTCGGCCACGCGCTGTATCCCGACCGCTGGGGCACCATGTTCAGCGGGTCCGCGGTGATTGATCGCCACAACACCTCCGGCTTCGGCAAACCGGGCCAGCCACCGATGGTCGCTCTCTACACGGCCGCGGGCGGCAGCAGCGAGGAATCGAAGGGCCGGCCCTTCACGCAATGCCTCGCGTACTCGCTCGACAAAGGCCGCACCTGGACCAAGTACGGGGGCAATCCCGTGGTGCCCAACGTCGGCGAGGGCGACCGCGATCCCAAGGTCTTCTGGCACGAGCCGACCCACCGTTGGGTCATGCCGCTGTACGTCGGCGAGAACGAGGCTGGCGCGGACGGTAAAAAGAAGACCCGCAATCGCCTCCACATTTACACATCGCCCGACCTCAAGACCTGGAGCTTCGCGAGCAAGTTTGCCGAGGACCTCTACGAGTGTCCGGGCCTCGTGCGACTGCGCGGATCCCGCGGTCCGGCGGATTGGATGCTCTGGGGCGCGAGCGGCGAGTACTGGGTGGGGACTTTCGACGGCCGCGAATTCAAAGCCACGACCCCGAAGCTCCGCGGCGATCATGGCGCCAATGCCTACGCGTCCCAGGCCTACGACGATCTTCCCGACCATCGCGTGATCCTGGTGCCGTGGATGAACGGCGGGAAATATCCCGGCATGCCCTTCAACCAACAGATGGGCGTGCCCGTCACGCTCGAACTCCGCGACACGCCCGAGGGACCGCGTGTCCGCAAGTGGCCGGTCAAGGAACTCGACGGGCTGGACTCCGGTGGCCCGTTGCTCGCGAAGGCCAGCCGGTCGACGACCGAGACGGCATCCGCGCTGGCCGGACTCGATCTTGAGACCAACGATATCCGGCTCGAATTGCCGTCCGACCGCGATTGGATGATCCAACTGCGCGGACTCCCGATCGAATGGGTCCACAACGGCGGCAAACTCCGCGTTCGCGGCCGCGAGGCCGTGCTTGCCCAGAAAGGCCCGACGGTTTCGCTCCGCCTCGTGCTGGACCGGACGTCGCTCGAGACCTTCGCCAACGACGGCCTCGTCCAGTTCTCCGACTGTTTCCTCCCACCGCCCAACAACCGCCGCATGAAATTGGAGATGCCGGATTCGAAGGGCGCGCGGGTGTCCTGCGAGGTCCGGGCGCTGCGTTCCGCGTGGCGGCCATGAACGCCACGTCTCGCCGGATGCCGCGCAGGCTGCCGCGGTGGGCCGAGGACTTCGGCATGGCCGGGGTCCTTCTCGTGCTCGTCGCGTGGTTCTCGTGGGCCACGTGGCGCGAGGGCGTTCCCACCGGAGCGCCCGCCGGCGTACTACTCGCCGCGCGCGTTCCCGACGCGACCGCGCGCGTCGCGATCGTGGGACGCGATGTTCCCGACGACCACGCCTTCGCGGAATCCGCCGCCGCGGAACTCCGCAAGCGCGGCATCGAGCCGATCGTCACGCTCTTGGGCGAACCCCGCGCCGCGCGGGTCGCGTTCGAATCCATTGCCGCCACCAACGGCACGATCACCCACGTTCTCACCACGCCCGAATGCGCCGCGTGGACGCTCGTCTCGGAATTGCCGTCCCGGTTTCCCGCGCTCGGAAAACCCGCGGTCGTCCTGCCCGCCGCAGAACGCTGGCCCATCTTCCTGACGCGCCAGAATCTTCTCAACGTCGCCAACCAGATCGCCGTCGTCGCGATCCTCGCCGTCGGCCTTACCTTCGTGATCCTCACCGGCGGCATCGACCTCAGCGTGGGCAGCCTCGTCGCGTTCTCGGCCGTGCTCTCCACGTGGTTGCTTCACGAAAAGCTCGGCGGCGTGAATGCCGGCGCGGGCGCGATGCTGCTCGCCGCGGCATTCGCCATCGCCGTCTGCGCGGCCGTCGGACTCGCGTCCGGGGCGGTGATCGTCGCCTTCAAGATCCCGCCCTTCATCACCACGCTCGCGGTGATGCAGATCGCCGCGGGTCTGGCGTTCCTCGTGTCGAAAGGCCAGAGCATCTACGAGATTCCGGAGAACAGCACTTGGCTGGGGCGAGGCACCGGCTTCTTCGGGCTGCCGCATGCGGTCGTGCTCATGCTCCTCGTCTTTGCCGCCGCGCACGCGCTCCTGAAGCGAACCGTCCTCGGACGCCACGTCCATGCCGTCGGTGGAAACGAGGCCGCGGCGCGCCTCTCCGGCGTGCGGGTCGGACGCGTCCTGATATTCGCGTATGCCGCGAGCGCCGCGCTGGCCGGACTTGGCGGCGTGGTGATGGCGTCCCAACTCCGCAGCGGCGCCCCGACCTACGGCGTGAGCTACGAACTCTACGCCATCGCCGCGGTGGTGGTCGGTGGCGCGAGCCTCAACGGCGGCCGCGGCAACGTGATCGGGACGCTCGTGGGCGCGTTGATCATCGCGGTGATCCAGAACGGCATGAACCTGACGGGCGTGGAAAGCTACACGCAGAAAGTCGTGCTCGGCCTCGTCATCCTGGGCGCCGTGCTGGCCGACCGTTGGAAGCAACGCCTCGCCGGCCGGGCGTAGGGCGGCCGTCCCCGGCTGCACAATTCGAGGGCGTCCCCGCCCGAGCCCCGCTTGCAGGCAAGGCTGCGACTCCCCGAGACCCGTGCATCGAGCCGGGGACGGCTCGGACTGTGCAGCCGGGGACGGCCGCCCTACCCCTACCGCCCCTTGCGCCCCGGACGATTCACCTTCCGGTGCGCGGGACGCACGGGACGCGCCACGCCCTTCGGCGCGGGCTTCGGTCCATTCGATCCTGGCGTCCCGAACGGTCGCTTCGATGGCGGCTTCACGAACCCACTCGACGGTCCCTTCCCCGGACGCTTCGGCCCGCGCGCCTCTGGACGCGGTCCGCGCCAATCGGGCTGCGGTCCCCGCGGGTTGGGATGGGATCCGCGCGCTCCCGCTCCCGCTCCCTTGCCCTTGCCCTTGAACATCGGCTTCGCCGGTGCCTTGAACGCGGGACGGAACGCCGGACGTTCCGGGGGTGCCTCGGGCACAGGCCCGTCCATGCGCGACACCGCCTTGGTGTTGCGCCGCGGATCGCGGGGCGCGCCGCGGTACAACGGTCCCGGCTTCGTCCCGCGCTGACGCCCGTGCCGCATCGCGCGGTCTTCCGAGAAAGGCTGCCGCTTGAACCGGCGCACCGGCTCGATCGTGCGCGGACGCGGGACCGGCAGCAACACCACCGGGCATCCCTCGTACCCGAATGCCGCGCGGATCGCCTGCTTCAAATATTTCTCGTACGGCGGGCTGAACAATTCGTCGCGGTTCACGAACAGCTTGAACGTGGGCGGCGCCTGCTTGACCTGCGTCGCGTAGTAAAACCGCAGCCGCGTCCCCTGCGCGCTCACCGGTTGGCGCGCCTCGATCGCCGTGTTCAGCGTCCGGTTCAGGATCGACGTCGGCACCGCCTGCCGCAATTGCGCCGCCACGTACCGCACCGCCTCCAGCAAACGATCCAGTTGGAACCCGTCCTTCGCCGACGTGAAAATCACCGGCGCGTAGTCGAGGAAGAACAACCGCGTCTGCACCCACTCGCCGAACTCCGAGAGCGTCGTCAACCGCTTGCGGCGGTCGTCGCGGTCGCGCGTCTTCTCCTCGCGTTCCTTGATCTCGTCCTCGCGCGCCTTCCGCACCACGTCCGTCACCAGATCCCACTTGTTGATCACCACGATGCACGCGCGCTTCGACTCCACGATCACGTCCGCGATCTTTTTGTCCTGCTCCGTGATCCCCGACTCCGCGTCCAGCACCAGCACCGCGATGTCGGACCGCACGATCGATTGCTTCGTCCGTTCCACGCTGAAGAACTCCACCGAATCGTCGATGCGCCGCGCCTTCCGCACGCCCGCCGTGTCGACCAGCATGTACGCCTGCCGCACGCCGTCGGTCTCCACCTGGAACGGCACGTCCACCGCGTCGCGCGTCGTCCCGGGAATCGGGCTCACGATCACGCGTTGCGATCCGGTCACGGCGTTGATGATCGACGACTTGCCGACGTTCGGCCGGCCGACGATCGCGATGCGCAACGGGCGCTCGAGGGAACCGGGCGGCGTGCGGTCGAACCTCTTCGGCGCCGGCGCTTCCTCGCCTTCCGCGAGGACCGGCATCTCGGGCGCGGTCCACGGGGGTAAAAGCGCGATCGCGGCGTCGACGAGTTGCTCCGTGCCCGCGCCGTGGATCGCGGTCACGCCGAAGACGTGCTCGAATCCCAACGCCACGAACTCGCCCACTCCCGGCGACGCGCGCTCGGTGTCGACCTTGTTCACCGCCACCAGCACGGGCTTCTGGGTCGAGCGGAGTTTCATCGAGACCTCCTCGTCGAGGGGCACGACGCCTTCCTGGACGTTCACCACGAGGATGATCACTTGCGCCGCCTCGATCGCGAGGTCGACCTGCTCGAGCATGGCGCGCTGGATGACGTCGGAGGATTTCTCGCCGCGCACGAGGCCGATGCCGCCGGTATCGATGATGGTGAACGGACGGCCGTTCCATTCGACCTCCGCGGTGACGCGGTCGCGCGTCACGCCGGGTTGGTCGTGGACGATGGCGATGCGGCGGCCGGCGATGCGATTGAACAACGCGGACTTGCCCACGTT
>JANYDN010000204.1 GCA_025363585.1 Verrucomicrobiota bacterium | reverse complement strand
GGTTGATGGGCGCGGGTGCCACCGGGCCTGCAAGGCCGAAGGTCGGCGAGGACGGAACGCCCGCGCTACGCAGGGAGCGGCCTTCGCGCGAAGCGCTTTCGGAGTGCGGTGGGAAGCCATCGGATGGCGCCACACCGCTTTCGTCGCAATGTTCGCGTTCACCAGAAAGCGGTGTGGCGTCGCTAACGCTCCTTCCCACCGCAGTCCAAAGGCGCTCCGCGCGGGGGCAGTTCATGCTGGCACGCGCAGGCGGGGACGCCCGCGCTATGTAGGGCGGCCGTCCCCCGCCTCCGCCGAGCTGCGGCGCGCAGGCCGGCTGCGCAGCAAGCACCGTCCCCGGTGCGCCTTCGTCTTGCCGCAACTTGCAGGGCACGGGCGAGGACGCCCGTGATTTGCGCAGGCGAGACGCCCGCGACTACCGCGGCCCCGTCGCCTCCGACCGCGCGAAATCCCTTATATAAGTCTCCATCCCCACCTCGAGCCGCGACATTCCGTGGACGCGCGCCTCGTCCATCGCTTGCTCCAACGACCACCCGTCGTGGCGGATCCTATAACAGGCGATGACCGCGCCCGTCCGGTCGCAACCGTGCCGGCAATGCACGAAGACGGGCGGGGGAAGCGTCCGGATCAACGCGAGGACACGCTCGATCTCTTCCGCGCTCGGGCGTCCGAAACCCGCCATCGGCACGTTGGTATAAGTCATGCCGAAGCCCGTGGCATCGGTCCGTTCGCCCGGCCGGACTTCGGAGCCTTGCCGCAGGTCGACGACCGACCGGATTCCAGCGCGATCGAGACCGGCGACGCCCGCCGCGTCCGGTTGGGCGCCGCGATATAAGTCCGGCGAGACTTGGTCGAAATTAAGGATGCCGTTCGAAGCCGGAAGTCCACGGGGCTTGCCCGCGCAGCCGGCGAGAAGTGCCAGTGCGAGAAACGCGGGAAGCAAAACGGCCTTCATGCCACAGTGATGGCACGGCCAACCGCGGCGGCCAAGTTCATCCGCGGGCGGGCTTGCGGTACTTCGCGAGGATCGGCCCCAACGTCCGCACCGTCGCGGCCGGCCACAGCGTGCGATCGGTCATGATCGAGTTTCGGAGCGCGACGTGGCACGGCCAGCACGGTTCGGCGGGGATCGTGGGGATGACGCCCGCGACGATCGCCTTCGCCTGCTCGGCATTGCGGCGAAGATTCTCGATCACCATCTCCACGGTCACGTGCGCCTCGTCGGCCTTCCAGCAATCGTAGTCGGTGACCATGGCCAGGGTGGCGTAGGCGATCTCGGCCTCGCGCGCGCACTTGGCCTCGCCGAGATTGGTCATTCCGATGACGTCGAATCCGGCGTCGTGGTTCGCGATGGATTCCGCGCGCGTGCTGAAGGCGGGACCTTCCATGTTGACGTACGTTCCGCCGTCGTGGACCCGGGCCTTTTCGACGCGCGCCCTTGCAAGGAGCAGCGCCCGCAATTCCGTCGCGATGGGATCGGCAAATGCCACGTGTGCCACGATGCCACGGCCAAAGAAGGTGTGTTCGGCCGCCTTCTTCGTGCGATCGACGAACTGGTCGATGAGGACGATGTCGCACGGACGGTAGCGCTTCTGCAGGGACCCGACGGCGCTGACGCTGACGATCCACGCGACGCCCAGTTTCTTCATCGCCCACAGGTTCGCGCGGTGGTTCAACTCGCCGGGAAGAATGCGGTGGCCGCGTCCATGCCGCGGCAGGAACACGACGTCGCGTCCGGCGAGTTCGCCGGTGAGGAACTGGTCCGAGGCGGGGCCGAACGGGGTTTTGACGGTGACCCATTTCTGCCGCGTGAATCCCTCGAGATGGTAGAGGCCGGAGCCGCCGATGATGCCGATGCGCGCGTTCGCCATGCGGTCAGGATGCGACGGGACCACGGCGCGGCGCAATCCCGTGCGCGACGTGCCGCGGCCGTCGTAGCGTAGCCGTCCCCGTTCCCCGTAGCGCGGCCGTCCCCGGCTGCGGTAGTCGCGGGCGTCCCGCCTGCGTTTGGCTTTGGCGAGCGAGCTCGCCTGCGATCGCGCCGGTTTCGGAGTCATGGAAAGTGGCGCGCAGGCGAGACGCCCGCGCTACGAGCCGAGACGACCGCGCTTGTCGCGTTCTCGCGTTGCACACGACTCGTGGCTTGCCCGCGGGGAGGGCGCGGGTTCCAATCGATCCATTCCCACGACATGAAAGTTCAGAATGCCCGTCTTCTCGCGGTGGTCGCCGCGCTGGTCTGCATTGCCACGGCGTTCCAGACCGTCCCGTGGATCGCGCTTTCCCGCGGCACCGACGCCTCCGCATGGCGTGGTTACAAGCTGAAGGAATTCCCGGCCAAGGGATGGGACATGGCGGACGGCGTGATCCATTGCCTCAAGGGCGGTGGCGGCGGCGACCTCGTCACCCGAGAGACGTACGGGAGCTTCGAGTTCCGCTTCGAATGGAAGGTGTCGCCCGGTGCCAATTCGGGCGTCATGTACCATGTCGGCGAGGAGTTCGGCGCCTCGTATGAATCGGGTCCCGAATACCAGGTCGTCGACGATGCCAAACATCCGGACGGCAAGAACCCGAAGACCAGCGCCGGCTCCCTCTATGCATTGATCGCGTGCAACGCCTCGAAGTCGGTGCAGCCGGCCGGCGAATGGAACAAGGGCCGCATCGTCGTCCGGGGCAACCATGTCGAACATTGGCTCAACGGGATGCGCGTCGTCGAATACGACCTCGGCAGTCCGTCGCTCGCCGCGTTGGTCGCCGATTCGAAATTCAAGGCGTGGAAAAGCTACGCGAACCAACCCACCGGCCACCTCTGCCTCCAGGACCACGGCGACGAGGTTTGGTACCGCCAACTGCGCGTCCGTCGCATCGACAAACCGAACTGATCTCATGAAATCCCGTTTCCATCTCGCCGCGTTTTGCGCGGTCGCGCTGTTCGCGGCCGGTTGCGCCACCGACGGAAAACCCTCGCCCGCCCACAACGCGCTCTCGTCGTCGCAGGCGCGCGCGGGTTGGCGGTTGTTGTTCGACGGCAGCACCACCGCCGGTTGGCGCGGATTCAACAAGGCCGGCTTCCCGTCGCAGGGATGGATCGTCGAGGACGGCTGGCTCCGGCACGTCGCGAAGGGTGGGGGCGGGGACATCATCACGGTCGATCGCTTCGATGATTTCGAACTCGAGTTTGAATTCCGCATCGGCAAGGGCGCGAACAGCGGGGTGAAGTACTTCATCGACGAGCAACGCGGATCGGCGATCGGCCACGAATACCAGGTCATAGACGACGCGTTGCATCCCGACGCGTTGCACGGGCCCAACCGGCAGACGGCATCGCTCTACGACGCCCTCGCGCCCGACCATCCGCCCGTGCATCCGGCGGGCGAGATCAACGCGTCGCGGATCGTGGTGCGCGGGAACCACGTCGAGCATTGGCTCAACGGCCGCCGCGTCGTCGCGTACGATCTCGGCAGCCCCGCGATGGTGGTGGCGAAGGAGGCGAGCAAGTTCAAGTCGGAGGCGCGCTGGGGAACGAAGTTCGCGACGCCGATCCTTTTGCAGGACCACGGCGACGACGTCTGGTTCCGCGATGTCCGGATCCGTCCGCTGTCCGCGCGTTGACGGCCGGGCTTCGTCAATCGACGGGCGAATGCGGCCACGCCGTCCTGAACCGTTGGCCGATTCTCGCGGATGTTTGCATTGGATTGAGTCTTGGGAATTTCGCTGCGGGCGATCGTCGGGATTCTTCGATCTCACGACGCCCGATTCTCCCGCGTGAAAACAAATCCGCGAAAATGGGTTCCAATCCGTGGCTCCAAACTTCCTCGCTTGGAACCTGCTTGAGGCCAAATCGGCGCAATCTTCTGTTAGGCACGACGCCGGGCGGGTACAGATTTCGCGTGCGTGTCGAACAACCGTTCCGGGGATTTCTGCTGGCGGCTTTCCTCGGCGTTGGCCTGGGGCTCCTTCGCGGCGTCGCGTTGGCGGAGGACATCCGGTTTCCCGCGGACTCCGGCGTGGTCGACGTGACCAAATCCCCGTATTTCGCCCACGGGGACGGAAAGGCCGACGACACGGAATCGCTGCAGCAAGCGCTGCTCGACAACGGGAACGCCAACCGGATCATCTATTTGCCCAACGGCGTCTATCTCGTCAGCGCGCCGTTGCTCTGGCCGGGCGGGACCAACGAGGAATCCCGCCAACGCTCGACGATCCTCCAGGGACAAAGCCGCGACGGCACCGTGATCCGACTCATGGACTACGCGGCGGGTTTCGGACCCGGCGGCCGCGGGCACCCGTTGCTCTGGATGGGCACCGATCCCGCGACCCATCCCCGGAATGCCGTCCGCAACCTTTCCATCGAGACCGGCGTCGGCAACCCGTCGGCCTCCGGGATTTCCGTCATGGCGAATCACCAGGGCGGTATCCGCGACGTGACCGTCCGCGCCGGGAAGAAGGGGGAGGGCATCGTCGGGTTTGATCTTTCGCACTCCGAGACGATCGGTCCCTGTTTCCTGAAAAACGTGCGCGCCGAGGGATTCGAGTTCGGGATCCGTGCGGAGAACGCCGTCAATTCGTTCACGCTCGAGAACGTCGAGCTCGTTGGGCAGGGCACCGCGGGCATCCGCAATTCCGGACAGACGCTGAACATCCGCCGGCTCCGGAGCACCAATGCGGTTCCCGCGATCCAGAACACCGATCCCACCGGCAGCGTGACGTTGATCGACGCCGTGCTGCAGGGATTGCCCTCGCGCCGCGCGTTTCCCGCGATCGTCAACCGCGGGTCGTTGTATGTCCGTAGCCTCATGGCGCCCGGCCACACCAATGCCATCGAGAGCCGGATCGAGACGTCGATCACCGTGACGGCACCGTACGTCGAGGAGTTTCTTTCCCATGATCGCATGGCGATGTTCATGGCGATGCCTTCGTCCTTGGACTTGCCCATCGAGGAGACGCCCGAACTTCCCTGGGATCCGCCGGCGCAATGGGCCGGCCCGGTCACCCAAGGCGGCAAGTCCGGGGATTTCGCCGACGACAGCGTGGCGATCCAACGCGCGATCGATTCCGGTGCCACCACGGTCTACCTGCCGAACGGTCTGTGGCGCGTCGAGAAAACCATCGAGATCCGCGGTCCCGTGCGACGCATCATCGGTTGCGAGGCGCGGATCGTGAACGGCGGGCTCGGGTCGAAGCCCGTGTTCCGCGTGGTCGACGGCGATTCCCCGGTCGTGGTGATCGAGCGCATCGAGATCGAGGCGCCGAAAGGCCCGCTGGTCCAGAATGACTCGGGCCGCACGCTGGTCCTTTCGTCGTGCCACAACGCGGGATTCATCCTCAACGGCAAGGGCTCGCTCTTTCTCGAGGACATTTCGGGCGCGCTGCCGGCCTCGATCAACGGGCAGAAGGTCTGGGCCCGCCAATGGAACATCGAGTACGAGGGCCCGAAGATCATGAACGACGGCGGCACGTTGTGGCTCTTTGGATTCAAGACCGAACGTCCCGGAACACTCATCACGACGTCTTCGGGCGGACGCACCGAGTTGCTCGGGTCGCTCGCGGTCTCGAACGGCGCGTTCAAGAGTTCCCCGATGTTCGTCATCCGCGACGCCTCCGTTTCCCTCGTCGCCGGCGAGGTCGCGTTCCAGGGTAATCCCTACAACGTCGTCGTCCGGGAAACCCGGGCTGGCGTCACGAAGATCCTCGAGCGCGGGTCCGGCGTGGATTTGGGAATGCAAATCCGCTCGGGCGGCGTCGGGCTGGTCCTTTACTCCGGCCACGATGGCGCCAATTCCATCCCGCCGCCCCGGCCGCGTCGCAAGCTCGACGACAAGATTCCCCTGAAGCCCTGATCCTTTTCCTTGCGGGCCAACCGTCCGATGGTTGCAGTGGCGCCCATGGCCGAGACGTCTTCGAAACAGGATCTGATCGTGGGCGTCGATCTCGGCGGCACCAAGGTATTGGCCGGCGTTTTCGGGCCGCAGCTCAAGCTCGTCGCGACTTCCAAGCTCAGCACCAAGTCGGATCGCGGGTATGACGCCGTCGTCGAACGCATCGCGCGCGGCGTGATGGACGCGGTCGACGAGGCGGACTTTTCCCTGAAGCAGGTTCGCGCGATCGGCATCGGCGCGCCCGGCGCGGTGAATCCCGAGTCGGGCGAGGTCATCTTCGCCCCCAACCTCCGGTGGAAGGACGCGCCGCTGAAAAAAGATCTCGAGAAGCGTCTCGGGGTCCCGGTGTTCGTCGAGAACGACTGCAACGTCTGCACGCTCGGCGCGCATGCCGTCGAGTTCGGCGGACGTCCGCGCCACATGGTCGGGATCTTCCTCGGCACCGGCATCGGGGGCGGACTCATCCTGAACGGCGAGTTGTTCGGCGGCCACAACCGCACGGCCGGCGAGATCGGCCACATGGTGCTCGAGGTTGGCGGCCCCAAGTGCGGCTGCGGCAACCGCGGTTGTTTCGAGGCGCTCGCCAGCCGCACCGCCATCTTCCGCAGGATCGCCGAGGCGGTTAAGGAAGGCGGGAAGACCCTACTCGGCGAGATGCTCGGGCCCGGGGAGGAATTGTCCGACCTCAAGAGTGGCGACCTCCGCAAGGCCATCCGCAAGGGCGACAAACTCGTCGAGAAGATCGTAGAGGACGCCGCCGAATACACCGGCATTGCCGTCGCCAACCTCATCAATCTTTTCAACCCCGAGATCATCGTGCTCGGCGGCGGCGTCCTCGATGCCCTTGAGGACGAGATGATGGCGATCATCGTCGCGACGGCGCGCGACTACTCGATGGCGGGGACGGACAAGGGCATCGAGATCGTCGCCAGCAAACTGGGCGACGCGGCCGGCATCACCGGCTCGGCGGTGTTGGCGCGCCGGGGTTTGAAGGCGTGACGTCTGGCTTCAGCCCGAAGCATCCAGTAGTGGCCCTCCCGCGCGAAGCGCCTTAGGACTTGCGGTGGGAAGCCTTCGGAAGGCGCCACACCGCTGTGAAGCAAGTCCCTCGCAATCGTGGCCGACGTCGTGAGACGGTGGACCTAACCCTCGCCCCAAGCCGCAACCCCAACGCAGGCGAGACGCCCGCGACTACCGCAGGCGAGGACGCCCGCGCTACTTCTTGCCGCAGCAAGCGGCCCTCTATGCAGTGGCCCCCGCGCGAAGCGCTTTTGGACTTGCGGTGGCAAGGCCCGCCGTGGCGGGGCCGCGACACCGCTTTCCCATCGCGTCGTTTTTCGCGTCTTCTTGGCGCCTTGGCGTCTTGGCGTGAAAATCCCATTTCAGGATTCCGGCTTGGGCCACGCCGCCAACGCCTCGCGCACGGCCTCGACCGGCAACCCGACCACGTTGCTGTACGAACCTTCCACCGCCTCGACCACGAGATGCCCGTGTTCCTGCACGGCGTACGCCCCGGCCTTGTCCAATACGTGGACCAACGACAGGTACTCCGTGATCGCGTCGGCGCCGAGCGTCCGGAACCTCACGCGCGTCGCTTCGGAAAACAGCCGCACGCGCGCGCCCGACCGATGCACGAGCGCGACGCCGGTGATGACTTGGTGGACGCGGCCGGAGAGGCGTTCCAGCATGCTCCGCGCCTCCGCGAGGTCCGCGGGTTTGCCGAGCGGAAGTTCGTCGAGGAACACCAGCGTGTCGGCCCCGAGGACGAGGTGGTCGGGATAGCGTTGGGCCACGAGCCACGCCTTGCGCTCCGCGTTGACCTCGCACAGGCGGCGCGGAGCCATGGTCGGATCCGAGAGTTCGGTGGCGTTGCTCTCGACCACGTTGAAATCCGGAAGCACCTCGCGGAGCAATTGCCGCCGGCGCGGCGATTGCGAGGCCAGGATCACGGGCGGATGCTGCGGCGTGGGCGGCGTGGGCGGCATCGGCAAAGTCATCCGCGGCGATATTATCGGCTCGTACGGCGCGGTACAATTGGGCAAGTGCCGCGGCGTTGATCCGTTGATCCGCCGTGGCAAGGACAATGCCGCAGGAAATGCCACGGAATGAATCCATGGAAGTCCTTGTCGGAGCCTCGGCAGGTCCTTAGTGTACGGCCATGAAAGATTGGGGAAAGAAGTAGTTGAGGCAGAAAGGGCTGACGGAACATGGAAGTTGCCCAAGATCTTCCGTTGATTTCCTCGTCCCCAGACAGGGCGAGGATTTTGCACCTCACCGACCTGCATTTCGAAGCCAGTCCCGACGCGGCATTCAGAAGCTCGATGCAGTCGTCCGTCCGGCGTGTTAGGGAGAAGTGGTGTGCAGAGGGTGGTATCGACTTGGTCTGCGTCACGGGTGACATTGTCGACAATGCATCATTGAACGGCCGTCCGGAAGAACGTCAAAAAATCCTTACGGACGCGCGCGACTATCTCGATACATTGTGTCACGAGGTGACTTCCGGCGCATCGGGTCGTCTCGTAATCGTCCCGGGCAACCACGACTACAGGTGGTTTGGCAACCGAAGTTCGGAGATTTTCGAGACGGAATTCGCGGAGGTTTTCGGCCCTTATTTGGCGGACCGGGAGTTCATATTCGCGAATCTGGGCCTTTGCCTCGAGGTGTTTTGCTTTGATTCGAACCATCTGCATTGCACGAGGAAGTTTGACTTCGCGCGCGGCTACGTAAAGCCCGAGGCGCTTCACCGACTGCCGTCCGGACGATCGCAAACCGGTGCCAACGGGCACACCGTGCGCATCGGACTCGTCCACCATCATCCGCTGCCGGTGGCAACTTCCGAGGTGCAAGAACCTCGCACGTTTTGGGATCGCGTGTTTGGAAAAGTCGTCGATGGGGCACCCGAGTATATGTTGCTTCGCAACTCGGGCACCTTCCTGAGGGTGTTGCTCGAGCGCGATTTCCGAATGGTTCTGCACGGACATCTTCACGAGGCGGGTTACTGGAAAGTCCTCGGCACCGTGAACTCCGGCAAACCGAAGTGGCTGGAGGTTGTCTCGGGTCCATCGGTCGCGCCTTCCAATCGTTCCGGCCGCCGGCATTTTGGTGTCATCGACGTTTTTCCGGATGGATACATCGCGGGCAATCACTTCGCGTTCGACGACAATGGGGAGGAACCCGTGGCCATCGCGATCCCGTTTGCCCCGTACGAGGAATATCGAACCTTTCGCAGAAATGTTCCGGAGACCTTCCTTCTCGAAGGCAAGATGCGGCGGATGGTGCAGACATGGGAGGTGGATCTTGCCACCGGAAATCTAAAGTTGGAGGAGAGGTTCGAGCGGTTTGGGCCGACTGATCGATCCATGGATGAGTACGTGGCCGCGGAGGCGAGCGGTGGCATAACACACACCGAGTTTAATGCGCGTTCGGAATCAACGCCCCACCGGATCCGACCCGACGTTTTGGAAAACCCCGAGAACTCAGGCGTCTCCGGAAGCGTGGTCTGCAAGGTTCTGGTCGAGCCGCGAATGGAACCCGGGGAGACCCTGGACATTACCCACACGTACGCCTTGCGTGGCGTCATGTCTTTGGATTTGGAGGACGATTTGCTCAGCAATCCCAAGACCGCGGGTACCTCCGGAACCGACGCGATCACCCAGACCATTGGACGTTCAATCGAGCAACTTCAAATGCGGGTGCGATTCGTGCCTGATCCCCGCACGAATTGGCTTCCGGAGTCTGTGACCCACCGCGTGACCGACGTGCTGGACGAGGATTCCCTTCGCAACAGGGAGGCGAATTGCGGCCAGGTAATGTTCCACCCATACCCTGTTTCCCATTCGCGGGGCCAACGTGGATGTGCCGAAGCCGTGTTGACGGTTTTCAATCCGGTCTTGGGGTATAAGTACTCCATCAAATGGGATCTGCGGAAATCGCGGGCTACCGAGAAGCGCGCAAGTCTATCTCGAGCCCGAAAAGCCGTGTTGGATGGCGCGAACAAGAATTCCACGAGTTTCGGGTTGATCAAGAAGTTCGTCCGCGATGCCCTCGACGGGTCAAAGATGGAGTGTCTTGGCCCGGACATCATGGGGTTTGTGTTTGCGTTCGACGAGAGCCGGCGGGAGTTGGTGTGCATGTGCAACTCCGTCGGTGGTGACGACCCGGCGTGCCTCCGGTCGGTCGGGTACGGCCGAAATGTCATGGGCACCAGTTTCCGATTGAACATCCCGGTGTTTTTTTCGCCCCACTCCGAAGGGTTTGAACTGCTGGATGCCGAACTCCGCGGCAAGTTTCCTTTTTTGGTCGGCTTTCCGCTCGGGTCCGACGGCGAGGAAAATGACGCGCTGGGAGTCTTTGCCCTCGCTTCCGAGAGCCCCAACAGCGCGATCGCCAATCTGGCCGACGAAACGTCGCGGAAAAAGGTTCACGAAGTAGTCAGCCGGCTCTGGAAGCAAACCGGATTTGCCCCGCTCGAGACGGAATCGCGGCAAACTTCGCCCGCCTGAATGCTGGGAAGCGCGCGGGCCCGCTGTTAGGGTCCGCGGACCGGTGACTTTCGACGAAGAGATCCAGCGCCGGCGGACGTTTGCGATCATCTCGCATCCCGACGCCGGCAAAACGACGCTGACGGAAAAGCTGCTGCTTTACGGCGGCGCGGTGCAATTGGCCGGCTCGGTCACGGCCCGCAAAAACCAACGGGCGACGACGTCCGACTGGATGGAGCTCGAGAAGAAGCGCGGCATCTCGATCAGTTCGACCGTCCTGCAATTCGAGTACGGTGGCTTCCGCATCAACCTGCTCGATACCCCCGGCCACAAGGATTTCTCCGAGGACACCTATCGCGTCCTCACCGCGGTGGACGCCGTGATCATGGTGATCGACGCCGGCAAGGGCGTTGAGACCCAGACCCGGAAATTGTTCGAGGTCTGCGCCCGCCGCGGCGTCCCGATCTTCACCTTCATGAACAAGCTCGACCGGCCGGCACGCGATCCGATCTGGCTCATGGACGAGCTCGAGGCGGTGCTGGGGATCCGCACGGTCGCGATGAACTGGCCGTTGGGCAACGGTCCGGAATTCCGCGGGGTCTACGATCGGAAAGACCGCAGCGTGCATCTCTTCGAACGCGTCGTCGGCGGGAAATACCGCGCGCCGGTCAATGTCACGGGACTCGACGATGCCGTCGTCCGGGAAAAACTCGACGAGGGCACGTACGCGACGGTGCGCGAACAGATCGACATGATCGAGATGGCCGGCGCGGAGTTCGACCACGACCAGGTGCTCGCGGGAAAGCTTTCGCCCGTGTTCTTCGGTTCCGGCGTGAACAATTTCGGCGTCCAGTTGCTCCTCGATAGTTTCCTCCGTTACTCGTCGGCGCCGCGCGGTCGCAACGCCGCCGCGTAGCCGCCGGTCCGGCGCAGCCGTGGGTGATCGGCGGCCCGCCGTCACCGGAGCAAGGAAGCTTGCGGTGGCCTCCGCCTTTGCCGCGTGGAAGTGGCACCGAGCCGGTGCCACCTACGGCCCGCGTGGGCCGGCGCAGCCGTGGGTGACGGCGGCCCGCCGTCACCGGAGCAAGGAAGCTTGCGGTGGCCTCCGCCTTTGCCGCGTGGAAGTGGCAC
>JANYDN010000373.1 GCA_025363585.1 Verrucomicrobiota bacterium | reverse complement strand
CGCGTCGTCGCCCGCCGTGAGCAACAGCCAGCCGGAATTCTGGCCCGGGCCGACGGCCGTTTCCGCCGCGGTCACGCCCGTCGGCAATTCCGCGCACACCAATGACACGGCGCCGTCGAATCCGTCGCGACGCAACACCGCGACGCGCACGCCGACCGTCTGGCCGCGCCGGAGCACCCATCCCGCCGGATGGAGATTGCGGTCGTCGTTGTTGGCTTTCGGCGGCGCCGGCCATGCCGCGAGCGCGAAGTCCGGCGCCGGCTTGCGGATCGACAGCGCGTACGGGCGCCGCGGCGACGACGGCGATCCGTGGAACCGGTCGCGCACCAGGATCCGGTAGGTGCCGTCCTCGCCCACCTCCAGCTTCCCGATGCCGTCGCGCGACGTCGTGTTGAATTCGTTCCCGCCGAAGTTCCCGTCGAGATCGCCGATCTCCGTCACGTCGGTCCACGAGTCGGTGCCCTTCGCGCGCTGGACGATCGCGTGCGGGTCGACCGGAAGGCCGAGCCGTTCGGAGGTGAGCTCGATCTGGAAGACGTCGCCTTTGCGGGCCTTGAAGACGACACCCGAAACTTCCCCGGCATGCGGGAACACGCCGCCGAAGTCGACGGGGGGCGCGATTTCAAGAAGGCCACCCGACAAACGGTCGTCCTTGGCGCCGGGCGCGGGGAGAGGCGCCGCCACCACGTCGCGCGGCGTCAACACCAACAGCACCGGATTCGAAAGCCCGTTCGTCGTCGGCCATTTCCATTCCCAGATCGCGGCTCCCGCCTGCGCGGGCCGGCGTGTTTGGTCCGCGGGCCACGCCGCCGGATCCGGATCCACGGGCGTCACGACTTCGGCCTCCACCGTCTGCAGCGCGGCGCCGTCGACCCCATGGAACGACGTCGCGCGTCCGCCCGGAAGATTGCGTCCGAGCAACGCGACGCGGTTGGTTGTCCCCGCTTTCAACACGAAGGGCAGCGCGAAATCCACCGCGGGCGACGCGTCCAACGTGACGATGCATGGATAGTCGTCGCCCCCGCGGAACAGGTCGTCGGTCAACTGCAGCAGGAACGAACCGTCCGCCGGCGCCGCGAAATCCACCCATCCGAGCCGCCGCGCGCGCGCGAGTTCCACGCCGTTCGCGTCGAACACCGCGAGGCCCGGAACGAGGCGGGAATCGATCCGCGCCGCTTCCGCCCGGGCCACGATCCGCTCGCCCTTGCGCGCGTCGAATCGGAACCAATGCGTCGCGCCCGGCGCCACGCGCGCGTGGTACGCGTGCGCTTGATCGATGGCCATCGCGTAGCCCGCGGCGGTGTTGGTCGTCGACGCGACGATGCCCGGTAGATTCCCGACGAGGAACGACAGCGGCGGCGACGCGCCGAAACGCCCGGCGAACCGCGCATCGACCGCGACCGGCGCGACGCCGGCGGGAACGACCACCGTGAATTGCGCCGGGTTGCCGGGCACCGGGGTGCCGATGATCCGCCGGTCGGAAAACAGCAGCGACTTCGGATCGTCGAGATCGCTGCCGGCGACCGTGATGGTGTTGGTCGAGCCCGGAGTCGCTCCCGCGGGAAACAACCAGGACATTCGTGCCGCGGGCAATTGCGCGAAAGCCACGGAGTGCGCGAGCAACGCGGCGAGCGTGGAGGGGACGATGGTCCTGTTGGCGTGAAACCCCATTGAATGATCGGCTTTGGAAAACCTCCCGGCGCCGACTCAGTGGTTGAACAGGAATTCCTTGGTGTTGAGCAGCGCCCACACCATGTCCTCGCACGCCTCGCGCCGCGCCTTCGCGCGCGACGCGTCATCCTTCGCGTCCGTGGTCTTCCTGGCGATGTAGCCCGAGGCAAACTCGATCTCCGCCGCCGACGGCTCGCGGGCGAACGCGATCCGGTACAACGAGCGCAACCGCGCCGCGTCGTCCGTTTTCGCGTCCGCGACGAGCAACGCCGCGCGGCCCTGGTCCGACGAGATCTTGGCCTGGATGTCCTTCGAGTTGAGCAGGTGCAACGCCTGGCTGAGCGAGGCGTCGAGGCTCCGCTCGCATTCGCACGCGCTGCTGGCCTCGGGACGCCCGAACACCGTCAGGAAATAATTCGACGCGTTGAAACTGTTGTCGGGAAGCGCGACCGCGCGTGTGCCCGCGGGCATTCCCTCGAACTTCGTTTCCGAGCCCACGACGGTGTTCACCGCGTCGTGCAACACCTCCGCCCCGAGGCGGCGCGGATAGAAGCGCGCGAAATGGTGCCGATCCCTCGCGTTGTGTTCGTTCGGTTCCGAGGAGAGTTGGTACGTCGTGCTCGTCGTGATCGCGCGCACCAGATGCCGGAGATCATGTCCGCTCGCGACGAAATCCGCCGCGAGTGCCGCGATCAACTCCGGGTTGGTCGGCGGGTTCGTCTCGCGCATGTCGTCTTCCGGCTCGACGAGTCCGCGTCCCATGAAGTGTTTCCAGTAGCGGTTCACGACGGCCTTCGCGAACCACGGGTTTTTCGGCGACGTCATCCAATCGGCCAGCGCGAGCCGAGGATCGTCGTCCGGCGCCAGTTCGCCGATCGGAGCGCCGAGTCCCGCGGGCCGGACCGGTTGGCCGGTTTTCTTGTTCGTCGTCTGCGCCGTGCCGCGCTTGTGGAACACCGCTTCCTCGCCCGGTTGGCTGCCGCCGCGCCGACCGACCTGCGAGAAGAACGCGCCGAAGCTCCAGTAGTCGGCCTGGCTCCATTTCTCGTACGGGTGATGGTGGCACTGCGCGCATTGAAGGCGTTGGCCGAGGAACAACTGCGCGGTGTCCTCGAGTTGCATCTGCAGCGTGTTCACCTGCCGGTACCAAGCCACCGGCGGATTGTCCGAAAGGTCGCCCGATGCCGCGACGATCTCGCGCACGAATTGGTCGTAGGGCGTGTTGCGCAGCAGTTGGTCGCGGATCCACCCGTGGAACGCGTAGTTCCCGCGCTGGTGTTTTGCCTCGCCACGCTTGTTCCGCAGGACCGCGCTCCACGTGTTCGCGAAATAGTCCGCGTAGTCCGGGGACGCAAGCAATCGGTCGACCACCGCGTCGCGCGCGCGCAACCGCGCCTCCGTCTGCGCGGGCCCGCCGCCCGGCGACGTCTCGCCCGCGCGGTCCGACGCGCGCGCCGCCGCGAGGAACGCGTCCAGTTCCGTCGTCGTCGGCAACCGGCCAGCGATGTCGATCGTCGCGCGCCGCAGGAACGTCGCGTCGTCGCACACCGCGCTCGGCGGCATTCCCACCACCTTGAGCTGCCGGAAAACCTGCTCGTCCACCACCGAGCGCGCGATCGGCAACGCCCCGACCGGCGCGCCCAGCGGGATCGTCCCGCGGAAGGTCGCCACCTTGCCTTGGTACCGCACCATCACCGCGACCTCGCCCGTCTGGTTGAACGCCTTCACCACGCCCTGCTCGTCGCAGCGCGCGAGGTCCTTGTCGTTCGGCTCGTACAGCGACCCGCGCGTCACGTCTTCCGTCGAGCCGTCGGTGTAGTGCGCCGTCACCACCAGTTGTTGTTCCGCGTCGAGCGACAACATCCGCGCCACCGGGAACACCTCGATGCGCTCCACCGTCGGCGCGTCCGCGCTTCCCGTCGGCATGCCTTGCCGGATCCAACGCACCAATTGGCGGTAGTCGTCGCCGGTCGGATCGATGCGCCTGCCGCCGCCGTGCGGCAATTGCGCGGTGGCCTTGGTCAAAAGCAGCGACCGTTCGGGTGACGCGGGGAACACTCGGCGTCCGCGCGCCTCCTTCACCAGGTGCTCGTAGTCCTCTCCGGGCTCGAACCCGAGCAACGACAGCCGGAATCCGTTTTGGCCCGCGGCCTTCCCGTGGCAACCGCCGCCGTTGCAGCCGTTCTTCGTGAAGATGGGCACGATCTGGTTCGCGAAATGGACCGGCGAAACCTCGCCCGCCCGCTCCACGCGCACGGGTAACGTCGCCACCGTTCCATCACTCGCCGTCGCCGTGATCGTCGCCGTGCCGTCCGCGCGGGGCGTGACGCGTCCCGTCGCCGAGACATCCGCGATGCCGACCGGCGATACCGTCCACGCCACCGAGCGCGACGCGTCCTTGTCCGTGCCCGCGGTCGCGAGCAATTGCTGGCGCGCGTCCGCCGTCGCGAGCACGAGGTTGGTCGCGCCGGCGCGGAAGTGGATCGCAAGCGGGGCCGCGGCGGAAGCCGGGACGACGGCGAGACAGAGCGCGGCAAAAAGGAATTTCATGGTTCCGGATTTCTCAACCGACCAACTCGCGCATCGGCTGGCAGCCGTCGGGCACGAGGTATTGGGGACGTCCCGTCAGGTCGGGAATGGTCACCTTGTTCACGTCGATCCCAAGCGTGTGGTACAGCGTGGCGAACACCTCGCCGAAGAGCACCGGGCGTTCGCTGGGCTCTCCGCCGAGGCGATCCGTCGCGCCGATCACCTGGCCGACCTTCATGCCGCCGCCCGCGAGCAACGCGCAGCTCGCGCGTGGCCAATGGTCGCGGCCGCCGTCCTTGTTGATCGTCGGCGAGCGGCCGAACTCCCCCCACACGATCACGCTCACGTCCTGCGACAATCCGCGCTCATGCAAATCCTCGATCAACGCCGCGACGCCTTGGTCGAGCATCGGCAGATCGTTGCGCGCGTTTCCAAAATTGTTGCCGTGGTAATCCCAAAAACCGTACGCGACCGTCACGAACCGCGCGCCCGCCTCGACCAACCGGCGCGCCGTGCAGAACTGCTCGTTCAGCATCGGCGCCGCGTCGCCATGCACCTTCGCGTCGCCCTTGCCGTACTTCGCCAGCGTCTTCGGGTCTTCCTTCGTCAGGTCGAGCGCCTCCAACAGGCGGCTCGACGTCAGCATGCCGAACGCCTGTCGGTTGAAACCATCGATGCCTTCCATCAACCCGCTCGCATCGACGTCGCGCCGGAATTTGTCGAAACCCGACAGCAGCGTCCGCCGGTCCGCGAGTCGTTCGGTCGTCACGCCGTTCAGCACCATGTCCGACTTCGCGTCCGCCGCCGGGCGAAAGGCGTCGTGCGAAACGCCCACGAACCCGGGCGTCGCCGCGTTGTACGGGTGGTGCTGCATCCGCGGCTCGAGCCCGACGAACGCGGGAACCGCGGGATCCTGCGGGCCGAGCACGCGCGAGACGCAGGCGCCGATCGTCGGCCATCCGCCGGGCGGCTGGTTGTTCTTCTTCCGGCCCGTCAGGCACATGAAATCCGAATGGTCGTCCACCGCGTCGGCGATCGACCGGATCACCGTGTACTTCGTCGCCAGGCGCGCGAGCCGCGGCAGGTGCTCGCAGATCTGGAATCCCGGGACCGTCGTGGGGATCGGCTTGAATTCGCCGCGGATCTCCGACGGCGCGTCGAGCTTGAGGTCGAACGTGTCCTGGTGGGGCGGTCCGCCGGGCAGGTAGATCATGATCACCGACTTGCCGCGCGGGGTCCCGGCGGCGGCCTGCGCCTCGGCCCGGAGCAGCGCCGGCAGCGCGAGCCCACCCATTCCGAGCGCCCCGACGCGCACGAAATTGCGCCGCGACAATCCGTCGCAGAAGCGACGGGACGGGCCGGGGATGGTGAGCATGCGGGAGCGTTACACGGAAGCGCCCGTCCGCGCCAACCCCGGGTTGGGGGAATTTTGGTTTAGCCGTCGATCCGCTCGACTTCGCTCGCCGGGACCCGGACCGCCGCCGCCTGCCCGATGAAATCCAGCCGGAGAATCACGTCGAATGGCCCGTCGCGTTTCTCGACCCGTCCCTCCATCCCGCGCAACGGACCGTCGGTGATCGCGACGCGCGAGCCCTCCACGACGTTCGACGCGGGCCGGACGTCGAGTCCTGCCTCGACCGCCGCGAGGATTTCGCGGAGTTGCCGGTCGAACTCCATGGGATCCGGCGGGACGAGGATCCGCGCGACGTGGCGGCTTTGGGCGATCTTCGACGCGACGGATCCCGTCTCCCGGAAAAACACGTAGCCCGGGAACAGTGGCTTGGTGAAGTCGACGGTCTTCCCGCGGTAACGATGCGTGGTCCGGTACTGCGGGAGTTCCATCGCGAACCCTTCCCGGACCGCCCACTTGACCAGTTGTTTTTCCGCGCGGGCACGCGTGTGGGCCACGAGCCATCGTTCGGATTCGGACACGTCGTCGGTGCTCATGCGCGCGGGCGTGTCACCGGAAACAGATCCTTCGCACGCAGTCGTCGAATCCCTCGGCGCCGGACACGATCTTGATCTCCACCCTCATGAAGTAGATGGGCAGGTCGCGTCGGTCGATCTTCGGGAAGCGCACGGCGTCCTTCTGCGTGGTCAGGAGCATCGCCGCGCCGCGTTTTTTCGCGCGGTTGATTGCATCGATCACTTCCTGCTGGTTGAAGCGGTGGTGGTCCGCGAATCGCCGGGCGAGGACGATCTCGCCGCCGAGTTCCACGAGTTTGGATTCGAAGCTCTCTGGCTGCGCGATGCCGCTCAGGCTCGCGATGCGCTGGCCCCGGAGCAATTCGAGCCCGCGTCGCTCGCCGCTGAACACGTCCTCGAAGTACAGCGGCTGGTGCTGGCATTCGATCATGTCCGCCTTCGGGTTCAGCTTCGCCACTCGCACCCTGAGGTCGTCCATGCGCCGCGATTTCTCGGGCGTGCCGCGGTCGACCTTGGTGAGGAACACGACGTTGGCGCGGGCGAGGTGGGACGGCGGTTCGCGCAGCGTGCCGCGCGGCAACAGGTGCTCGTTGCCGAAGGGTTGCTGGGAGTCGACGAGGACGACGTCGGTGCGTCGGCCGCGCAGTCGCCAGTACTGGAACCCATCGTCCAACAGCAACGTGTCGCACCCGAATTTCTCCACGGCGTAGCGCCCGGCCTTTACGCGGTCCTTGTCGACGAGCACCACGACGTCGCTGAGGTTCGACGCGAGCATGTAGGGTTCGTCGCCCGCGCTCAGCGAGTCGAGAAGCAGGGAGACGCTGTCGCTGACGATGCGCGGCGGCGTGGTGTCCTCGCGCAGCAGGAGTTTGTCCAGCAGCCGTTCGTGCAGGGGCTTGGGTTTCGAGCGGTACCCGCGCGAGAGGATCGCGACCTTGCGTCCGGCGTCTTGGAGGGCGCGCGCGAATTTCTCGACCACCGGGGTCTTGCCCGTGCCGCCGACGGTGAGGTTTCCGACCGCGATCACCTGCACGCCGAGGGTGGCGTCGCGGAAGATGCGGACGTTGTAGAGGAAGCGTCGCAACCGGACGATGCCGCTGAAGACCTTGGACAACGCGAGCAGG
>JANYDN010000182.1 GCA_025363585.1 Verrucomicrobiota bacterium | reverse complement strand
CGTCACTGCCGCAAGCCGAGCAGAGTTCATTCGACCCCAAGGCCGCCATCCTGGGTCGACAACCCGTCAGGCAGTGACGGCAGGGCCGCCGTCACCCACGCCGACTACATCGTTCCCGGCTGGGCGGGACTCGCGGGAATTGAATCAGTCCGAGCGCCCCCGCGACCGCTGGATCGCCACTGGCAACACCGCGCAAGCACGTTCGATTTCCTCCTCCGTGTTGCAGCGGCCGGGACTCAGACGGACCAGCGCGTTGCATTCCGCCGCGGGCACGCCCATCGCCTCGAGCACGTGGCTGGGTTCCAGGGATCCCGCCGCGCACGCCGACCCGCTCGAGGCGCACACGCCCTCAAGATCGAGGTTCGCCATGAGCGCGATGCCGTCCGCGCCCTCGACCGTGAACGCCACCGTGTTCGGCAACCGTCCGGAAACCGCGCCGCGCCGGTGCACGCCAGGAATCGCCGCCGCCGCCGCGGCCAATCGTTCCGTCCACGCGCGCAACGGGACTTCCGCGAAAACCGGGACCGGCACGAAACGCTCGAACGCCTCCACCAACCCGACGATCGCCGGGATGTTTTCCGTGCCCGCGCGCCGCTCGTTTTCCTGCGAGCCACCGATCTGCGTCGGCTGCGGCTGCAACGGCGAGCGCACGTACAACGCGCCCGCCCCGCGCGGCCCGTGGAACTTGTGCGCGCACACCGTCACCAGGTCCGCGCCGAATTGGCCGATGGCTTCGAACGGCATCTTGCCGAACGACTGCACCGCGTCGGTGTGGAACACGATCCCGCGCGCCCGGCAAAGGGCGCCGATCGCCGCCACCGGTTGCACCGTGCCCACCTCGTTGTTTGCCGCCATCACCGACACCAGCACCGTGTCGTCGCGCAATGCCCCCGCGACTTCGTCCGGGTCCACCCGCCCCTCCGCGTCCACGCCCACGCGGGTCACGGAGAATCCCTCGTGCCGCTCGAGGTGCGCGAACGCGTGCAACACCGCCGGATGCTCCACGCGGCTCGTCACCACGTGGCGTCCGGCATCGCGCCGCGCCCGCGCGGTCCCGAGCACCGCGAGGTTGTTCGCCTCGGTCCCCCCGCCCGTGAACACGACTTCCGACGGACGGCATTTCCACGCCGACGCGAGCCGGTAACGCGCGTCGTCGAGCACCGCGCGCGCCGCCCGACCGGGCCCGTGCACGCTGGAAGGATTGGCCCACGCGCGTTCCTCCGCCCCGCGCATGGCGTCCCGCACCGCGGGATCCAGCAGCGTGGTCGCATTGTGATCGAGATAGATTCGTGACATGCGTCGGGTCCGTGCCGATCGACCGCTGCGGTGGTCCTATTTGCCGCGGTGCGCCAGCAGGTAGGCCAACAGGTGGTTGAACTCCGGCCCGGGAATCGCGTCCGCGAAGTTGTCCGGCATCAGCGACAACTCGCTCTCCTGGCGCCCGGCCACGTCGGCCTTCGCGACCGACACCTCGGCGCCCAGCGCGTTCGCCAGCACCAGCGTCGCCCCTTCCTCGCGCCGGAACAGCCCGTTCACGGAATCACCCGACTTCAACGTCAGGATCGTTTGCCGGAACGCGCGGTCGACGTTGCGGTTCGGATCGAGGATGTCCTCGCAGAGACGCTCGACGCCGCGGTTGCCGATGCCGACCAACTGCGGTCCGACCAACCCGCCCTTGCCATCGATCTGGTGGCACACCGCGCAGTTTTGGACGAACACCCGCTCGCCGTCCGCGACCCGGGAATCCGTGGAGGCCACGAACGCGTTGCGCCGCGCCGAGACCAACTTGTCGCGACTGTCGTCGGCCGACGGCAGATCCTTGGTCAGGCGCGCGAGCCGCGCTTCCCAATCGCGCGGCGCCGCGGCCTGCAGCCGGTTTTTCGCGCCGGCGGATTGCAGGACGCGCGGCGAACCCGACCCGTTTTCAAGCGCGGCCAACAACGCCTCCGCGCCATCCCGGCTGGCCGTGAGCGCCGTTGCCCAACGCGACTCGAGCCGGCGGGGAGCGGTCTTCAACGCGCCCGCCACCGCGGCCCGCGACGCCGGATGGCTGTCCTGCGCGAGCACCTCGCCGAGTCGCTCGACGAACGCCGCGGGGTTCGCGGGCTCCGACAATTGCGCGCCCATGGCCGACGCGGCGTCGGGCGCATCCAGCGACAACGCCGCGCGCGCGGCCGCCACCCGGACGTCGGTGTCGCCGTCCGTTTCCCGTGCCTTCGCCAGGAACGTGCCCGCGTTCCCGGACAATCCCAACCGCGTCGCGAGATCGGCCGCCGTCACGAATTGGTCCACCGCCGTCCGCAATCCCGATTTCGGCAACGACACCACGGCGGGCTCGATCCGCCCGAACGCCAGCCATGCGTACGCGCTGCCCGTGTCGCCGTCGGTCACCTCGAGCCGGACTTTCTGCCCGGCGTTTTTTCCGCCGGCCTTCCAGACGACACGATGCGCCGTGTCGTCGCGCGGCGGTCGCGCCTCGAACAACACGGCGCCCGTCGCCACCGAACGGAGCCGCACGACATTGCGATTCAACACGGGCTTGTCCGGCGGGCCGTCGTGGCCGCAGAGCCAGAACGACAACTCCGCGGGGGCGTCGAAGGCCGGCGAACGCAGCGTGCCGGTGAGTCCCTCGCCGTGCGGGAAACTCGAAAGCAATTGCCCGGCCACGCCGTCGGTGGAGTGGCGATTCTCGTAATCCCACGGGTTTGCCGTGGGCGATGTCTCGCTCGGCACGTTGTACCAACCGGCGGACGCGTCGCCGCCCGCGAGCAGTCCGGTGACCAGGCGCGAGCCCCACTCGCGCAACGGCGCCGGCAGCGCCAAGCCGCGCCGGCGGAGTCCCTCGTCCACCGACTTGAACAGCACGAGTTGGGAATCGGGACGGGCCGCGAATTTCTCCGAAGCGAACGCCGCCAACCGCGCCAAGTCCTCCTCGGGCGCGTGGCGCGCGACGTGTCCCAGGGCGAGATCGAGCGTCGGGACGGTCTTCTCCGAGAGCGT
The DNA here is from genome assembly GCA_025363585.1 of Verrucomicrobiota bacterium. Lineage (GTDB taxonomy): Bacteria > Verrucomicrobiota > Verrucomicrobiia > Limisphaerales > UBA9464 > UBA6176. The sequence continues at coordinate 16,860 of JANYDN010000182.1, read as the reverse complement.
CGACAACTCGCGCAGCAACCACCGCGCGCCGTCCGCGTTCGGGATCGCGATCGCGAGTTCCGTGAACGTCGTCCGTTGGCCCGCCGTGAAATCCGCCGCGTCGCCCAGCTTGCCGAGCGTCCCGTCCGCGGCGAGATGATCGCGGATGGATTTGCGGACGACATAGCGGAGATGCGTGTCGGCGGCCGGAATCTCGTCGAGCAACGCCAGCAGCGGACGCAACGCGGTCGCCGAATCGGGCGCGTTCCCGAGCGCCTCCGCCGCGCAGCGACGCACCAACGCGTCCGCGTCCTTCAATCCCGCCAGAGCCCCGGCCCGCGCCGCCGTCGCGAGATTCGGCGTGACCGGCAACCGCCGAGTGGCGCGGTACAACACATCCGCCTGCACCCGCTGCGCGTGCACGCGCACCAGCGCGTCGGGCGAACCGTTAGCCTTCGCGAGATCCGCCTCCGTCAACTCGCCGAGACGCTCGAGCATCCAGAGCGCGTGCGCCTGCTGGAACGCGTTCGAGGGATTCGCGAACGCCGCGCGCACCGCGGGCTTGGCCTCGGTGCCGAAGCGGTCCTCGAGCTCGGCCATCGCGCCAAGCCGACGCGTCAGGTTCGGCGACGCGAGTTCACCGACCAATCCCGCGAGGTCGGTCGCGAGCGCCGGGCTCCGTAGCGACGCGTTTCCATCCGCGCCCTTGTACACCACGCGCCAGATGCGCCCGCGCTCGCGGTCGCGCCCGGGATGCTGCAACGGCACCTCGTAGTGGCCGATGATCCGGTTGTAGAAATCCGCCACGTACAACGCGCCGTCCGGCCCGAGCGTGTTGTCCACCGGACGGAACCACGGGTCGGTCGTCGTGAGGAAATCCGGCTGCTCGACCGCGCGCGGCGACGATCCGTCGAAGACGATCTTGTCCCGGTTCAACCGGCTCGTCATGACGTTGCCGATGAAGAACGTGTCCCGGTACTCGGCCGGCCAGAGATCGTCGTTGTAATAGAACGCGCCGTCGATCGCCGTGCTCCCGTGCGCGTGCTCGAGCATCACCGGCGCGTACCCGAGCCCGTCGTGGGGCTTCCCGAAACTCGGATACCAACCGCCGTCGAGCAGTTGGTAGATCGGCGCGCTGTGGCAATCGCTCGAGTACAGGTTGCCCCGCGCGTCCCATGCCAGCCCGAACGGGTTCACCTGCCCGTGCGTGTGTTGCTCGATGCGCGAGCCGTCGGGACGGATCCGGTACGTGTTGCCGGAATTGAGGTCCACGCGGCTCCCGTCCGGCGCCGTCACGTGCGAGTCGTTGTTGAACCCGTGCGTCGCGTACATCCATCCGTCGAACCCGCGGCGGAACGACGATTGGTTCCCGTGCGTGTCCCGTGTGTGGTCGAACGGGCCGTATAGCACCGTCTTCTTGTCCGCCTTCCCGTCGCCGTCCGTGTCTTCCAGCAACCAGATGTTCGGGATCGACCACACGATCGCCTTCCAATGCCCGTCGCCATTGCGGAACGGGTACACGCCGATCGGGATGTTCAACCCGTCCGCGAACTGCGTCGTCTTCCGCGCGCGCCCGTCCGGCCCGAAATCCTCGAAGATCATCACGCGGTCGCGGCCACTGCGGTTCGTCGGCGCGGGGAACGGATACTCGATCGACGTCGTCGCCCACAGCCGGCCCGTCGCGTCGAACGCGAGGTTCATCGGCTTGTTGATGTCCGGCTCCCGCGTCACGAGCTGGATCTCGAACCCGGGCGGCAGTTTGAATTTCGCGCGTTGGTCTTCAGAGGACAGCGGCGGCGTCGTGCGGACACCCAACTCGAATTCGTCTTCGCCACGGAGATCGACGGCCGCGGCGAAGGCGACGGCAAGGATCGCCAGGGATCGGTGGAACACGGGATTCACGGGCGGCGACGGTAGCGGCGAACCCGACCCGTGGGGGAGTCCGAAATTGCCGTGGCTCGGACTGCGCAGCCGTGGAGCGGGCGTCCCCGCCCGTGCCGACGTAGGGCGGGCGTCCCCGCCTGCCCAAATCACGGGCGTCCTCGCCCGTGCCGAAGCAAGCCGAGCGTTGGCAGAAGCAGCACCTCGGAACGCACCGGGGACGGTGCTGTCTGCGCAGGCGGGGACGCCCGCGACTACCGCAGGCGAGGACGCCCGCGCTACATCTCGCCGGGCTGGCGGCGATACGCGATCCCTTGCGCCCACCGGAGCAACGGGCGCTCGAGCCAGCGTTCCGACGCGACCGCGAGGAGCAGCGTCGCCGCGAGTCCGGCCGCCGACACCGCCCATTCGACCGCGCCGCCACCCAGGTGCGGACCGCGTCCCAACACCACCGCGTGGAACACCCCCGCCACGATCTGGTGGTACACGTAGAGGCCGTACGAAAGCTTCCCGAACCAAACCAGGAAACGCGAACCCAGGACAAATCCCAGCGTCGTCCCGGATCCCAGATTGCCCAGCGCCACGAGCGCGACGCCGGCCATCGCCAGCAACGTGTGCTGCCACGCCTGCGGCACGCCCACCAGCTTCAGCAGGACGCCGCAGCCAAGACAGCCGCCGAGAAAACCGATCAACCACGCGCGCCGAAACCGGATCCACCCGGCGATCGATTCGATGCGGACCAGCAAGGCCAGGCACGCGCCCGACAGCAGCGCGTCCGCCCGGCACCATGGATACACGTACGAGCCGATGCCCGGCGTGGCGAGGCGAAGGAAGGGCGCCGCCACGATGGCGACGCCAAACAACGCCAGCAACCAACGCCGCGACAGAAACCGCACCGCGAGCGGCACGACCAGATAGAATTGCTCCTCCACCGCGAGCGACCACGTCGCCGCGAGCCAGTTCGCGCCGTAGTGCCCGTCCATGCCCATGAGGATGTTCTGGGTGAAGGTCGCGTAGCTCCATGCCGGGATCGATCCCTCGACCAGCCAGGAAAAAGCCGGCACGCGAGCCCACCGCGTCGCGGCGAAGATCCAAAACGCGGCGAGCGACAGGTAGTACACCGGGAAGATCCGCGAACTCCGGCGCGCGTAGAACACCGCGAAATAGTTCGTCGCGCCGCGATTGTCCCAAAGGATTCCCGTGATCAGGAAACCGGAGAGCACGAAAAACAAATCGACGCCGCTCCAGCAAAAGCCCAGCGCGCGCGCCAGGTTCCCGAACGGTCCTGGCGTCAGCGTCCCGATCGGCAGGACCACGGTGTGGTAAACCAGGACGAGCAGGATCGCGATCCCCCGGATGCCGTCGAGTTGTGGAATGCGTTTCACTGGATGCGACCGCCGCGCGGGGACGGACTGTGGGGCGGCGAACCCCAGCGAATCAACCCCGGGACGGCCGCTTGCGGAACGGACCCGCGCGCCTTTAACTCCGGCGCCTCGCGCCTCGCGCCCCATGAATTCCCTGCTTCGCAACATGGCCCGGTTGGTTCCCCGCAACCTGCGGAACCATCTCAAGGCCCCGCGCCAATCGTTCGCGTGGTGGCGCGCGTCCCGCCGCCCGCCCGTGTCCTATTCGCCCGGTTACGGCTGGACCTTCCGTTGCCCGCGCCTCGCCGTTGATGCCGCCTTCCACCTGCAGACCGACGATCCTCCCCAAGCGGCCGAGTTCGCCGAGTTCATGGCGCTCATCGAGGGCTACCGCGATCCCCTGTTCCTCGACATCGGTTGCCACTTCGGGATGTTCAGTTTCGCCGTCGTCGCCAAGTGCGGCCCCAAGGCCCGCGCGGTCGCGATCGATCCCTCCGCCTCCGCCTGCGCGATGGCGACCCGCATCGCAGGGATCAACGGCTGGAAGGATCGCATCGAGGTGCTCCGCGCGGCCGCGGGCGACGTCCCCGGCGAACTCGAGATGATCGACGGCGGGGTAATGTGCGCGGGCTATTTCACGTTGCCCGCCGACCAACCCAAACGCGACCGGGTCGTCGTGCCGCAGTTGACGATCGACGAATTGGCGGGCCGCTGGAAACGCCCACCCGACATCGTGAAGATCGACGTGGAAGGATTCGAACGCGAAGTCCTCGTCGGCGGAACCCGGACGCTCTCGTCGGGCGACATCCCGGTGTGCCTCGAGATCCACAACCACTACATGAGGGATCGCGGGCTCGACCCAGCGTCGGTCGGCGAGCAACTACTGGCGCTCGGCTACCGCCGGTTCACGCGCGGGGGCGAGGCGATCTCGCCGGCCGCGTTCCAGGAAGGCGACATCGTGCGCATCGTCGCGCGCAAGTAGCGCACGCGTCCCGGACGTCGCGCGGCCGGACCGACGCAGCGCGGGCGTCTCGCCTGCGGTAGTCGCGTCAACCTAAGTCGGCCCAGCCTGTAGGCCGCGTGCCCCCACGCGGCGTTCCACCGTGGGTTCCCGACCCGATGGATCTCTGTGGCCGGTCCCCACAATGCCGGGTCAGGGGACCCGGCCTTCAAGCGGATGGATCCACGATTCCCGCCGCCCCCTGGCGACAGGTTTCCAAGCGCAGGGCTAACGGCCAGTGGTGGCGATCGCCTCGCGCCAACACGCCGGCAAGTCCGGCTTCGTCTCCGCCAGGATTTCCAGCGCCGCACGACGCATCACGGGCGAGAGCCGCGCGTAGGCTTCCGACGTGTCCTTCCCGCTCAGGACCTCGAACATGCGGCGTTCGATGTTTTCCTTGGCGGGTCCGGGCAACGCGTCGAACGCCTCCGAGTACACGAGGTAGCTGCAGGGATACCGGAACAGCCGCGTGTTCAGGTCGAAGTCCCGCAGGCTCCGCCCGCGATGGTCGCGCGGTCCCGCCTTCGCGAAGCCTTCCGTGAAATCGGCGCGGCCACGCACCGGTGACGTCAGCGGGACTTCCTCCGCGAACAACAGGTACTTCACGAAAGCCTCCGTCGCGCTCTTCAGGTAGTTCGCGTGGCCGTAGGCCGCGATCTGGATCCTTGCCTCGTAGGCGATCCGCGTGACGAAGTTTTGCAGGTGCGTCTGGTGCTCCATCACCATCAACGAGACGATGTCGCTCCCGGGCTCCGGATAACGGCCCGCGTCGATGAACCGGCCCAGATCCACGAGGTTTCCCGCGAGGTTCGGCTCGCGCTCCTGCCGTTCGAAGGCCTCCTTCCCGATCAGGTTCCCGCGGTGCACCTGCGCGCCGTGCGTGCCCGTGACGTACCAACCGCCCCATCGATCCGCGAGCGGCGTCCGGTGGTTCACGGCATCCACGCCCGTCAAAAGATCCACCATGCCGGCCTCGTCGGTCTGGAACGAACGCGCCAGATGCCCCGGGACGCCCATCGTCTTCGCGGACGCGTGGCACTCGGTGCAGTTGTCGGATCGCACGAAGCGCGGCCTCGCGGATTCCTTCTGCTCGAGCGTGTAGAACACCGCGCCCAGCCTGGGATCGACCGACGACACCTCGAGAAGCGGCGCGCCGGCGATGAATCCGACGTAGACGCCGTCGTTGTAGTAGAGCGCCCGCGGGGTGGAGGGACCGATGCGGTCGCGTTGGAACGAGGTCTTCGAGAACACCAGCATCTGCGACGCGCGCGGCACGGCCAACGCTTTCAGCACCGGCAGCAGATAGCCGAACCGTTCGTCCGGCTTCAGCGTCACCTCGCCCGCGTCGATCCGCTTTTGCAACCGCGCCACCGCCCCGTTGTCCGCCGTCTTGCCATACGCGATCGTGTCCTCGTCGAACGGCATGAGGTGCGTCGATCCCTGGAAATCGGCGCGCGCGCGAAACACGCCGAGCAGCGCCGCGACCCCGAGGACGAGGCGCGCGGCGATGGTTTTCCGGTTTCGGATCATGAGGTTCCCGTACGCGGCCCCGTGGATTTGCCCGGGGAACGGCCGCGGAAACTATCGGGCCCTATTTGATCCCCGCCAGCCGTTCCTTCCAGACCTTGTACAACTCGACCGTCGCGCGGACATCGCGCAGGCAATACTCGGCGATGTCGCGGTGACGCCCCTCGGCAAGCAGGTCGTTGATGTCGCGACCCGTGACGCCGCCGGCTTTGGGCGAGGGAATCCCGAAGGCCTTGCAGTAGAAATCCAGGTTGAACCGGCGCGCCGCCCCCTCGCGTCCGCTGACATTGTAGAAGGTGAATTGCTCGGCGAGATCCGTGTGCGGCTCGGTCTGGAACCGGTACCCGAGCCAGTCCTTGCGCGTGATCGGCACGTTGAGCAACGCGGAGCGCAGGTAGAGGAAGGGGACGTCGAACCCGCGGCCGTTGAAGGAAACGATCGCATCGTAGCGCCGCGCGACGTCCCAGAACGCGGTCAGCAATTCCGCCTCGTCGACCTGCGGCGCGAATTCCACGCCGTCGGAACCCGCGGAAGATTCCTCCTCGAAGTCGTCCGACTGGAAGAGCACCTGGCCGCGTCCGGTGTCGGCGTTGACCATGGCGACGCAGACGACCTGCGCGGTGAAGGGCCAGAGCGCGAACTGCTGCTGGATTTCGGCCCGTTTCAGCGCCTTGGCGGTGTCGTCCGGTTGCTTTTCCGCGTCGCGGAACAGGTACTCGAGCTGGGTTGCGTCGAAGTTCTCGAGCCCAACGGCGGAGGTTTCGATGTCGAACACGAGGCGGGCCATGGGCGCCATTGATAACCCAAGGAAGGCCCCCGGCAATAGTCCGGAATCGTGGCGCGGGCGTCTCGCCCGCGATGTTCGCTCTAAGCCATATCCATGCAGTAAGAACTCGATTGGGTATCTCGCCAAGGCGCCAAGACGCCAAGCATTCCCGACCGAGCCGGGACGGAACCCTGCGGTCGCGGCATGGGAATTCTCTCACGCCAAGGGGGACCAAGGCCGTCAAAGGGGGCCGAATCCGCCGGGGTATCCTCTCACCGAACGGTCGCATTCGATGAGGGCCTCCCAATCCACCTCCATGGCGCTTTGGCCGGCCTTGGTTCCCCCTTGGCGTGAGAAATCCCCGTTTGCCGAATGCATCGTTACGGCCAAGCAAAATCGCGTTCCTCGTCGCGCACCACGGCCTCGGTCTTGACCCCGCCGCCCACGGCGTCCGCCAGTTCCTTCAACGACCTTCACGCCGGCCTTGCCGGCTTCCGTGGATTTTTTCACGGGCATGGGATGGAAGGATTGGGGGATTCAAGCCGGGCGCGGCATCACGGGACGTGCCGAACGGAATTCACGCCGCCGTGGGGATTGGGCGTCGTCTCGGGCGCGTGGGGATCGGGAATCCAATGGCCGTCCGCGACGAAGAGATATTCGTGGACGCCGGACGACAGCGGCACCTCGGTTTCCCAATGACCGTTTCCCTTGTCGGTCATCGGAAGGGTCGTCGGACTCCAATCGTTGAAGCTGCCCGCAAGGTGGACTTCGCGTGCACCGTCGACGTGGATTTCGAAGCGTGCGTTCCGCCGCCCCGCGGGCGGGACCGGGGTCGCCGCCGACCCGACGGTTGCCGGGTTCGAGGCGCTGCCCTTCGTGCGTTTCGTCTTCATGTGGGTTTTCATGCCGGGAGTTTCCCAGCCTCGGTACGGAACCACGGTAGCCCGTCCCGTGGCAAGTACTCGCCCCACGTTGGCCAACGCCGGCCGGGAATTGCAATGCGTGGGTGACGCGCGCGATCCCGACTTGTTTCCGGTGACGGCAGGGCCGCCGTCACCCACGCATGCCGCGGAAACATGCGTGGGTGGCACCGGCCCGGTGCCACTTCCCGCCCAGTTGATGAACGCCGTGGCGGCGAGCCGCCGCCACCCACCCACACCACCCATGCCGGGGCTGCAGCCCATCCCGCGCTTCGGGGTTTCCCTCCGCACCGCGCCCGGGCAACACTCTCGCCATGGAACCACCGAGCGCATTCACCCTCGCCGAGACGGACTTCCTGCGCGGGATGGATTGGCGCCGCCCCGAGGCGACACGTCCCGCCCACTGACCCGCCCGATGCATATCGAGGTCATCTGCGCGCGCAAGTCCTACGGCCGCACTCCCGCCTTGGACCGGGTAAGCGCCTCCATCGGGCCCGGCCAAGTGATCGCCTTGGTCGGTGCCAACGGTGCCGGAAAAAGCACGCTGCTCCGCGCGCTCGCCGGAATCGTACGCCCCGACGCGGGCGAGATTCTCTACGACGGACAACCGTTCTCGACCGAGGACCTCGCGCTGCGGCGCCGCCTCTTGTTCCTCACGGATTTTCCCCCGCTGTTCCAAGGCGGCACCGTTGCCGAACACATCGGGATGGTGCTGCGGCTTTATGAAAGCGACGGGCCCGACGCGCCGGAGAAGGTCGTCCACTGGCTGCGCGAACTCGACCTGTTGGAGAAGGCCGAGAATCCCGTCGAAACCCTCTCGCGCGGGCAGGCCTACAAGACCGCGCTCATCCCGCTGCTCGTCATCGATCCCGAACTCTGGTTGCTCGACGAACCGCTTGCGTCCGGCATGGACCCTTCCGGCCTGCACGTCTTCCGGGCCCAGGCGCGCGCGGCGGCCGCACGCGGCCGCACGATCGTGTACAGCACCCAGGTCCTCGAGGCCGCCGAACGGTTCGCCGACCGCATCGGGATCCTGCACCGCGGCGAACTCCGGTTCTTCGAGGAAGTCGCCCAACTCCGGAAGCGCGCGGAAGACGAGGGCGACGGCGTGCTCTCCGCGGTGTTGCGCCAACTCCACGACGAGGACCGATGAACACGATCGACCGCCGTTTCCTCCTCGGACTGCGGCGGCTCCTTCGACGCGAACCGCGGTTTCGTCGTCTGGATTTCAAGACCCGCGCGGGACTCTGGGGCGAGTCCGCGAAGCGGATGTTGGTCCTGGTGATCGGCGCGGGAATCATCGGCGCCGCGCCGGCCATACGGGATTTCCCGCTGCCTCGGTTGGCTTCCACCGTCGTCCTCTGGTTGGCCCTCGGGATCGTGGCGGGTGCCTTGCGCCAATCCCTCGAGCGCGACCCGCACCTGTTCGTGCTCGCGTTGCTTCCCGTTTCGGACCGCGAGGTGTTCGCCCGGCAATTCCGCAAGGGAATCGTCGGGTCGTGGAAGACCTTCGTGGCCGTGGCGCTCGGATTCGGATGGGCAACCTGGAAATCCACCGACAGCGTCCCCAACGCCCTGTTGTCCGCGGCCGCTTTCGCGTGCGTGTTCCCGCCGCTGGCCGTGGCCATCGCCGTGGCGTCCTTGCGTTGGCGGGCGATCGCGCTCTGGCTGCATTCGACGTTCTTCGTCGCCATCGCCGCGGGACTTCTCGGAAACGTGTTCCCCTCGGTCCGACACGGGATCGCCGCGCTGCTCCAACGCCACGGCGACGCCATCGCCGCGACGTTCCCCACCGGATGGCTGGTGCTTCCGTGGCATGCATGGACCAGCGACGGCCCGCATCTGCTGTATCTCGCCGCGCTCCCGTTGCCCGTGGTGCTGGCAACGATTCCCGCGCTCGTTTCGTGGCTTCGCGAAAGCTACCGCGTCCGCGACTCGGTGTTGTTGTCGGCGTTCGGCGAGGTGCCCGAGGGCGCGCCGCCGGAATTCGCCGAGGCGGTCGCGAATGCCTCCGCGGCACCGCGCTCCCGCGGGGAAACCACGATCGTGGACGACCTGCTCGCGCGACGTTTCCTTGCCGACCAGTTGCCCGCGCCGACCGCGTGGATCGAGCGGTGGGTCTGGCGTTGGTGGACGCCGCGGCAACGGCTTTGCGCCGGGTTCCTCTCGTCGGATTGGCCCCGGTGGTCGCGTCACTTTCTGGTGTCCCTCGGCCTCGCGACGACGGCCCTTGGCATCGGTTGGGCGATTCGAACGACGATCCGAATCGAAGTCTGGAGCGAAGCCTGGCTCCCGGTGTGGCTCGCGGGTGGAGCGGTCTCGGCGTTGATCGGGTTGCCGTTCCAGTCGGGATTCGGCCGTGGCTTCAAGGGCATCCCGCAAGGGAACCAAGTGCTCTCGCCGTTCCTGTGGCAACCGTTGGCCTTCGGGGAACTCACCTTCGTGCTTCTGAAGCCCAACCTCGTGCGCACGCTCGTGATGCTCCCGGCCTGCGTGGGCTTCGGCATGATCGTGGCATGGATCCTGGAATTCCCGCCGTGGACCGGCGCGACGATTGCCCTCCAGATCTCCCTTGTTCCGCTCGCGGTCTTTCCGTGGACGCTGACCGCCGGTTTCCGTTCGGGGCTGTCCACGTACCGCCGTTCGCTTGCGGCATGGATCGCCGGCGGCATCTATGTGCTGGCGTGCGTCGCGAATCTCGCCGGACTGGTGGGCGTCTTCTTTCCGTTGGTCGGATTGGCCGTGCTTCCGGCCATGGCGCTCCTGAACCTCGGCCAACTCGCCTTGCTGCGCCGCCTGCTGCGGACGGGCAAGCTCGACGCCCTGCGCCCGCCCGGCGGTCAGCGGACGGTGACCACGCTGTAGTTCCGTTTGCCCTTACGCAGGAGCAAATGGCGGCCGAACAGAAGATCCGCCGTCGTCACCACGCGTCCCACCTCGGCGAGACGGACGTTGTTGAGATACAGCCCGCCGCCCTCGAGATCCTTCCGCGCCTGGCCCTTGCTCGTGGCCAAACCCGCGTGCACGAACAATTCGAGGACCAAGAGGCCGGGATCGGTCGCCAGCCGCGACGCCTCGAGGTCCTTGGTCGGGACCTCGCCGACGATTTCCGCGAACGTCGCCTCGCCGACCCCGGCCAGATCGCCGCCGAAAAGGATCTCCGACGCCCGTTGCGCCTCGAGCGTGGCGGCCTCGCCATGGATGAGGTCGGTCGCCGCTTTGGCCAACTCGCGGTGCGCGGCGCGTTCCCCCGGGTTCGCGGCGTGCCGGGATTCCAACGCCGCGATCTCCTCCGCGCCGAGGAACGTGAAGTACTTGAGGTACCGCACCACGTCCCGGTCGTCCGTATTGATCCAGAATTGGTAGAAGCGGTAGACGCTCGTCTTGCGCGGATCGAGCCAGATCGCCCCGCCCTCGGTCTTGCCGAACTTCGTCCCGTCCGACTTGGTGATCAGCGGCAACGTCAGCCCGAACGCATGGCGGCCCGTCTTTTTGCGGATGAGATCCGTCCCCGCCGTGATGTTGCCCCACTGGTCGCTCCCGCCGATCTGGAGTTCGCATCCGTGGACGCGCAGAAGTTCCAGGAAATCGAAGGCCTGCAAAAGCTGGTAGCTGAACTCGGTGTAGCTGATCCCCACGTCCCGGTCTTCCATCCGCGCCCTCACCGACTCCTTCGCCACCATTTGGTTCACCGTGAAGTGCTTCCCGATGTCCCGGAGGAAATCCAGGAACGAGACCGGCGCCGTCCAGTCGACGTTGTCCAGCAACCGCGCGGGATTCGCCCGGGGGCCGAAGTCCAGGAAGCGCGCCAATTGGGGTCGGACCGCCGCGACGTTCGCCGCGATTTGTTCCGTGGTGAGCAGGCTTCGTTCCTGCGATTTGCCGCTCGGGTCGCCGATCGATCCCGTGGCGCCGCCCGCGACGGCGATCGGGCAGTGGCCCGCGTCCTGGAACCGACGCAACGCCAGCAACGGCACCAAATGACCGACGTGCAGGGAATCGGCCGTCGGATCGAACCCGGCGTACAACGTCACCGGGCCCGCCGCCAGACGCCGGCCCAGCTCCTCCGCGTCGGTGCAATCGGCCACCAGTCCGCGCCATTGAAGTTCGTCGATGATCGATGTGCCCATGAACGCCGGCGAGTTAGCCGTTCGGGCGGACGCGCGGACAAGGGAAAAACATTTCCTGAAACTTCGTGCCCCCGATTACCAGATTGTATGATGGCGGCAGTGTTCGTCTGGTTTTCCGACTCCTCCGTCGGTTTTGCACAAGGCAGCGCGAACACGAACGCCAATGTGTGCCATCGGTGCTAGGTCTACGTGTCGATGGTGTGTTGGTTCTCCGCCCGGCCTCACGGCCGGGCGGCGTTTTTTTTGCCCCTTCACCCGACCCTATTCGACGCTCACCGCGTAGATCATGGGCGTCGCCGCCGTCTCCTCGCTCGCCAGCTCGCACTGCTCCAATACCATTCCCGGACCCGGCGCCTCGATCGTCATCCGGTAAAGCCGCATCACGCTGCGCGCCGTCTCGCTCGCCTCGCTGATTCCCTGCCACGCGGCGTCGGCACGGTCGCCCGGTTTCGGATTCTCCGGCGCGTGCCAACCGTTCCCCACCTCCACGCCCAACCGCACCGGCAACTCCGCCTCCGCGCCTCCGCTCCACCGGCATCGGACCCGCATGACAGGCGTCCCCACGGGCAATTCCGCGCCGCCTCGCGTCGTCAGCAACAGATGCATCCGGCGGGCCGCCTTGCCCGGCAACGGCAGCGTCACCCGCGCCGGCCACTTCCGCTCCGGCAACGGACCGCCGCGCGACGACATCTGCACCACCCCGCGGATCTCGAAATCGACGCCTCCTAAACGCGACACTCCCAGCGGCAGGTCCGTGGGCACCTCGCGCAGTCCGTCGTTCGATCCCTCCCGCGATTCCAACGGCCGGTTCATCACCGTCTCGAGATTCACCACGCCGGAAGGCGCGCGCGGATCGCGCGGCAGGATTTCCGTCGGCTGCGGCCAATCCGTACGCAGGCTGTCCGGAATCGATTGGTGCGCGGGCTTAGGCGACGCGATCGGCTGTCCCTCGGGCGATAGGTTGTCGCGCCAGTCGAGCGGCCCGTGTGCCTTCAACGCCTCCCGGAGTTCCGGCAAGGACCAGATCAACAGGTGGTCGTCGTCCGTTCCGGCCGCCAACATCCGGCCGTGCGGACCCAACGCCAGGCTCGTGACCGGGATCGTCGAGCTCAACCGCACCACCGTTTGCCAACTCTCGGTGGAGATCACGGAAATGCCCGAACGCGGCCCCGCCACCGCGAACACCCGGCCATACGTCGACCACGCGCCCAACCCGGGCGTCGTGTTCCCCGCGCCGGTCTCCACCGCCAGGCGCGTCCGCCAATCCGCCACGGAAAGCACCCGGTGCATCTCGCCGCCCACCAGCAACAGGTGCCGTCCGTCGGGACTGAACAACGGCACTCCCGCTCCCGAAGAATCCTGCCACGACAATTCCCCCCGTCCCCACGCCGTCACCCGCGCGCTCACGCGGTTGGCCTCCGTCGCCAGCCAATGCTGGTCGGTGTCCGTGTCCAACGCCGTCACGTTGGTTTGGCCCGCGACCAGTTCCTTCCACGCGGGTTTGCCCGGATCGAGCAACCCGATGTTCCCCGACCCGCGCGCCATCGCGATGCTTCCGGACGCGTCGAAATGCCCCGCGGGTCCCAGCCACCCCGTCGCTCCCGCCGCCATGGCCTCGCCCGGCACCAACCGCGTCCCGCGCCCCTCGTCGTCGATGGCGTACCACCGCGCCACCAACCGCTGGATCACCAGCAGCCGGTGCCCGTGCGGGTCGAAGTGTGCCGCGACCACGCCCGACGAAGGCAGGTGCACGCGGATGTTCCCGACCGTGTCGAGCAGGTAGACGCCCGATTGCTGGACGGCCACGATCCATTGTCCGTCGGGACTGAACTCCACGTGCCTCACCGCCGTGTTGCCGATCCCCCGCAGCGGCACCAACGAGACGCCGACCGGCGGAAGCATCGGCGCGATGCCGAACGCCGGGCCGTCCAGGTACGCGATCTTCCCGCTCTCCGCGTTGAACCGCACCGGCCGCCACAATTCAGACGACGCCAACAGTTGTCCCGATCGCGGGTTCCACAACCGCGCGACGCCGTCGCCCGATGCCGACCACAGCAACGAGGCGTCGGGCGAAAGCACCAGCCGCGTGGTCTGCGTGCGGTGCGCCGTCAGGTCGCGCATCTGCCCGCTCCGCAGATTCCAGACGCGGATGCCGCCGGTGTTGTCGCCCGCGACCAGGATGTTGTCGCGCCACGCCATTGCCCGGATCTCTCCCCTCGTGAACGGCAACAAGTGGCGGCGGTGCCCGTCCGCGCCGTCCAACACCTCGACCCGGTCCGCCGATTGGATGAGATAATCCGGACGCCCGATGGACTCCGTGAGCCGCACCGTGCCGACCGTGTCGGCAGGCAGAGGCAGGTGGCGCGTGTGTCCGTTCGCCGGGTTGCGGAATTCGATCCGGCCGAGCAACGCCACGTACCCGAATTCAAGATCATCGCCCGAAAATCCCGCCCACTGCGCGTGGGCGCGCCACATTTCCCGCCCCGTCGCGACGTCGTAGACGACCGCCAGGCCGTCCTCGAAAACCGCCACCGCCCAATGCGCGCCCGGGCTGAACTCCAGGACACGCGGGACTTTTCCCGGTTCGGGAATCTGCGACCACACCACGAAACTCGTCGACCGCCGCCAGAACCGGATCTCGCCCGTCGACGCCGCGTCGAGGACGAAGTCGAAGCCCGGCGACAGGTCGATCGGCATGTCGGGCCCGGTGTGCCGGTGCCGCGCTTCTTCCGGCCCGACTTCCCATCGCCCGAGAATCGCCGCCGCCTCGTCCCGCAGTTCGGTCCGCGGGTCGACCCGAGCCGCCGACGACAACAGTTCCAGCGCGCGGTCCCGCATGCGGATGGATCCGGACAACCGCAGTCCGCGCGCCTCGCCGAGACGCGCCTGCACCAGATCATTCCGCGCGCGGTCGCGTTCCTCCACCACCTGCCGCCGCGAATGCGCGAGGCTGAACGCCACCCACACGGATCCCACCACCAACACCAACCCGAGCACCGCGAGCGCGGCCGTCAGCGTGACCACCAGCCGCTGCTGCCGGACCCAACGCCAGAATTGTTCCCGCCGCGTCGCGGGAATCGATTCGATCGGCTCGCCCGACAACCACCGCCGCAATTCCTGCGCGAGCCCGCCCGCGGTCTGGAAGCGCCGCGCCGGATCTTTCTCGAGGCAACGCAGGGCGACGACATCGAGCTCGTAGGGAACGCCGCGCAATTCGTGGCTCGGAGGCGGCGGTGGCGCGTGCTCGACCATCCGCAGCAGCGCGATCTGGCTGAGCGCGTTGAACGGCGGTTTTTGCGCGAGCAACTCGTAGAGGATCACGCCCAACCCGTAGATGTCCGCGGTCACCGTCGCCTGCACCGCGCCGTGACCCGCGACCTCGGGCGCCACGTATTTCGGGGTGCCGACGATCTGTCCCGGCTCTTCCTCGGGCATCGAGTCGTCGTTGAGTTTCGCCAGCCCGAAATCGCTCACGTACGGCCGGCCGCCGTCGTCGAACAGCACGTTGCCGGGCTTGAGGTCGCGGTGCAGCACGCCGCGCTCGTGCGCGTATTGCACGGCCTCCGCGAGGGTCGCCACCAACTGCACGATCTCCCGCCAACTCCGTCGGTACCGCGTGCGCCGCTCCGCCAGCGTTCCTCCCGCCGCCAGCTTCATCGTGAAGAACGGCACCCCGTCGTGCTCGCCCACCTGGTACATCGGCAGGATGCCCGGATGCTCCAACCGCGCGATCGCCCGCGCCTCCAGCAGGAACCGCTCGCGGAATTCCTCCGCCTCCAATTGGTGCGGCAACAGCATCTTCAACGCGACCTCGCGCCGCGGCTCGAGCTGCGTCGCGCGGTACACGATTCCCATGCCGCCCCGCGCCAGTTCCTTCGTGACCTCGTAACCCGGCACCTCCAGCAACACGCCGCGCGTCGACATCGGCGCCGGCCGCGGCACGACCACGCCCACCTCCGCCTCCGGCGCGGGACCGACGTCGAACAACAACCCCGCGAGGCAACGCGGGCACAACCCGTCCAGCCCGCCGTCCGCCAGCGGCGACTGGCAATCTGGACAACGATGCTCGCTCATGCGGGACCCGCCGGCGATCGCGTGGAGGTGTCGGGCAAATCGCTTCCCCGGTCCATCAGCACCCGTTGCAACCAAGCGAGCTCGGCGTCCACCTCGTGCGGCGCGGAAACCGTCTGCGCCACTTCCGTCCGGACGTTCACCCGGAACGCGTTCCTCAACCGGAAAATCTCCGTCTTCAACGCCGCCAGCGTGATGCCCAGCGTCTCCGCCGTGTGCTCGTACGTCGGCGGTTCCTTGCCCACCGGCAGGAACGCCTTCAGGTGCCCGAACAAATGCGCCTTCCCGCCCGTCGCGTATTCCTTCCGCGTCTTCTCGAACGCGCGCCCCATCAGCTCCAGCGCCCAGTTGCGGTCGAACGACCTCACCACGTCCTCCGCCATCGACGCGTCGGACAACGTCTCCGCCACCGCGTCCTCGTTCGCGCTGACGTGGTGGATGTCCCCGCCCCGCTTCTGCGCGCGACGCCGGATCTCGACCTCGCGGAGGTAGCGTGAAAGCGATCCGAGCAGGAACGATCGGAAGCGGCCGCGGTGCGGATCCGCGCGGCGCCACGCCGAGTGGTCGGTCAATTGGACCAGGAATTCCTGCGTGAGATCCTGGGCCTCGGTCTCCATGTACCCGCGCTGTTTCAGCGCGAAGAACACCGGGCTCCAGTAGCGCTTGCACATCTCCTCGAGGGCTTCCGCCTGCCGGTCACCGCCGCTCTTGGTCGCGTGACCCAGGATGCTCCAATGCGTCGAGGGAAAGTTCACGCCGCCTTTTCTACCGAGCCCGCCGCCCTTCCGCCAGTCCCGTGCTGGGGCGGGAGAGTTTCAAGTTTTCAGTTTCAAGTTTGAAGAGGCCGAAACGAACGTAGCGCGGGCGTCCCCGCCTGCGCGAAGCACGTCGTAGCGCGGGCGTCCCCGCCTGCGGTATTCGCGGGCGTCCCGCCTGCGTCGGGTGAAGCTCGGCGACTCTTGAAACTGAAAACTTGAAACTCCCCCCCTCCCCACGCCTTCCGCCGAATTGGCGAGGTCCACGGTCTCACGACCGCCGCCACGAGGTGGGCCGGCTTCAAACTGAAAACTTGAAACTTGAAACTCCCCCTCCCTCCAACTCCCTCCAAACCCTCAACGCCTCCGTCACGCCCCACGCCTGCGCGTCGCATCCCCGGTGCGCGTGCGGCGCGTCGCCGTCCAGGATCTCCGGGATCTGTCCCACGCATCCTTCGCCCATCAAT
>JANYDN010000157.1 GCA_025363585.1 Verrucomicrobiota bacterium | reverse complement strand
TCTTCGGCGCCCCCGTGCAAGCCTTGGCCAAAGCGCAAAACTCATCGTTTCCCCCCGGCCGTCAGGCCGCCGTTCTTCTGCGCGCGCGCCGCGCTGTCGATGCGGTAGGATTTTCCCGTGAATTGCACCACCTCGGCGTGGTGCAGGAAGCGGTCGAGGATCGCGGAGGCGGCGGGGACGTCGTTGAGGAGCTTGCCCCATTCCTCGATGGGTCGGTTGGAGGTCATGAGCGTGGAGCGGTTCTCGTACCGGCGCATGACCAGTTCCAAGAGGATCTCGCCGGCTTTGGGCGGCAGGGTCTTGAGCCCCATGTCGTCGATGATCAGCAACTCGGCCTTGAGATGGCGCTGGAGGAGGCGGTCCAACTCGGCGGGGGATTGCTCGGCCTGGAATCGCGGACGAGATCGAAGATGGAGCGGTAGAGGACGGCGAAGCCGGCCTTGATGGCCTGGAGTCCCAGGGCCTGCGCCAGATGGCTCTTGCCGAGCCCCGGCGGCCCCAGGAAGAGCAGATCGCGGCGTTCGCGCACGAAGGCGCAGGTGGCCAGTTGGTAGATCTGGGAGCGCTTGACGCCGGTGTTGAAGGCCCAGTCGAAGTCCTCGAGGCTCTTGGTGTCGCGGAAGGCGGCGTCCTTGCGGCGTTTCTCGACGAGGCGCTGGCCCCGGACGTTGAGTTCGTCCTGGAGGATGAGTTCGAGGAATTGCTCGTGGCCGATGGCGTGGGTGGTGGCTTCCTGGAGGCGCAGTTCGAGACTGGAGAGCAGGCCCGAGAGGCGGAGTTTGCGGAGGGTTTGGACGAGTGGCTGGTTCATGTCTGGCAGTGGGTTTTGATGAAGATCCCGTATTCGTTGAGATCGCGGATCAGGGGATGGCTTTCCGCGAAAGCGAAGTGGGGTTGGCTTTCCCGGGCACCGAGCAGGGCGCGCACGTCGCGCAGGCGCCAGGCACCGCGGCGGGTGGCCTCGGCGCAGGCCTGGTTGAGGAGGCGGTGGGAGCTGGTGTCCAGCAGGCGGGCCAGCCCCATGAGGGAGCGGATGGATTCGAAGCCGCGTTGGCGGGACAGTTCCCGGCCCCACTCCGCGCAGGAGGGCCCGAGGTCGGCGGCGCGGGCGAGCCAGTAGTCGAGGTTGGACTGGATCGAGCCATGGCCGCCGCCGATGCCGAGAGTGCGGGTGAATTGGCCGGGCTCGAGCCGGCGGTGGACGCGGATGGGCTCCAGCCGATCGTTGAAGAGGCGGACCTCGCGCGCATCCCAGCGGGCCCAGATCCGGGTGCCGATGTATTCGGCCTTGGCCTCGTAGTAGGCCTTGTCGATCTCGACGAAGCCGTCGCGGTGGACGGTGCGCTGGGCCTCGCGGAAGCAGGGGAAGAGCGAGTGTGGCAACGGCAGGAGATGGGGTTGCTCCCCGGCGAAGCGCTGGAGGACCTGGCGCTTGGTGGTGCCGTGGATGCGGACGTCGGCGACGGTGGCTTCCCAATGGCGGAGGGCTTCGTTTTCGCCGGCGATGGAGCCGAAGGAGCGGCCGGCCAGGGCGTTGTTCTTCACGTAGCCGATGCCGCGCTCGACCTTGCCCTTGTGCTCCGGGGTGCGGGGCCTGCAGGGCATCAGCGCGACGCCGTAGTGGCGGGCGAAATCGCGGAACTTGGGATTGAGCTCGGGGTCGGCCCAATCGAAGTGGAGGACGGCGGCCTTGAGATTGTCGAGGTTGAGGGTCCGGGGAACGCCGCCGAAATGGCGGAAGGCATTCTCGACGCAGCGCAGGAAGGACTCGGTGTCCTGCCGCAGGACGGCCTCGCTGTAGCCGCGGCGGGAATGACTCAGGACGACGCGCAGCACCCAGGAGCGGCGGCGGGAGCCGTCGGGCTGGAGGATGGGGGCGCCGGTGCCGAAATCGACCTGGGCCTCCTCGCCCGGCTGGACCTCGACGCGCCACACGCGCTCGGGTTGGGTGGCCTTGAGGCGATGGACGAAGCGTTTGACGGCCTGGTAGGAGCCGGCGAAGGCGAACTCGGAACGGAGGTCCTGGAAGATGCGTTGGGCGCTCAGGCCGGCTTCGAGCCGGGAGCG
>JANYDN010000118.1 GCA_025363585.1 Verrucomicrobiota bacterium | reverse complement strand
CTGGTGCGGCGGGTGGCGATGGTGTTGACAGGGCTGCCGCCCACGCCGGAAGAGATCGCCGAATACGCATCCGATCCGCGGACCGACGCCTACGAGCGGATGACGGAACGCTTCCTCGCGTCGCCGCACCACGGCGAGCGTTGGGCGCAGCACTGGCTGGACGCGGCGGGCTATGCGGATTCCAACGGTTACTTCAACGCGGACACCGACCGGCCGCTCGCCTTTCGCTACCGCGACTACGTGATCCGCTCGGTCAATGGCGACAAACCTTTCGATCGATTCGTGCGCGAACAGATCGCCGGCGACGAGTTGACGGCATGGAAGCCGGGCGAGACGGCGACGCCGGAGACCGTGGACTTGTTGGAGGCGACGCATTTCCTCCGCAATGGCCAGGACGGGTCGGGCGAGAGCGACGGCAATCCCGACGAGGTGCGCACGGACCGCTATTATGCGCTGGAATCGTCGATGCAGATCATGGGCTCGTGCCTGCTGGGCCTGACGGTGCAGTGCGCGAAATGCCACGACCACAAATTCGAGCCGGTGTCGCAGCGTGACTATTATTCGTTCCAGTCGTTCCTATATCCGGCGTTCAACATCGAGAAATGGACGAAGCCGCAGGACCGCGTGGTGCAGGCAAACCTCCCGGGCGAGCTCGACTCATGGCAGGTGGGCGAGCGCCGCCTTGATGCCGAGCAAGCCGCGTTGCGGAGCGAGTGGGCCGAGTGGATGCGCGCGCACCGGCCGCGCGGCGAGGTGTTGTTCGAGGATGCCTTTGATTCCGCAGAACCTTTGTCGACGCGGTGGTCGGACACGGCACCGGGCGACGACAAGCCCGCGGGAAGCCCGCCGGTGCATCTGGATTCCGAAGAGGCCCCGTCGGCACGCGTTCGGGACGGCGTGCTGCGGTTGAAGGAGGGCGGCGGCGCGGGCGACAAATGGTTGTGCGCGAAACCGCGGTTCGAGTGGCGACCGCCGCGCAAGGGCGCGTGGATCCAGGCGACCTTCGATCTCGTCGCGATGCGATTGGACGACCAAGGCAACGCGGCGGAACGCATTGGTTATATCATCGCCGCGCACGATTTCGACGACAGCTCGGCCGTGGAGGGCGGGAACATTCTCATCGATGGCAATCCGGGTGGGGCGACGGCGGTCCACGTGGATTATCCCGGGAAGGATTCGAAGAGCCGCGGGAACATCGGTGCGACGGGTTATACGGCGGGACATAGCTATGGCGTGCGGGTGACGCGCGCGGGCGACGACGAGTTCGTGCTCGAGCATCTGGTGGACGGCGTCGTCGACGGGGCGTCGTTGAAGCTCAAGGCGGACGAATTGCCCCCGGGCGGATTCGCGTTCGAGTACTGCTGCGGGCGGAGCTTCGTGGTGGACAACGTGACGGTGGAGGCCTCGCGCGACGGCGACGCGGCATGGGCGGCGGCGGACGCGGCATTCCGGAAGGAGGCGGTGGGCCGGCAGACCGCATTCGAGAAGTCGAACAAACGCATCGCGTCGGCGCGCGTGCCAAAGCCCGGACGCATCGCGTGGACGACGGACATGCAGTCCGAGGCGCCGGAGGTGCATTTGTTGAAGCGCGGGAACCACAAGACGCCGGGCGAGGCGGTGGAGCCGTCGTTCCCGGCGTTTTTGTCCAGGGCGTCCGCCAAGCCCGTGGCGACGTCGCGCACGACGGGACGACGAGCGGCCTGGGCGGCGTGGGTGTTGGAGCAGGGCTCGCGGCAGTCGGCGTTGTTGGCGCGCGTGACGGCGAACCGCGTGTGGATGCACTATTTCGGCACGGGCCTCGTGTCGACGCCGGAAAACCTCGGGCTGAGCGGCGCGCCGCCCGCGAACCGCGAGTTGTTGGAATGGCTCGCGTCGGAGTTGGTGGAATCGGGATGGAGCCAGAAGGCGCTGCACCGCGCGATCCTCGGGTCGGCGGCGTTCCGTCGGTCGTCGTCCCCGCGGGCGGACGCGTTGGCGCGCGATCCGGAGAACCGGTTGTCGTGGCGATACCCGGTGCGTCGTCTCGACGCGGAGACGGTGCGCGACGCGATGCTGTCGGTGTCGGGCGTGCTCGGGCCGAAGGCGGGCGGGCCGTACGTGCCGACGCCGCGCGACGGGGACGGCGAGGTGACGGTGGACGAGGCGAAGCCCGAGGCGTTCTCGCGGTCGGTGTTCCTGCAACGGCGGCGGACGCAGGTGCCGACGTTCATGGCGAACTTCGACGCGCCGTCG
>JANYDN010000116.1 GCA_025363585.1 Verrucomicrobiota bacterium | reverse complement strand
TGGTGACGACCCAGCACGTGGCCGATCTCATGCGTCGGGAGATTGCGGTCGCGGTCGGGTTCCTGGGTGATGTCGCCGAAGGCCGTGGTGCCGCCGATGCCGCCGGCCTGGCCGGTGATCACCGTGTCGACGAGGACGCCGTAGTAGATCGTCGGGTCGCGCCCGCCGAGCAGCTCGTCGGCGCGCTTCTTCTGGATCGCGCGTTGCAGGCTCGCGCGGAGTTTCTCCACGTCCTCCGGCGTGTTGAGGAGGTCGCCCGGATCCATGCCCTTCGGGATTCCCCACGTGACGCTGGTCAGATCCGCGCCGGCGGGCGAGGGAAGGTTGGGCGTGGGAAGCCCGGCGCGCAGCCGCACCAGTTGCTCCTGGAGTTGCGCCTTGCTCGGCGTGTGGTCCTTGCCGCCCAGCGACCACGTCACCTCGACCCAGCGGAGCTTGATGGGCTTGACCGCCTCGAACTTCGCCGTGGTCGCGTTGTTGCGCACGGCGGTCTGCTTTCCCTGGGGATCGCGATACGTCGTGAGCAACCCCCGGGTCCACTCGAGGGTGAAGGTCATCTCGCCCTTCGCGTCCGCCGCATCGAGGACGAAGTTGAAGCTGTGTTCCCAATTGGTGCGCACCTTGTCCGCGTCGTAATCGGGACGGACGAGAATGGGCTGCTTGAGCGGTTGGAGCCGCGTCACCAGCTTGCCGTCGCGCTCGACGACCAGCCGGACGTCGCCGACGGAGACGGACGTCTTGTTGGTGCCGGCCGGCTTCAGGTGCGCGCGGATCACGGTGGACTTGTTGGCGACGAGCGGGACGGAGTTCTGCCAATCCTGGACCACCTGGTTGAGTTCGAGCGCGACCAACTCGACGGCGTTGCGGTTGGCGATGAACACCGGATACGTGACGCAGGTCGGGTTCGGTCCGCCCAGGGTGATGACGAAGCGCGCCGGGTTGAAAACGATGCCCGCCTCGGGTGGCTTGGGTATGACGGCCCAAATCCCGTTGGCCTGCGCGGCGAACTTGAACTCGCCGTCGGCGTCGGTCGTGACGGTGGCGGTGGGCAACGCCGCGTTGCCCAGGAAGAGATCGACGGACACGCCGGGGAACGCGGCCTTGTTCGCGCCCATCACGCGGCCGGCGATGATGTTGCCCGGGTTGCCGATGAAGTTGGCCGCGACATTGTCCTTCTTGAGCGTGATGTCCTTCGAAAGCGGCGCGAACGTGAACGCGGGCGAGGTCGGCGTGACCACGTATTTTCCGGGCGGCAAATTGGTGAAGATGTATTTGCCATCGAGCCCCGCCTTGGTGGTCCGGCCCGTCTTCTCGCCGTCGACGTTCAGCGTGAGGGTGGCGTTCGGGATGATGAATCCATTCGCGGCGCACGCGTTGAGCCGGCCGGAGATCGAGAGCGTTCCCTGGAGATCAAAGTCGGCGCGCCCGGGGCAGGGGAGCGGGAAGCCCGTGAAGTCCACGACCACCTTGGCGGGCTTGTAGGCCCCGGCGTCGGGAGCCTTCGGCGCCACCGTGTACTCGATCTCGTCGAGCTTCTCGAAGCGATAGTTCCCCTGCGCGTCGGTCTTCGCCGAGATCGTTTTGCCGCCGCCCACCGCCTCGACGGTGACGCCTGCGATCCCGGTGCCGCCGGGACCGAAGGTGACGCGGCCCACGATCAAGCGGCGCTTCGCCTCGAAGAGATTGGGCGACGGCGTGGCGTCGACCGTGATCGTGTCGGTGAAGGGCAGGATGCCGCTCGCCGGATCGGCCGCCACGATGGTGACCTTGTAGTCGCCGGCAACGAGGTTGCTGAAACAGAACCCGCCCTGGGGTCCGGTGCGGAGGTTGAGTTTGAGCGGTCCCTTCTCGAGCGTGACCAGGGCGTTGGCGTTGTAGAGGGGAGTGCCCTCGTTGCACACGGTGGCGACGCCGCACGCGGTGTAGCCCACGTACACGACCGCGGCCTCGGCCTTGTTGTTGGCGGCGACGGGATCCTTCGGCGCTGCGGCCGTGATGGCGACGCGGTTGGTGAAAGTGCCGCCGCCGGTGGCCGTCTTCACCACGACCTTGAGCGTTTCCTTCGCTCCGTTCGCGAGCTTAGGCACGGACCAGATTCCGGTCGCCTTGACGAACGTGGTGCCAAAGGGCTCCGCTACCGAGTCGATGTCGAGGCCGACGGGCAACGTGTCGGTGACTTTGATGTCCTTCGCGTCGTCGGGCCCGAGATTCTCGACGACGATCTCGAAGGTGACCTTGCCGGTTATCTCCGACGTCGCGACGGACGAGGTCTTCAGCACGCGGAGGTCCGCCGACGGATCCGGCACCTTGAAGAAGACGAAACCGATGTCGTCCTCGGCCGCGTTGCCGTTGTTCGGGACCGAGTCGGGATCCGGCAGCGACGACCCGACGATCTCGATCGGCACGGTGGACTCGCCCGGCGCGTCCGCGCGGAGTGGAAGCGCGAGGACGCGGGTCTCGCCCGGGAAGAGTTGTCCCAGGAACCACAGGCCGGTCGAGGGATCATAGGTCTGCGGGAACGGAAGCGGCGGGAGGGCGACGAGGCTCCAGCCCGCGGGCAACGCCGCGCGAACCGACACGTTGGCGGCGGCGTCCGGTCCGCGGTTGAAGACGGTGATTCCCAGCGACGCGGTGTCTCCGACGAGCGCCGGGCCGGGTGGAACGAGCGTGGCCGCGAGCTCGAGATCGGCCGTGTGGTTCGTGATGTTCAGCGACGTGTCGTTGATCTGCACGGAGAGCAGCCCGTTGCCGATCTGCGCGCCGACGACGTTCGAGAGTTGCGCGGAGAATTGCTCGGGGCCTTCCGTCAAAAGATCGGCAAACGCGGACACCGGGACGGACTGCGAAAGAACGCCGGGCGCGAACAGCAGGGCCAGCGTCGTCGCCGGGTAGTCCAATCCCGGGGTCGCGCTGCCCGGTACAAACGCGACCGTCACCGACGCCGAGTTCGTCGCGGGACCGACGCGGACCACGTTGACCATCGTCGGCAACGCACCCTCGTCGATCGAGATGCCCGGAGTCGCGAATCCAAGAACGTCCGCTGGCGGAAGATTTGTGGGATTCAACGAGGTGTCGTTGATCTGCACGGACAGGAGTCCGTTGCCGATCTGCGCGCCGACCGCGCCGGCGAGCATCGCGGAGAATTGCTCGGGCCCTTCAGTCAGCAGGTCGGCGAACGCGAAGACCGGAAACAATTGCGACGTGACGCCCGGCGGGAACACCAGGGGAAACGTCGCCAAGGGGTAGTCGAGTCCCTCGAGCGCGGTGCCCGGGACGAAAACGACGGTCACGGACGCGGAGTTCGTCGCGGGCCCCGACCGGACGACCGCGAGCATCGTGGGCAACGATCCCTCGTCGATCGACACGCCGCCCACCGCCGCGAATCCCAGGAAGTCGGCGGGAGGGATATACGTCGGATTCAACGAGGTGTCGTTGATTTGCACGGAGAGGAGTCCGATCCCGATCTGCGCGCCGATGGGGTTTGCAAGGCGCAGCACGAATCCCTCCGAACCTTCCGTGAGAAAGTCGGCCATCGCGCTCACGGCGACCGGCTGGCTGGTGACTCCCGGCGGAAAAAGCAGGACCACGTCGGTCGGCGGGAAATCCGATCCGGGCGTCGCGCTGCCGGCGTCGAACACGACTTCGACCGACGCCGAGTTGGTTGCCGGCCCATCGCGGACGACCGAAACCAAATTCGGGGCCGCGCCTTCGTCGATGCCGATCGGGCCCGCCGGATCGAAGCGAAACACATCCGGCACCGGGATCACGATCGGGGTCGTGGACGTGTCGGAGATGAACACCGTCGTGGACCCGAACCCGATCTGACAACCGATGGGATCGAGGAGTTGGAGCGAATAGCTTTCGGGTCCCTCGGTCTTCAGGTCGCCCACGGCGCCGACAAAAACCGTCCGCGTGAAAATGCCGGGAGGGAATACCAGGAAGGTATCGATCGCGGGGAAGTCGCTGCCGGTCGACGCCGTCCCCGGCACCGAGACCACGTGCACGCTGGCCGTGCCGGTACCGACGCCGATTCGCGTGACGGTCACCGACACCGCGGAATCCCCTTCCGAAACCGGGATTCCGGGAACCATGAAACCGACGGTGTCCACGGGCGTGATCCCCGCGTTCGCCGGCCGTGCCCCCCGCCGGACGACACCCGCGCCGGACATCGGGAACACCGACGTCAGCCCAAGCACCACCAGGACCAGGAACGACCAGCGACCAACGATGGAACCGTGCGTTTTCATGGATCGGATTTCCGTTGCGACTCGGGTCCCACTTGCAGCGCTCTGCGGGGACCGGTCGCGACCCGAGGAGAGGCAGGAGGCGGGCCAACCGCGGATTGTCGCAAGACTGAGGAAGGGGCTGGACCCCAAAGGGGGCCGGCGTGGGTGACGGCGGCCCTGCCGTCACCGTTCTCACGGGATCTTCCCGACAACCCTCGGAGCGCGAAGACGTCGACAGTTTGCGACAGGCTCCGCAGACCGACTCACTTCACTTCGCTCGTACCGGTGACGGCGAGGCCGCCATCACCCACGCCCAACCCCACCGGTGACGGCAGGGCCGCCGTCACCCACGCCCATCTTCCCACCGATTCCCGCTCTGGTATCCCGCGCGATTCCGGGTTAGTTCAGCGGCGTGACCATCATCACGGATCCGCGCTGCACGGAGTACCGGACGCAGGGGCATCCCGAGCGGCCGGGACGCGTCGGGCGGACGGTCGATCTCCTCAAGCTGCAGAAATCGTTGCCGCTCGCCTGGGCCGAGCCCGCGCCGGTGGAGGATTCCCAACTGCTGCGCGGACATTCGGCCGAGCATCTGCGCCGGCTCGCGGTCGAGGAGGATTTCGATGCCGACACTCGTTACCTCCCGGGGATCGCGGAGCATGCGCGTCGTTCGGTGGGCGCCGCGTTCCGGGCGGTGGGACTCGCGCTCGCGGGCGAACCCGCGTTCGGCCTCATGCGTCCGCCGGGCCACCACGCGACGCGTCACCGCGCGATGGGCTTCTGCTATCTCTCGACGATGGCGTTGGCCGCGCTCGAGGCCCGCGCCCGCGGCGTGGCGCGCGTCGCGGTGTTCGATTTCGACGTGCACCACGGGAACGGCACCGAGGACATCCTCTCGGGCAAGGAGGGAACGACGTTCGTGTCGGTGCACCAGCATCCGGCGTATCCCGGGACGGGCACCGCGGACGTCGGTGGCAACTGTTTCAACTTTCCCGTCGCGCCCGGCACGCCGCGTCCGGCGTGGCGCGCGGCTTTCACGAAGGCACTCGAACGCGTGGCGGAGTCGAAGCCCGGGTTGGTCGGGGTGTCCGCGGGATTCGATGCCTATCGCGGCGACCCGTTGGCCAACGGCACGCTCGAGCGCGAGGATTTCCTGTGGTTGGGCAGGAGCGTCCGGTCGCTCGGCGTCCCGGTGTTCTCGATCCTCGAGGGCGGCTATTCACTCGATCTTCCCGACCTGGTTTTCCATTACCTGCTCGGCCTCGAAGGACGGGAATCGATCTAAAGTAAAATCCCCCATGCTCCAGACACGCCTGTTGAATCCCCGGCTCCTCGCGCTCCTCGGGCGCGTGCGCCACACCAATCGCATCGTGATCGCGGACGCGATGTTCCCGTCGTGGGAGGGCATCGAGGAGATCGACCTCGCGCTCGTCGCGGGCGTGCCGTCGGTGCCGCAGGTCCTGGCGGCGATCGTGTCCGCGTGGAAACCCGGCGCGGTTTGGATGGCCGGCGAATTCAACGCGCACAACCCGTCCTCGGTGCTCGCCGAGTTCGTGGAGTCACTCGGCGGCCGGACGCCGGAATTCGAGCCGCACCCGCGGTTCAAGGATCGGG
This sequence comes from Verrucomicrobiota bacterium, assembly GCA_025363585.1. Taxonomy (GTDB): domain Bacteria; phylum Verrucomicrobiota; class Verrucomicrobiia; order Limisphaerales; family UBA9464; genus UBA6176. The sequence goes on along the minus strand of JANYDN010000116.1, from coordinate 19,999 downwards.
TCCCCGGCGCCACCGGACTGATTCGCACCGGCGAGATGCGGATCTACGCGAACGTGGTGATGGAATCCCGGTGAGAAGTCACGGCAGGGGAATCATCTCACGCCAAGCCGGACCAAGGTTATCAAAGGGGGCCAATTCCGGTGGATATCATTTCAACAAACGGTGGATGCGATGAGGGACTTCCAATCCACCTTCGTGGCGCTTTGGCCGGCCTTGGCTCCCCTTGGCGTGAGGACCTCCTGTTCTCCCATTGAATGGTTCCGGCCGGACGCGGCCCGCGAATTGCTCCGAACGGAATGACATGTCGAGCAAGACCCCGATGCGATTGGCGATGGTCGCGGCGTTCGTCCTCATGGCGACGCGTTCCTTCGCGATCATCCTCATGGGAACGTCCGATCCCGATGCCAACACCGCGGCACCGACGGGCGCCTTGCAGGACTCCGGCTGGCAATGGATCGGCACGTTCGGCGCGTTCTGCGGCACCCCGATCGGGCCGTCGTCGTTCGTCACCGCCTCCCATATCGGCGGGACCGTGGGCCAGAACTTCCGCTTCGACGGGCAGGATTACCGGACGACGGGTTTCACGATCGACCCGGCGTCGGATCTCCGCGTGTGGCACGTGTGCGGCGAGTTCGCGCGGAAGGCGACCATCGACGAGACGGACGTCGCGACCGGCGACGGGCTCGTGGTGTTCGGTCGCGGAACGCAACGCGGGGCCGTTTTGACGGTCGACCTGCCCGGCGGTTCGCACGCGGCGGGATGGCGGTGGGGTCCGTCCGACGCCCTGCTGCGCTGGGGCACCAACACGGTGTACACGTTGTACGACAACACGCAGAGCGGTGGGCGCGGACCGCTGTTGGCGGCGAATTTCGACGCGGGCCAAGGTGCGGACGAGTGCGCCCTTTCGCTCGGCGATTCGGGTGGGCCGGTCTTCGTGCATCGGGCCGGGGGCTGGCGTTTGGCGGCGATCAACTATGCCGTCGACGGGCCGTTCCGGTTTTCCGCGACGGGCACCGACTTCAACGCGGCCCTCTACGATGGGGCCGGGCTGTACTACCAAAACGACGCCGGCGTCTGGGTCCAAATCCCGCCGGACACGCTCGGCGCCTCGGCGGGTTTCTATTGCACGCGCGTCGCGGCACGGCGGGCGTGGCTGGACACGGCGTTGGCATCGGCACCGCCGCGCGCGCGGGTGGAAGCGAGCGATGCATGGCCGCCGTCCTTCCATGAAATCGTCCCGGTATCGCACGACCCCGTCGCGCGCGTGATCGTGTGCGACGCCGACGCGCCGGGAAGGGTGTACCGATTGTCGGGCGCGCCCGGCATTCGCATCGCGTCGGTTTCGATGATCGGGGGCAAGATCCGGATGGTGTACGAGTGACCCCGTCACCCACGCAGGTTGAGGCCAAGGCCACGGTGGGTGGCACCGGCCCGGTGCCACTGCTGGGCAAGCCGGGACGGGAGGAAGTTTAGGCTGTGGAAAGTCTCGGTGACGGCGGGCCGCCGTCACCCACGCAGGTTCAGGCCGAGGCCAGGGTGGGTGGCACCGGCCCGGGTGCCACTTCCGGGAAGTTCAGGCTGTGGAAAGCCCCGGTGACGGCGGGGCCGCCGTCACCCACGCAGGCTGAGGCCGAGGCCACGGTGGGTGGCACCGGCGCGGTGCCACTTCTGGGCAAGGCGGGATGAGAGGAAGTTCAGGCCGTGCGGGGTCTCGATGACGGCAGGGCCGCCGTCAGCCACGCAGGTTGGGTTGTCTCAAGAAGGGGCCGCTGAAAAGCCCGTCTGGCGGAGCGCCTCGAACAACACGATCGCCACGCAGTTCGACAGGTTGAGCGATCGCGCGGCGCCATTCGGCATCGGGATGTCGATCCACTGCGCGGGGTTCGACTCCAACAGGCTTTTCGGAAGTCCCGCGGATTCCCGGCCGAAGACCAAATGGTCGTCCGGCCCGAACGCGACGGCGTGGTAGGCCCGCGGCGCGCCTTGTTCGACGAACCAAAAGCGCGAGCCCGCGGGACGCGCCGCCATGAAGGCATCCCAATCGCGCCACCGCTGCCAGCGGACAAGTTTCCAGTAATCCATGCCGGCGCGCTGGAGACTGCGCTCGTCGAGGTCGAAGCCGAGCGGTTCCACGAGATGAAGTGTTGAGCCCGTGCCCGCGCAGAGTCGCGCGATGTTGCCCGTGTTGGGCGGGATTTCCGGCTCGAGGAGAACCACGTGCATCGGCGGCAAGTCCAGCATCCCGGACGCGAAACGTGAAACGGAATGCGTGGGTGCGCCCCGAACCACACCGCGCTGGGATTCGAATGGATCCCGCGTTAGCGTCCGTTCGCCGCGCCTCCATGAAATCGAATCCCATCCGCACGTCCGTCATCGGCAGTTATCCGTTCCCCGGATGGCTCGAACTCGCCTCGACCCAACTCGACCGCTTCGGCCCGGACGACCTCGCCGAATTGCAACGCGATGCCGTCGTCGCCGCGCTCCACGACCAGGTCGCCGCGGGTCTCGACGTGGTGACCGACGGCGAGCAGACCCGTCTCGATTTCAACCTCTCGTTCTACGGCCACATCCGCGGGATCGCGATGGAGTCGGCCTCGCCGCGTCGCTTCGGTCCGCCGGCGCACGACCAACGCGGACGACATGCGATCGTCGCGCCCCTCGAGGCGCCGTCGGGACTCGGCGCGGTCGCGGAATTCCGGCGGCTCAGCGGTCTCGTGGGGGAGGGAACGCCGAAGGCGGGCGTCACCCTGAAGGCGTCGGTGCCGGGACCCTACACGCTGAGCGGACGCCTGGTTCCGAATCCGGAGGTTGGATGCGCGGATCGATGGGCCGTCGCCGAGGCGCTGTTGCCGATCGTGCGCCGCGAACTCGAGGAACTCGTCGCCGCGGGCTGCACCGAGATCAGCGTCGACGAGCCCTCGATGAGTTGTTACGCGCACCGGGAGGATCCCGCGCGGTTCGTCGATCTCTTCAACCGAACCGTCGCGACGGTCGCCGGCAGGACACGAGTCTGCACCCATCTCTGCTTTGGCAACTACAAGGCGCGTGCGGTCGGGCCGCGCCGGATCGCGCCCATGTTCCCGGCCTTCCTGAGTTTCCATTGCGACGAGATGCACGTCGAGATGGCGAGCCGCGAGTTCGCCGAACTGCCGTTGATCGCCGACATCGCCGCGCGCATGGACGTCGCCGTCGGCGTGATCGACGTGAAGAGCTATTACATCGAGACACCGGAGGATGTCGCCTCGCGCATCCGTGCGTGCCTCGCGCACGTGCCCGCGGAGCGGTTGGTCGTCGCGCCGGATTGCGGCCTGAGCCAAACGGCACGGTGGGCCGCGCGCCGCAAACTCGACGCCATGGTGGCGGGCGCACGGATCGTTCGCCGCGAACTCGGCCTCGCATGATCCGTCCCGCGCTCCGGGACGACGCGTTCCTCGCCGACGTCGCCGAGGTTCGCTCCGGAAAGGCCGGGCCCGGCCCGCACTATTGGTGGCTTGGGCAAAGCGGTTATCTGGTCCACGTAGCCGGCCGGTTCCTTCTGCTCGATCCATACCTGTCGGATTCGTTGACCCAAAAATACGCGGCGACCGACAAGCCCCACGTGCGCATGACGGAACGCGTCGTCGATCCGGGCCGGCTCGATTTCGTCGATGTCGTGACCGCGAGCCATGTCCACACCGATCATCTGGATTCGGAAACGCTGGGACCGTTGGCCGCGGCGAATCCGCGCCTCGTGCTGGTGTGTCCGGAGTCGATCCGCGTCGTTGCGCGGCAACGGAGCGGTCTGCCGGACGAACGCGTCGTCGGGTTGGACGCGCCCACGACGGGCAACGCGGCGGGCGCCCCGACGGAAACCGAGGCCATGGGATTCTCGTTCCGCGCGGTGCCGGCGGCGCACGAGCGGTTGGATCGCGATGCCGACGGTCGTCTGCTGTGTCTGGGATTCGTCGTCCGGACGGGCGCGCACGCGATCTATCACTCGGGCGACACGATTCCGTTCGAAGGAATGGCCGGGGCGTTGCGCTCGGAGCGGATCGACGTCGCGCTGCTGCCGATCAACGGCCGTGGGCCGGAACGCCGCGTGTCGGGCAACCTGTGGGGCAGGGAAGCGGCGGGGTTGGCGCGGGAGATCGGCGCGCGGATCGCGGTGCCGTGCCACTACGACCTGTTCGAGTTCAACACGGCGTCGCCGGACGAGTTCGTCGCGAGCTGCCAGGACTTGGGGCAGGCGTTCCGGGTCCTGCGCGCGGGCGAGCGGTGGAATGCCAAAGACGTTTGAGCCCGAACGTTTCGTTCTGGGAACGGGAACTGTTTCACGCCAAGGGGGATCAACGAACAGCCAAGCGGGCCGGAAGGCGTCCTGGGGCGCATCCGGACACTGCCCCGTTTTTCCAACAGGACTTGGGACTTTTTACAAAAAGCAACGAAGGCAACAAAGGCTCGCTCTTTGCCTTCTCCGCGGCTTGGCGCGAGCCCTTCGCCAGCCGTGACAAAAGGTCCTCCGCGACGCCCTTTCGCCGAAAAGGGCAAACCCGCGGGTCGTTCCATGGGGCAGCAAGCCCGACGAAGGCTTCGTTACCTCCGTTACCTTCTGTAAAATGTTTTGAGTTCCTCTGGCTGAACCGCGGCAGTGTCCGGATGCGCCCGCAAGCGAGGGGAATTGGTCGCGGGGCTTGTCGTCCGTCGGAATCCCGATACGCTCGCCGCGAATGAAAGCATTGGGAGCGTTGTTGTTTTTCTTGGCGGAGGGCGCTGCGATCGTCGTCGGCGTGGCCCGTGCCGCCAACGGGCAGGGCGTGGCGGTCCTCGCCGTCACGGTGGTGGTGCTCCTGGTGGTCTTCGCGAAGTTCGGCTGCATCGACAACGCGCCCGACGCGCACTAAGGGATCCCGGCGCCTCGCGCCGGACCCTTGAATCCCGCGTGCCGCGCATCAAATGCCCCGGTTGTGCGGAATCGAGTCGGTGGCAGGTTCGCCCGTGCCGTTTTCGAAGTTCAACCTGACGCTCGAGGCCGCGGTCGGATATTTCGAGCTGGGGATGGCCGAAGACGCGCTCCGGGAGCTCGAATCCATCCCGGAGGAATTCCGCGACGCGGAGGAAGTCCTCGAGTTCCGGCTCGTCCTTTGCCAGCACCTCGGCCGTTGGGACGACGCGTCGCGCGCCTGCGCCCGCCTATGCCAGTGCGAGGGCGCGGACGTCGATCGATTCATCGCGTGGGGCTGTTGCCTCTACGAAATGGCCCGTGTCGACGAATGCCGGCGGGCCTTGCTCCAGGCTCCCGTCGCGGCGCGCGAAAACGGGCTCTGGAATTTCCACCTCGCCTGCTACGAGGCGATCCTCGGAAGTCGCGGGGAAGCGCGGCGACTCATCCACCGGGCGCTCGAACTCGATCCGTCGCTCCGCGGGATGGCGGAGGGCAACCAGAACCTTTCCCCGTTGCTCGAGTCGGGAAACCAGCCCGATCGCCGCGATCCGGCCTGAACCGGATCGATGTAGTCGCGGTAGCGGAATTATTTCACGCCAAGGCAGGCCAAGGCCATCCAAGGGGGCCGCATCCGCCGGGGTATCATTTCACCGAACGGTGAGATTCGATGAGCGCCTCCCGATCCAGCTTCATGTCGCTTTGGCCGGCCTTGGTCCCCCTTGGCGTGAGAGGATTCCCATGCCGCGACCGCAGGGTTCCGTCCCGGCTCGGTCGGGAATGCTTGGATTCTTGGCGCCTTGGCGTGATACCCAATCGAGTTCTTACTGCATGGATACGGCTGAGACGGTCCACGTCGTCGTGTCGCGTCACTCGAATGCGATCTCAAGGGAATCCCCGGTGCGTTTGAAGCCGGAGATCTTCCGGCCGACGGAGTCCAGCACGCGGAAGAACCTTTGCCCGGGACCGATCGGGATCGTGAAGTGTTTGCCCCCCGCGTCCAAAACGGCCGCGTTCTCTTTCTGGAATGTTCCTGCCAAGTCGGGCGAGCCGACGAGCGTAGCGGGCACGGCAACGACGGCCGGGGCACCGAACGGCCATGAAAACGTTTGGTCGCCGTCGTCGTCCGTGAACGTGACGCGCGCCGTGTGCGCCGCGTTGGCCGGCAGCGGGGCGGCGGGAGTATGGGTGAGCACGAAGGTCGGGTCCGTGTTCCCCAATTGGTAGGCCACCGGTTGCCCGTCGATCTCGAGCTTGATGGATGCGGTTTGCACGGACGTCTCGAGGCTCGCCAGCCGGACCACCACCGTGGCGATGGGGTCGGGCGGTTGCTCCCCGACCGCGGGCGAGGCGTCGAGGATCGTCGCGCGGATCTTGTCCGGAACCGTCGCCGAGTAATTGTCGAAGCGCGCGTCGATGGGCCCGGTGGCGTCGAGCGCGAACGCGAACACGCCCGCGGTGCCGGCGTCGTAGAGCGCGTTCCGGCCGAACACGGAATGCAGGGGCACGACGCCGTTCGTCGCCGAGAACGTCTGCCCGAGGATCTTGTCGTCGACGAGCGTGAACACCATCCGGTAGTGCCGGGTGACATCGAGCCGGAAGGGGGACTCGTCGATTTGGCTGAGCGGGGTTTCGCCGAGCACCAGCGTGAGTTGGTGGTACCCGGACTTGGTGTTGTAGTTGTAGGTGTAGCCGTTGCTGGTCCCGAGACCGAGGTTGGAGACGCGCGCGATCAGGCCGAGCGACTGGTTGATGGCGTCGTCCCAGTTCAGGATGTCCACCGCCAATAGCGCGCGATCATACGAGGTCGGGCGCAGGCTGCCGGCCCTTTGCGGTCCGACCTGCGCCGGGGCAGGGCTTGGCGGGGCCTTGACCCGGTAGGCACCGGACGGAAACGTATAGGCCGCCCCGGCTCCGAACGGCGTCAGCGGCGAGTAGTGGGTCCACCCGGTGTCGTTGCCGTCATCGAAGTCGTCCGACTCCGCGAAACCCGCCGCGGCGGGCAGGAGCAGGGAGGCGAGGACGAGCGCGGCGCGGGCCGGCGCGGGGAAGGGACCGACGAAGTGGGTTCTCATGGTTTCCAAGCGGTGCGGTGCGCTTGTATCCGTCCCATCGCCCACGGGCAAGCCACGCTTGGGTCACGGACGACTTCGCTTGGCAGGAACCCCTCGGAATTTTTCACAGGAGCAAACAGAGAAAACGGAGGCTGCGAAGCATCGCCGATCGGTTCGTGGCTTTGGGTCAAAACACTCGACGGATGGTGTGTATTCGATGCGTGCTACGGCCCGAGGACAATTCTCACTCCGTCTCCGTTGCCTCTGTTTACTCCTGTAAAAGAATTCCTCGCCGTGCCCTTCCGGCCTTCCTCACCGTTCCCGCGCGGTCGCCAGCCACGCCGCGTGCGCCGCTTCGTAGACGGCTTTCAACGGCACGCCCGATTGGGCGGCGACGGAACGGCACGATTCGTATTCCGGTGCCGCCTGCACGACGCGGCCGTCGAGTCGGCCCAGCTTCACCTTGACCTTGCCGTACGGCGTCGAGACCTCCTCGAACGCGCGGCGCAGCTTGCATCTCCCGGCAACGGTGCGCCGCACGCCGAACGCGCTGGTCTCGACCAACAGCAATTCGGTCAGCGAATCCGCGTCCCCTTCCGCGCACAGGATCGTCAACAGCACGCCCGGACGTTGCTTCTTCATCTGCACCGGCGTGTGGAACGCGTCGAGCGCCCCGAGCCGAAGCGCCTTCTCGAGCACGTGTCCCAGGATCTCGGGATTGAGATCGTCGATGTTCGTCTCCAGCACGGCCACCGTGTCCGTCTCCCAATCGTGCGCAGCCTTCCCGTCGGCCTCGTCCCAGAGCAGCGCGCGGACGACGTTGGGACGCGTCCGGTTTTCGCGCGTGCCCAACCCGTACCCGACCCTCGCGCCGACCACGCCGCGCATCGGGCCGAACGACTCCGCGAACTCCGCGAGCAGCGCGGCGCCCGTCGGCGTCAGTAGTTCGTGCGGCTCCTCGCACTGCGAGATTCCCACGCCCCGCGCGCCGAGGATCGCGAGCGTGGCGGGAGCCGGCAGCGGCATCCGCCCATGCGCGCACCGCACGAATCCCGTCCCGTCCACCAGCGTCCCGGCCAACACCCGCGGGCGTCCGAGCAGGTCCAGGCCAATGCACGCGCCCACGATGTCGACGATCGAATCGACCCCGCCGACCTCGTGGAAATGAACCCGGTCGGGCGGGACGCCATGAATCTTTCCTTCCGCGACGGCGAGTCGCGCGAAGACGGCGAGCGATTTCTCCTTCACCCAGTCGTTCAACGGGCTTTCGGAAATCAATTTCCGGATCGCCGCATGGTCGCGGTGCCCGTGGTCCGTGCCAGGACCGTGCCCGTGGTCGTGCGCGTGGCCATGCCCCTGTTCATGGGAGTGGTCGTGCCCGCACTCCTCGCCGTCCACATGGACGTCGAACTTCGTTCCCTCGATGTCGGACTTCTTCCCGCGCGCGACGTGCAGATGGTAACCGCCGACCGGCAAGCGCCGCAGTTCGCGCTCGAGCGCGCGGAAATCCACGCCGAGATCCAGCAGGGCGCCGACGAACATGTCGCCGGCGAGACCGGAGAAAACGTCGAGGTAAAGGGTCTTCATTTGCGTCGCGCCGCCTCGGCCGCGAGGGCGTTGATGTTGGCCGCCGCGTATCCGCCGCCGAAGCCGTTGTCGATGTTCACCACCGTCAACCCGCTCGCGCACGAGTTGAGCATGCCCAGCAAGGCCGTCAGTCCGCCGAAGTGCGATCCGTAGCCGACGCTCGTCGGCACGCCGATCATCGGCCGCGCGACCAACCCGCCGATCACGGAGGGCAGGGCGGCTTCCATGCCGGCCACGATGACGACGACGTTCGCGCCCTGGATTTCCGGAAGGCGGCGCAACAAGCGGTGGAGCCCGGCGACGCCGACATCGTGGATGCGCCGCACCTCGTTGCCCATGAACCCCGCGGTCACGGCGGCCTCGTCGGCCACCGGAAGATCGGTCGTGCCCGCGGCCACCACCGCGATGTAGCCGGGATTCCGCGGGGCAGGGCGGCGCTCGACCACGAGGCATCGCGCGGCCTCGTGGTGGACGACGTCCTTGAATCTGCGTTTCACGGCCCGGACATGGTCGGCGGTGATGCGCGTTGCCAGCACGCGTCCGTCGCCCTCGACGATCTTCGCCGCGATGGCCGCGACTTGGGCGGGGGTCTTGCCCGCGCCGAAGATGACCTCGGGGCAACCCTTGCGAAGACCGCGATGGGTATCGACGACCGCGAAGCCGAGATCCGCGACGGGCGCCGCCTGGAACGCGTTCAACACCTCTTCCTGGGTCGTCGCGCCCCGGCGGAAACGATCGAGCAAAGCGAGTGCCTCGGCGGGATTCATCGCGTCGGAAGGGTCGGGGCGCCGGGGGACGCCGGGAAGGCGGGGCGGGTTGGAATGCGGAGGGTGGCCATCGGAACGGCGGAGGTTGGCGGCGCGGGGCGCGCCCGGGCAACCGCAAACCCGCGTGTGTGGAGCGGGCGTCCCCGCCTGCGCAAATCACGGGCGTCCCCGCCCGTGCCCCGCAAGTCGCGGCGAGACGCACCGTGACGGTGCTTTCCGCGCGGCCGGGGACGGCCGCTCTACGTCATTCGGCAATTCCGCGACGGCCAGCCGCAGGCACCAAACAGGATCCGCGGCCGCCGCGTTTCACGGACCCTCCGGGAAAAAACGCCTTCACAACCCGCCGCACCCCCTTATCTTCCGGCCCGCTTCCGGCCCCGGGGTCGGCAGCGACTGCATTTCGATGGACGCCGCTCACATCCGCAATTTCAGCATCATCGCCCACATCGACCACGGGAAAACCACGTTGTCCGATCGGCTCCTGCATCGCACCGGCACCGTCGCGACCCGCGACATGTCGGACCAAATGCTCGACGCCATGGACCTCGAGCGAGAGCGCGGCATCACCATCAAGGCCCATCCTGTCACGATGCTGTACACGGCGAAGAACGGCGAGACGTACGAGCTGAACCTGATCGATACCCCGGGCCACGTGGACTTCGCGTACGAGGTTTCCCGTTCGCTCAGCGCCTGCGAGGGCGCGCTCCTGATCGTCGATGCCGCGCAGGGCGTGGAGGCCCAGACCGTCGCGAACGTCCATCTCGCGATGAAGCAGGGGCTCTTCATCATCCCGGTCATCAACAAAATCGACCTGCCGCACGCCAACATCGACATGGCGAAGCAGCAACTCGAGGACATCCTTGCGATCCCGTCCGACGACGCGATCCTCGCCAGCGCCAAGGAAGGCATCGGCATCGAGGACATCCTCGAGGCGATCGTGGCCCGCGTCCCCGCGCCGAAGCCCACCGGGGCGCCGTCGTTGCAGGCGCTCATTTTCGACAGCTACTTCGACACGTACAAGGGCGTGGTCATCCTCGTGCGCGTGATGCACGGCGAACTCCGCCCGGGCATGCAGGTGAAGTTGCTGCACTCCGGGAAAAACGTGGAGGTGAAGGAGGTCGGTTCGTTCCGGCCGAAGCCGTACGTCCGCGACAAACTCGAGGTCGGCGAGACCGGGTACATCACGGCCAACATCAAGACGCCGCGCGAGGTGAAGGTCGGCGACACGCTCACCGATCCCCGCAACCCGTCGCCCGAGTTGCCCGGGTTCCAGGAAATCCATCCCATGGTGTTCTCGGGCATCTACCCGATCAACACGGCGGATTTCGAGGGGCTCAAGCAGGCGGTCGCGAAACTCCAGCTCAACGATTCCGCGCTGACCTTCCAGACGGAGAGTTCCGTCGCGCTCGGCTTCGGCTTCCGCTGCGGCTTCCTCGGGTTGCTCCACATGGAGATCGTCCAGGAACGCCTCCGCCGCGAGTTCGACATGGACATCATCGCGACGTATCCGAGCGTCGTTTACCGGGTCCGCAAGACCGACGGCGTGGAACTCGAGGTGGACAATCCCGCGTTCCTTCCGGACGGGACTTATATCGAGACGATTTTCGAGCCGATGGTGAAATCATTCGTCATCTGTCCGGGCGAGAACATCGGCGACATGATGTCGCTGATCTCGGAGAAGCGCGGGGTCATCAACACGACCGAGACGCTCGACACCCGGCGCGTGATGCTCACCTGCAAGATCCCGCTCAACGAGATCCTCATCGACTTCCACGACCGCATCAAATCCATCACGCGCGGCTACGGCTCGATGGATTACGAGCCGATCGGCTACGAGGCGAGCGACATGGTGAAGCTCGACATGCTGGTGAACGCGGAGGTGATGGATGCCTTCTCGAGCCTCGTTCACCGCTCGAAGGCGGAGGCCCGGGGTCGGAGCATCGCGGCGAAGCTCAAGGAAGTCATCCCTCGGCAGCAATTCCAGGTCGCGATCCAGGCGGCGATCGGCGGCAAGGTCGTCGCTCGTGAAACCGTCAGCGCGATCCGCAAGGACGTCACCGCGAAGTGCTACGGCGGCGACATCAGCCGCAAACGCAAGCTCCTCGAGAAGCAGAAGGAAGGCAAAAAGCGGATGAAGGCGGTGGGTTCCGTCGACATCCCGCAGGAAGCCTTCATCGAGGTTCTCAAGACCAGCTAGACGGACGTTTTCCACGGTCCACGCACGGAAACACCCGACCATGCAATTCCTTCGCTGGCTCCTGTTCCGACGCATCCGCAAGGGAGGCGAGCTCCTCGGCATCGTCCGCAAGCACTACCACCACCAGCGCGACGTCCTTCCCGCGAAAAACCTGGCCGAGCTCGAGGCGGCAATGGCCGAGTACGAGAAGGTGCTCCGGTCGCCGCAGACCACGAAGGCCCAGCTCCGCGCGGCTTCGGACAAATTCGAGGAGACCGCGCATCGCTGGCTGAAGCCGTATCCGCACGCGGCCTACCGCGACAACTTCGAGAGCCTGCTCGGCACGGTCGTCATCATTTTCGCGTTCAAGACGTTCTTCGCGACGCCGATGGAGATTCCCACCGGGTCCGCGCAGCCGACCTACTACGGCATCACGCACGAGGATTTGCGGGACAAGCCCGGGGTCGCCTTCCCCACCGGGCTCCAACGGGTCTGGGAACGCGTGGCAAAGGGAGTCAGCTATTATGAAGTCGTCGCGGAAGCGGACGGCCCACTGGAGGGGATCTCGGAGCCCGTTAAGCAAATCGGCTTCGGAAAGATCGGTTTGGGCAAAAAGATCGCCATCCGCGTCGGCGGCCGGGAGTACCCGATCAGTTTCGCGCCCGAGGACCCGCCCTACAAGTTGTCGCTGATCGACCAGAACACCGGGCGTCCCTACAAATCGTTCTTCAAAAAGGGCGAATACATCGTCCGGTGCCGGGTGGTCTCGGGCGACCGACTGTTCGTCGAGCGATTGACCTATAACTTCCGGAAGCCGCGGCGCGGCGAGTATTTCGTGTTCCAGTCTACCGGCATTCCCGGCACCACCCAGGGCACGCATTATATCAAACGCCTGATCGCGATGGGCGGCGAAAAGGTACGGATCGGCGATGATCGGCACGTTTATATCGACGGCAAGCGCCTCGAGAAAACCGACCCGGGATTCGAGAAGATCTATTCCTTCGATACGAACAAACCGGCCGCGGACAGCCAGTATTCCGGCCACGTGAACGGCACCGTTTACGGCGCGGCCTATCGCCAGTGGTTCCTCAGCGTCCCGCACGGCGGCATCGCCAAGGGCGATCTCGAATCCAGCGCGGACCAATCGACCGCCTTCATGCAGTCCAACGTCGGGCGGAATTTCCCGGACGAAAAGACGGTCTATGAGGTACGGCCCAATACCTATCTCGGTTTCGGCGACAACACGATGAGTTCGGCGGACGGACGGGCGTGGGGCGTGGTCCCGCGCGAGAAGGTCATCGGGAAATCGCTCTTCGTGATGTGGCCGTTCACGTCCCGCTGGGGATTCTGAGCGCGATGTAGCCGCGATCGTGAGATCGCGGATTTCCATCGGTTTCCCGTGCCGCGCCGGTCCAACGTCGACGCATCCCTGCAAATCAGAAGCATAACTTCTAATTTGCACATCATGTGGACTCGCATGGCAGGCCGGCGGCGGGTGGAACTGTCCCGGGAATTCGCCGGGGTCGTGATCTTGGGAGCGCGCCCCGGCCCTGCGCGGGATCATCGAAGCCGACCGGCAACGAAACGGATCTCGTCATCGACCGGGGCGACGGCATCGTGGCGATAGAGATCAAGGCGGGCAGCGGGAACGATCCCGCGGTGGCGTCCCCGGCGAACCCGCCGGCCGGCCTACTCGTCCGCCCACGCGATCTCGCCGTTCTCCACGGTCCAATCGTTCCCGAAGAATCCCGCCGCCCGCGCTCCCGCCCAACCCTTCGCCAACGAGTCGACTCCAAACACCGTCACGTCGGGGAACGCCACGCCCGCCATGAAATAGGGAACCCGGTCGTTCAACCGCATGCCCGGCAGCCCGGTCCCCGCCACGACGCCCACGCACGCGATGTCGCTGCCGGGACGCGGGCGCAGGAAGAGGCACGCGAGATCGTCGCCGTGGACTTCCCTAACGCCGAGGCGGACGACGCCGCGCCGCACCTGCACCGGACTGTCCTCCAGCAATGCCTTCCACGCGGCGTTGCCGTCCGCGTTGCCATATAATATCACGCCGCGGTCGCGGTCCTTGGACGCGTTGAACTCAACGTCGGCCACGACCTCCGGCGTCGCGTTGCCACGGTACCAGAACGATTCCGCGTCGAACCTTGCCTTGGCGAACGCCCATGCGTTTTCGTCCGCCGTCCCGCGCGTGCCGTAGACGAAGAGCATCCGGTGCGCGAAGGCTTCCTTGAACGGCCCGTATCTAAGCGGTCCTTTCGCCGACTTCGGCGCCGGCGTGCCCGCCTTCCAGACGCCGCCGTCCTTCGAAAGCCACACGCGATTCCCGGTGGCCACGAGATTGGTAAGCGTCTGTCCGTCCAATTCCGCGCCCGGCACGGCGCCCGGGGCGAACGCGTCGAATCGGAACGCCAGACGCGCCACGTTCTCGGTCGTCCCCACGAACCGCCGCGCGCCCGCGTCCCAGCGGACGTCCACGCTGCTGCGACCCAGCGCGTGTTCCTGCGCGTCGATCGTCGCCCAGTGCGACGACGAGGACACGCCCGGGTTTCCGGTCGCGAACTGGATGCGTCCCACCGCGGCGTCGTCGGGAATGCGATGCCTCGCGAACAGGTCGAAGATCGGCGGCCAATCGACGCACTGGTTGCCCCACCAGTGGCCGGCGCCCGGCTGCTCGTGCCAGGTGAAGTCGCGATGGAATCCCGACAACACGCCGCGCATCGTCCGCGCCTCGCTTACCGGCACGTTGTCGTCGGCATCGCCATGCAGGATATAGATCCCGTGGTGCAGATAGTTCGTCGCCAAAGCCAACGTGTCGCCCGGTGTCCATGACCGCTGGATCAGTTTCTCGACACGGTTGGTCGGTTCGGGACGCCGTCCGCCGCCATAGCTGGCGAAGCTAATCCAACCCGCGCTCGGTGCGATCGCCGCGAATCGATCCGGATACGTGGCGCCCAGTTGCCACGTCCCGTGCCCACCCATCGAATGCCCGGTCAGGTAAGTCCGGTGCGGATCGGTCCCGTATTTGTTCTGCACCCGGTCGAGCACCTCGATCGCGTCGCGCCGACCCCAATCCTCCCAGTCGAAACCAAACGGCCGGCGGTTCGTGGCCGCGGCGACGTGGACCCATGCCTTGGGGCTATAACATGCGGCTTGGCCCGAGGCGTCGACGCCCGCGCCATGCGCGGACAACACCAGGCCCGGCGTTTCGTGCGTGCCGGCCAAGGGTCGCGCCGGAACAAACGAATAATACTGCACGCTGCCATCGATCTCGCTCGTGAAGGTCTCGCGGCGCGCCTGGTCCTTCGCGCGGACATCCATGAAAAATGTCCGCGTGTCCGCCGTGGTGCCGCGGCGCTGGAGGGAAACGGAGAAGGGGACCCTGTTCGTCGTCGTCCTGCCGGAATGAAGGACGTGGAATCCCGCCTTGCGCGTCGACAACGGCAGCACGGCCGGAATGGGCGTCTCGGTGCGGGTCCCGCCGGGAGCCGTCGCCACCAGGATATAATCCCGCAGGACGTTGGTCGTCGCGTTGACGACGATCACGGCGGCGACCGTGTCGTTGCGATCGCCGGACACGATGTCCGGCAACGTTGGGTCGCGCGGGTCGATCGCCACGGGCTTCTCGGGAACGGCCAATCGCACGCGGAGCGCGCCGCGGGCCGTCGCGAACAACAGGTCGTTGGTGCCGCGGCGGACCGCGATGGGCAACGACACGCTGCCGTTTTGATACACATCGCCCGCGCGGGGCACGCCATTCACATAGACCATCGAGTGACCGGCCGCCTGCAGGAGCAGGATACGGTCGGAGTCCGAGATATAAGGTATCTCGAAGTATCCGCCGCGCAGTGCCGCGTGCTCGAAATCGCCGTCTTCCTTGGCGACGACTTTTTCCCATGGCTTGGAGTCGCCGTCGGGCAAAGCGAGCATCTCGCCGGCAGCCGGAAGGGTCCAATCGCCGGCCACGATCCGAGCCTCGACGGCGTCGACATGGAATGGCGTCCGCACCATGCGTCCGCCCGTCGCGACGGCAACGCCCTCGCGCAGGACGATGTCGGATTCGGCGAGCAACCCGTTGGCGCAGACCGAAAGACTGGCGGCGAGCGCGAGCATGACCCTGGACGGGGTCCTTCGCGGGTTGAAGCGCTTCATCCGCTCAGGCTACCGGGATGCGAGCGCGTCTGGCAAACGCGGGAATTGTGAGGCCCTTGCGGCGGACGCGTTGCCGGGGCAGGGGACCCGGTGCCCGGTCGAAGGGTTTGCCACAAGCCCGCGACTTGGGTGGGTGACGGCGGCCCTGCCGTCACTCGGAACCCACGCGTCAACGACCCTGCCCCGATTGAACTCCCGCGCCCGTCGCGTCCCGGGTCATTCCGCGCGCCGTCATTCCAAATGGAACTCGTGTTGCATCGCCTTTTCCAACAGCGCGCGGTTGCCCAATTGTTTGGAATGCAGCCGAAGCACCGGTATGCCCGCGCTTCGCAACGCGGAGTCGACGATGCGATCGTTCTCCGCGTGCGTGTAGCCGCCGTGCGCCGCCTCATCCAGTTCTATGACCCCGATGATCCGGTAGTCGTCGGTGCAAAGCACGTAGTCCACGTAACGATGCAACAAGGTGCGGTGCCGTGCCCAGACGGTGGGCTCCAACGGTTCGACGGGCTGGAGCAATCCGCCGAGATGCACCTCGACGGCGATCCGGCATCGATTCGCGACGATCTGTTCCAGGGTTTCCAGGAAGCATCGCTTCGGATGGGAGAGCAGGCGGCCCATGCTGCGGAAATGCCAGTCACCGCTCTGGGCCGCGGAAAGCGGCGCTGCGCCGGCGGCGATCAGGCGATCGGCAGCCCGTATGATCGTCGAGTCGGACATGCCGGGCAAGGCGATGCGCGCGAGGATCTCGGGATCCAATTCCTTTCGAGTCAGGGTCACCTCCTCGAGCACCTGGGTGCGGCGACGACCCGCCGCGATGCGGGCGGCGCGCATCTGCATGGCCACCACCAGCAACAGTACCACCATGGCCACGAAGGCCATCAATCCCGGCAAACTCAAATCGTACATGGGAAATCCAAGATCCGGACGGCCCTTGGGAATCGGGCGATTCCACCGCGGCACGCGGACCATGGCGTGCCGGGGATTCGCCGGCTCCCCGTCCTCTTCCCCCGACCAACCATCTATATATGCGATGGGAATAGTTTCAAACAGACTCTTGGACGAGATAGGCCAATTCCGTCCGCCACTTCGCCGGATTCCGTTCCGTCTCCGAATCAACCGTGCAAACGGCAACGCGCGACACCCACGCGATCCCATCGGTCGAGCGTTGGAAGCGGACCCGGTGGGACTCGGCCCAATCGAGCACGCGGGCATTGGATTCGCGGAGGCCGTCATACGGCCCGGCATGCACCGCGACCAAATAGCGTCCGGCGGGAAGCGAATCGACGACGACCTTGTCGTCCGCCGATACCGATCCGTCGACCGGCACGGCGACTTCGAAGGTCATCCGGCGCGGTTCCGTGCGGGTGTCGACGACGCGGTACCGAACGAACGACGGTCCGGCGGGCGCGACACGATGGCGCGTCATCCACGCTCCGAGTTCGCGAGAGAGGCGAGGGACGACCAGGGAAATCTCGGGTGCGTCGGCGCCTCCGGCGATGCCGACGTAGCGAACGGCGGGGCGATATTCGATGCGGGGTTCGGTGGGCGTTGCGACGGCGGCGATCACGGCGGGGATCGTAGCCAGCCGGTCATTCACGGCAAGGCGTGGGTATTGGATGGGGGCAACCGTCAACCGACGGCGATCGGTTGGGTTTGGCGAATCGACGGGTTGGGCGGACAACGACCGGATCGGGAGTTCGGGATCGACCGGCGCCCGGTCTTTGGCATGTGCATGTTCGTGTCGCACAATGTATGTTATATTCAATTAATACATGGCCCGAAATGCCAAAGATTCCCCCATTCGCTGCCGACTTCCCGAACCCCATCCATCCGGCTTCCCGGCTTCCAAAACTTTCCGTGTGTTTCGAGTATTTTGTGGTTCAACACCCCTCAATCCTCCCGGATCGAGTCCGGATTGAAGCCAAAGCGGCGGCAGCGACGCACGACTCTGCGCGCGGCTTCGCGCAATTGCGGATCGGATTCCGACTCCAGACTGCGGATATAATTGTAGAGATCGCGGGTGAACGTCGCTCGATTCCGAGACGGACTCTTCGGACCGGCCGGAATCAAGCTCGTGGTCAATCGGACAATCTCCGCGATCACCGGCACGGGCAACGACCTGATGAATGAGACCAAGCCGTCGTCTTTGTGTCGGCAACAAAGGACCAGCAAAGCCAGGCAAAGGTGCGAAAACCCGAGCCTTTCCCGATAGCCACGTCCATTTCGAATCGCGGTCTTGACGGCATCGATGCAAGAACCGTCGCCATCGATAAGTTTGTAGGCCGCGGCCGAGTTTACTATATCCTCGCCGGGCGGCAGTTGATACCGAAGCACCTCTTCCACCAATGCTTCTGCAGGCGTGCGGATCACATCAATTCCTGTCCGGTGGATCCCGCGTTCAACTGCCGAACACGCGCTCCGGGATGTCGCGGTCCTGGTTCAGTTTGAACCGCGGGAACGCCTTCAACTGGAACGTCAGCACGATGGACCAATCGTCCGGTCCCACCCGGTTGTTCCGCAAACGAACGCCCAACGCCATCGTCCAGCTCCGCAGGTCGCGGTACACCGTGTAGTGCTGCTCCTCGAGCACCCCGTCGCGCGACTCGAATTGATGGGTCGCCCGCATTCCCCAGTTCTCGTTCAAGCGATAGAACAGCGAGCTATAGATCAGGTTGTTGCCGACGCCGTAGGTCGCCAGGTCGTCGCGGAGATAGCGATGACCCAAGGACCACGCCCAACGGTCGCCGGGTTCGATCGTCACCCGGTGGTTGGCCTCGTCCCAGACGCGGTTGTTGATGTCGTACCGGACCTGGGACGTGAACAGCAGCCAGGACCGCGGGGCGAAGTCCATGTCCGAATACAGGTCGGGGAAGGTGTTCTGCCCGGCACCGGGCTTGAGACGCCAGTCGGTATAGACCGCCCAATTGACCAGGTCCTCCACCCTGCCCTCGCGCTTCGTCTGGAGCCGGTTCCTAAGCGTCCACCGGATCACGTTCTGGGTGTCGATGGAGTCGATGGAATTATAGTCCGTGAACTCGATGGGAAGCAGCCGCGGCGTGACGAACTCGAAATCGTATTGCGGCAACTGTTGCACGCGCGCGCTCGGCGTCGGCACATAGACATAATTCACCGAGGGCTCGATGATGTGGCGGATGCCGTCGACATCCAGCGACTTGGCCCGCGCGTCGGCCCACAGCCGCGAGGCCTTGGTGCTGAGTTCCATCCCCGTGTTCAGCACGCCGCGCCGCTGGTCGCCGGACACGGTGTCCAGGCCCTCGGGATCGCCGTAGTAAGTGAATCGACCGCCGACCCGCGGCGCGACGTTAAGCCAACCGAAATAGGTCCGCGGGATCGTGATCTGGTGATAGGTATCGGCCCGCATGCCGGCGTAATTCGTCCCGCCCAGCAATCCCTTGCGGAATCTTAGGTACGCGAGGGAACTCTCGCTTTCATAGAACAGGGGCGACTCGCCGAGTTGCTGGCGAAGCCCGGTAAGCTTGAGGTCCGGAAGGCGCTCGATGGTCTGGTAGAAGTCGTTGAGCTGCGTCTGCCCCATGGCGTCGAACGTCCAGTTCGGCCACTGCTGGTTCAACTCGAGGAACGTGCGCGGCTGCGGGTCGCGCCGGTAATTGCCCTCGAAGAAATCGCGCCGCACTAAGGCGTCGTTCTGCTCCTCCACCCTGCCCTTCAGCGTCAGGCCGGCCCCGTTGGTCAGGCTGTGGTGGAAGTCGATGATCCGCCGGTCGTCGCGCACCGCGATTCCCTGGGCGGTCGCATAGGGATCGTCGTCGTGCGCGAGATAGAGGTTGCCGCCGCCCCTGCCCCATTTCCCGAGGTCATACTCGATGCCCGGACCCACGGCCACGCCGCGCTTGAGACGGAAATCGATGTCCGCCGTGACCTCGGCGTTGGTGCTCGCGTTCCAATGATAACGGTTCAGCACGAACGGTCCGAAAACGCTCCGGTAACCCGGCGTGGTCGTCCAGAAATTGGGATGCCGCTGGAGGCTGCGGTGGTAGACCGGCCAATAGAAAATCGGGATGCCGCCGACGATCAGCTTGGCATGCTTGGCCTCGATGCTTTTGCCCGGCACGACGACCAACTCCCGCGCGGCGATGCGGTAACCGGGTTCCGCCAGGTCGTCGGTGGTGACGAAGCCGTTCGAGATCGAGTAGACGCCGTTGGTACGGGCCCCGCTGGCGGATTCGCCGGCGATGAACAGCGGCCGCATGCCGAGACGGAAATGGTCGGTCTCGAGCCGCTGGGTACCGATGTCGTAGCGGGCGTGTTCGCCGCGCCAGATCTGGGTCCGTCCGTCGTGGCTCGACTCGATGCG
>JANYDN010000054.1 GCA_025363585.1 Verrucomicrobiota bacterium | reverse complement strand
ATGGCTGGGCGACGCCACGCAACCGAACGATCTCCGCATGCGTTGCCTTTGGGCGCTCGAGGGAATCGGCCGCGCCGAACCCACGGCGCTCGCACGACTCTTCGCCGCCGCGGGCCAGCGCTCGTTCCGCAAGGAGTTGCTGCGCGTCGTTGCCGACGGCAACGCGTCGCCCGCGGCCATCGTCGAACTCGCCGTCGTCGCGACGAAGGATCCGGACCGCCTCGTGCGGCAGGAAGGCATCCGTTCCCTCGCCAAAGTTTTGGACCGGGTCGCGACGGACGCCGCGCTCCAAACCGTCCGCGACCGGGCGCTCCGGGGCCTGATCGAGGCCGCCGAAACATCGGCCGTGGGCGACTGGCCGAAGGCTCCCCAATTCTTCCGCGAGTTCGAACGCTACCTCGTGCGCGTCGCGCTCGAACGCCATCGCGACGCCCTCGCCGCGTTGCTCGGCCGCGATGCCACCGCGTTCACGCCCGAGTCCCGCGCGTTCGCCGCGCTCACCCTCGGCAACACCGAGGGCGCGCGCCTTCTCGCCGCCGCCCTTCCCTCGCTGGGCCGCGCGTTGACCACCGAGGAACTCCTCCTCGTGGCTTCCGTGCCGAACGAACCCGCCGCGCGCCAGACCCTCGACGCAGCGTTGTCCATTCCCGGTTCGCTCCAATTGCTATACGACAACCGCGCGCGCCTGCAGGGCGTCGCCGAACTCGCGCCGCTCCTCGAGAATGCCGCGCGCCGACTCGTCGCCTCCCAACCGTCGGATGCCAATTGGGACCTGCTCGTGAAGGTGGCGTCCGGATTCCATCTCGGCGGCCTCGCGTCCGAACTCACCACCGCCGCCACCAACGCGAAGGCGTCGCCCGATCGACAGGCCGCCGCGTTGCGCGCGCTGCGCGAGACCGGCAACGCCCCGATCGATCTCCTCCGCGGATTCGCCGCCACCGGCGCGGATCCGGTGCGGCGCGAGGCGGTCACCGCGCTCGCCGCCGCGAAGTCCGACGCAGCGTCCGCCGCTCTTCTCGAACTCTGGCCGTCGTTGCCGCCGGCGTTGCGACGTCCCGCGGCCGATCGTCTCGCGGGATCGCCGGCGGGTGCGCGGCAACTCGTGGCCGCCATCGAATCGGGTGCCATCGCTCGCGACGAACTCGACGCCTACCTCCTCGACAAACTCGGCGCCGTGCTGCCCGGCAACGCGTTCGTCACGCGCCTGCGCGGCGAGATCGGCGCGTTGTTCCAACCCGTGTTCCGCATCCCGGGCGGCGACGGTGACTTCGCCGCCACCGACCTCACGTTGTCCGGGCCGTTCACCGTCGAGACCTGGATCCGGCTCGAACCCGGGCTCTCGAACGCGGACTCGATCCTCGGCGGGCCGTCGTTCGACCTGAATTTCTTCGACGGCCGGTTCCGCGTGTATCTCGGCGCGCCGCTCGGCGACATCGTGGTCGCGTCGAAGCAGTCGACGGCCGACGCGTGGACGCATCTCGCCGTCACGCGCGACGCCGCGGGACGATTCGCGATCTACGTGAACGGCGAGTTCGATCGCGCGAGCACCGCGACCGACACGCGCGTCTTCGCCCATCTCGATGTCGGGCATTCCACCGCCGCCGGCGGGACCGCCGCGGATCTCGTCGAGTTCCGCGTCTGGAACACGTGCCGCACCGCGGACCAGATCCGTTCGACCGCGAACGTCGCGTTGGCCGCGGGCACGCCCGGATTATTGTACCACGGCCACGGCACCGAGTGGGGCAAGACCGCGGGCAACGCGCGCGTGGAACGCACCTCCGACGTCCCGCCCGTGATCCCCGACGCCGAGTACCGCGCGTTGGAAACGAAGTTCTCCAAGTTCCGCGTCATCGCCTCGCGCGGCGGCGACACTGGCCACGGACGCGAGGTCTTCACCACGACGTGCGCCGTCTGCCACAGCTTGGGTGGCACGGGCGGAAGGATCGGGCCCGCGATGGACGGCCGCGGCGCGAGTGGGCTCGAGGCATTGCTCAGGAACGTGCTGACGCCGAACGCGTCGATGGAAGCCGGTTACCGTCGCTTCCGCGTGGAGAGGAAGACCGGCGATGTGGTGGAAGGATTGTTGGCCGCGCAGGACGCGACGTCGGTGACCGTGCGGCAGCCGAACACGGAGGACCAAAAGTTCGCGCGCGCCGACCTCAAGCGCGCCGCCTTCCAACGCGGCTCGATCATGCCGGAGGGTTTGCTGGAAGGATTGTCCGAGAAGGACGCGGCCGACTTGCTCGCGTTCGTGCTGACGCTGAAGTGACGCGCGAAGCGGGGCGCATCCGGTCACCGCCCCACTGCAGCCGGCAACGTCGCCTCCATTTTTGTCCGCAGATGGCGCAGATAACGCAGATATTTGACCCGGATCGTCATCTGCGGCATCTGCGCCATCTGCGGACGTCTTGCCGGCAATCCGACCGCACGCGCTTGCACGGGACGACCGGATCATTGCGCGCCCAACTCGGGTTCCTCGCTCCGTTCCGCGGCTGGAATATGAACAGCGATCCGGCTGCGGGAGTTGGCCTCGTGTTGGGATCTCGCGCCGAGGGAATGTGGATCATGTCCAGGATCTCCGCGTCCCTGCGGGAGTTGCGGCTCCGCCTCCGCTCTCTCTTGTAAAGTATTCCCACCACAGCCGGCAACGCCGCCTCCATTTTTATCCGCAGATGGCGCAGATAACGCAGATGTTTGACTCGGTTCATCATCTGCGGCATCTGCGCCATCTGCGGACGTCTTGCCGGCAATCCGACCGCGCGTGCTTGCACACGGTCGCGACCAATGCCACCTACGCGATCCCCATCGTGACGCCGGCGTTCGCGGCCACATTCTCGGTGGTCGTGATCAACGACGAAACGAGCACGAGGAGCGCGCCGGCCACGCTCAAGGTGATCGACGCCCATCTCCGGACCACCGCCGTCGCGTCGGCCTCCGGCATTCCCGCAGACGGCTTCCCCCTCGAACTATCCGTCCCGGCCGGCATCCACTATGTCGTCCAGCGCACGACGGACCTGACCGCGTGGACCGGCCTCGCGGATGACGTCGGGACGGGTTCTCCCGTGGTGTTCAAGGACCTTGGCGCGACGAACGAAGTCCGCGGCCTGTACCGTCTTTGGTTCCCGTGACCTGCCGATCCCCGCGTTCGTGCCCACGGTGAAGTGATCCTCGCAAATGCCGCGGAACAGGCGGCCCGCCGCTCATGGCGCCGTCACCTCGGGCGAATAAACTTCCTTCGGATCGTCGAGGTAACGAACCCCGAAATTCACCCACGGCAAGTTCGTGTAGCCAGTCATCGCACGCAGGCGCGCGGAGTCCACCATCATCTTGAGGCGCGAGAATCCATGGACCTCGCGAAAAATCCTTAGGCGAAGCCTCCACGACGATCCCCTTGGCAAGGAAGGGCGCGGGCACTCAAGCGGCACCTCCGCTCCCGGGGAGAGGTCCTTGTTGAGGATCAATCCATCTTGGCCCGGGATCGCCCAGAATCCGGCATTTCTCATCGAGTCGGACAACTCGGGTGGCGCAGTCTGGCGCCATCCGCCGCCGGACCCGGCAGCCCGCGTCTCGTAGTTTACGTATGTCAAAACACCCGGAGTTCCGCCTTGGTTTCGCAGCACGAACACGTCGTTCGCGGATGCCGCGCCCGACGATGGAACCACACGGACACTGAACGGCCCGAACGAAGGGTCTGAACTCGTCAAGGTGAGTGCCAAGGCGACGGCGCCCGCCACGCCGAGGGCGGCGCCGAGCTTTTTCCACCGCGCGCCACGAGGCTTGCATCCACTTTCGGCTGGCCCAGGCCCGCTCGGAGTCGTCGCCTGGCGGCCGGTTCCGCTGCCATTGTGGTCAGGAGCATGCACGGCGGAAAGCAACTCCCAGATCCGTCACAACCTCAGGAAAATCCCGCGCCGATACAGGAACCGCGCGAACATCAGCATCAGCAACAGCGAGCCGATCGCGAGCACCGGCCCGCCTGCCGAACCCAACGATGCCTTCACCGGACCGCCGAGCACACGCTCCGCGATGCCGCGGTAGCCGCCGTTGGTCCCGAGCAGGTTCGCCGAGAGGTACACCGGCAACGCGTTCGTCCCGATCCACAGGAACGGTGGCGTCCACCAGCGGACTTTCCACACGTCCACCACTTGATGAAACACGGCCAGCAACATCAGGCTCCATCCGCCCGCCAGGCACACGAACGACGAGGTCCAGAGTTTCTTGATGACCGGGAACTGCATTCCCCAGATGAGGCCGAGGCAGACCAGCAATAGTCCGGCCGTCCCCAGATAGACGCTCTTTCCCGTCGGCGGAAGATCCTTGCGGCGCAACAGCAGTCCCGCGAACGCGCCCAGCAGGCACGTTCCCACCGCCGGGATCGTGCTCAGGATTCCCTCGGGATCGTAGTACTTGTCGTAGGGTTTGCCCGGGAGGAACCGGAAGTCGAAGTGGTTCGAGACATTGTATCCCGGGTCGTACTTGCCCCGCGTGGTCTCGGTCGTCGCGTCGAACAATTCGCGGGCGGACTTGCCGCCGCTCAATGCCGACAACTTCTCGATGACCGGCGTCTGCAGCTTGATGTCGCGGATCGGCACGTACTGCATCATCGCCCAGTAACCGACCAGAAGGGCGACCCACGCGGCCACGAGCGCGCGCGTCGGGAGGAAGAGGAACAGCATGCCGGCGCCGGTATAGGCCATCGCGATGCGCTGGAGAACGCCCAGCCACCGCACGTTTTCCAACCCGTCCTTGAATCCGCCCGAATAGAAAAACCCGACGACGAACAACAACAGCCCGCGCCCCAACACCCGGCTGAAGGCCTTGGCGCGCCCGCCCTCTTCCTTGGCCTTCGACAACGAGAACACCAACGACACCCCCGCGATGAACACGAACAGCGGGAAGATCATGTCGTAGAACCGGAACCCGGCCCACTCGACGTGCGTCAGTTGCTCGCGCACCGCGCCGAGCAGCGTCCCGTCCTCCGCCTTCGCCAAGGTTCCGACCAACGCGCCGCCGCCCACGATCCAGAACATGTCGAAGCCCCGCAGGACATCGAGCGACACGAGGCGTCGCGATCCGTCGGGCGCGGCGGACAACGGGTCTTTCGCGGGCTCGTCGCGGTCGTTGGTGGCGGGGGGCGGCATGGTCGGGTCAGAGTCGGAGATAGAGACGGCGTTGGTGCAACATCCGCGCGAACAGCACGACCAGCCCGATCCCGGCGAACGCGAGGACCAATCCGCCGAGATTCGGGAGGATGCGGTCGAACAACGCGGCGACCGGGCCGCCCGCGACGCGGTGGGCGAGGTTCTCGAAGCTGATGACGTTGCTCGCGAGGTACACGGCGATCGGGTTCAGGCCGATCCAGACGAACGGCTGGCACCACCGCTGCCAACCGCGCACGTCGACGATGTAGTAGAACGTCCCGAGCAACAGCGCGCTGTAACCGCCGGCCACGAGCACGTAGGACGACGTCCATAGCTTCTTGATCACGGGGAACTGGAGATCCCACGTCCAGCCCAGCGCGACGAGGACCACGCCCGCCACGAGCAGCGTGACGGCACGACGCCCCGGCGTCCGTCGCTCGTCCTTCAGGAACCAGCCGGCGAACATCCCGAGGATGCACGACGCGACGGCGGGGAACGTGCTCAGGATGCCCTCGGGATCGTAGTAGGTGTCCCACTTGCGGCCCGGCAAGTGTTGGAAATCGAAATGGTTCACCACGTTGTAGCCGGGTTCGTAGACACCGTGGACGAAGTTGGTCGTCGCCAAGAACAACGCGTGGGGATCCGTCCCGCCACCGGCCTTTGCGAGCACCGCGATCGCGTCGTCGGACAGGTGGATGTCGCGGACCGGCGCGAATGCCAGCAGCGCCCAATATCCGAGAAGGATTCCCGACAGGACGGCGAGCCATCCGCGCGGCTTCAGGTACACGAAGCACAGGCCGGCGCCGAGATACGCGAGGGCGATGCGCTGGAGGACGCCGAGCAACCGCACGTGGTCGAGCCCCTTGGACCAACCGCCGTAATAGATCACGCCGAGGATCCACAGCAGGAACGCGCGCTTGAACACGCGCCATGCCGCCGCTCCCTTCCCCTCCTCCTCCACGATGCGGCCCAACGAATACGCCATCGAGACGCCGGCCATGAAGACGAACAACGGGAAGATGAGGTCGTAGAAGCGGAACCCGCGCCATTCGACGTGCTCGAGCTGGTCGGCAAGTTTCCTGAACCACGGCTCGCCCGCGCCCGGAGCGGCGGGACCCGCCAGCGATTCGGCGACCTTCGACGCGGCGCTTCCGAGCGCGTCCGCCCCCATGATCCAGAACATGTCGAAGCCCCGAAGCGCGTCGAGCGACATGAGTCGCGTCCGTTTCGCCGGCGCGTCCGCGATGGAAGGTTCGCCCATGAGTCGCGAGGAAGAAACCACGGCTCGCCGAGCTGCATCAACCCGAAACACCGGCGGACTCGCGTGGCGCGGCGTAGAGCGGGCGTCCCCGCCTGCGCAGACAGCACCGTCCCCGGTGCGTTCCGACCGATCCGGGCCCGTTCCAAGCACGGCATGCTTCGGCACGGGCGGGACGCCCGTCGTTTGCGCAGGCGAGACGCCCGCGGCTACCGCAGGCGGGGACGCCCGCGCTACGACGCCCGCGGCGGCGCCCCACCGCATTCGACACTTTGCACCCGGCACGCTTTCCGCTTTCGTCGCCGCGCCATGCCAGAACGCGCCGAGCCGCTGCGATTCGATTTCCTCGTCCTCGGGACCGGGATCGCCGGACTGACCTTCGCGCTTCGCGCCGCCCGTGCGGGCCGCGTCGCCGTCGTCACCAAGAAGAACCGTGCCGACTCCAACACCAACTGGGCGCAGGGCGGCATCGCGAGCGTCTGGGGACCGGACGACACCTTCGACCTCCACGTGCACGACACCCTCGACGCCGGCGCGGGCCTGTGCCGCGAGGACGTCGTGCGCCGGATCGTCGCCGAGGGACCGCAACGCATCGCGGACCTGATCGAGCTCGGCGCGCGTTTCGACGAGGCCGAGGATCCGTCGCGTCCGGGCCGGCGCGCGCTCGATCTCACGCGCGAGGGTGGGCACTCGAGGCGACGCGTGCTGCATTCCAAGGACGCCACCGGCGCGGAGATCGAACGCGCGTTGCTCAAGGCCGTCGCGGCCGAACCGAACATCGTGGTTTTCGAAAACCACTTCGCGGTGGACCTCGTCACCACCGGCAAGCTCGGCTTGCCCGGCCGCAACCGCTGCGTCGGCGCGTACGTCCTCAACCGTCCGGCCGACCGCGTCCAACTCTTCGCCGCGCCGACCGTCGTCCTCGCCACCGGCGGGTGCGGCAAGGTCTACCTCTACACGACGAATCCCGACATCGCGACGGGCGACGGCGTGGCGATGGCGTTCCGCGCGGGCGCGCCGGTGGCGAACATGGAGTTCGTGCAGTTCCACCCGACCTGCCTGTTCCATCACCGCGCGAAATCGTTCCTGATCACCGAGGCGGTGCGCGGAGAGGGCGGCCTGCTCCGCGGTGCGGACGGCCAACGTTTCATGGATCGCTACGACACGCGCGGCGAGCTCGCGCCCCGCGACATCGTGGCCCGGGCGCTCGACTCGGAGATGAAGCGGTCGGGATCCGACTGCATGTTCCTCGACATCACCCACAAGCCCGCGCGGTTCATCATCGACCACTTCCCGACCATCTACCGGCGTTGCCTCGAGTTCGGTTTGGACATCACGAAGGAGATGATCCCGGTGGTTCCAGCGGCGCATTACCAATGCGGCGGCGTGATCACCGATCTGGACGGGGCGACGGAGATTCCGGGTCTATTCGCCGTGGGCGAGGTGGCCTGCACCGGGCTCCACGGCGCGAACCGGCTCGCGAGCAACTCCCTGCTCGAGGCCTTGGTGTGCGCCAACCGCGCCGCCGACCGCCTGCTGGCAGAGCGCCCCGCGCCGTTCGAGGGCGATCTCCCCGCCTGGCAAACCGGCGGCGCGACCAACGCCGACGAGATGGTCGTCGTCTCGCACAACTGGGACGAGATCCGGCGCATCATGTGGGACTACGTGGGGATCGTGCGCACGGACAAGCGGCTTCGTCGGGCCGAGAAACGGCTGGCAAACCTCCAGGAGGAAATCCACCAGTACTACTGGGACTTCCGCGTGACGAGCGACCTGCTTGAGCTCCGCAACATCGCGACCGTCGCGGAACTCATCGTGGCGTGCGCGCTGCAGCGTCCCGAGAGTCGCGGCCTGCACTACAATCTGGACCATCCGGACGCCGATCCCGCGTGGGCCCAGCGCGACACCGTGGTGCGCCGGAGCAAGCCGGCGTAGCGCGGGCGTCCTCGCCTGCGGTAGTCGCGGGCGTCTCGCCTGCGATCGCTTTTAGCGAATTCGGCAACCCACCTCAAAGCGGTGTGGCGTCGCTCCGCTCCTTCCCACCGCATCCCGCGACGGCGGGACGCTTCGCGCGGGCCGACGGGTTTCGGTCCACCGTCTCACGACGGCGGCCACGCCTTGCACCGTAGCGCGGGCGGGGACGCCCGTTGTTGGGCGGCCGGCCTTGCCCGCCGAAGCCAGGCGAAGGCCGGGGACGGCCGCCCCACACATCACGGATTCGCCCGCGAGGGGTAATGCTGCGCCAGCCAGAGGATGTCGCGCGGCGCCTGGGTCATGCTGGGCGCGCTTCCGAATTTGTTCGGGTCCATGCTGATCGAGTACTTGATCAGGACGGGATCCACCCATTTGTGCGACTCCGCGTGGCCGTCGACGAAATTGAACGTGCTCGAGTTGCCATGGAAGACCGCCGTCGAATCGATCAGGCGCGTCCCGGCAAATCCGCTTGCCGGCGTTCCCGGGCTCAATTCCCACGAACCCAGGTTCTCGCCGCGGGGGTCGTTCTCCTCGATCCACACGAAGCGGTCGCTCGGCGTGAAGATCGACGTGAGCTTGAAGAGTTCCGCCACCTCGCCGTTGAGGGTGCCGACGCCGGAAAGGCTGACGTAGGTGTAGCCCTTGCCGACGCGGAGCTTGGCACGGGTATCGCCGGGGCAATGCAGCACGCCCGGACTCGGCGCGTATTTGAAGAGAGCGCCCTGCTTGTAGCCCTCCTCGATCACGATCTTGATCTTGCTCTCGGCACCCGTTCCCGCCGGGTACACGGGCAGGATGGGGGGCGGGTCATAGCGCCAAGGCACTTCGCCCGCGGCGTTCTTGGCCTGGATGAAATTGACGAACTTGTCCTGGAAATCCCCGGAATACATCGTCCAGGCGAGGATCAACTGCTTCTGGTTGCTGATGCACGCGGCGCCCGTCGCCTTGAGCTTCGCGCGGGTCAACGCCGGGAGGAGCATGCCGGCAAGGATCGCGATGATCGCGATCACCACCAGCAACTCGATGAGGGTGAAGCCCGTCTTGGACGGGCGTCGTTTCTGGATTCGTGGATTCATCGTCTGCAGATAGGGGCGGCGTGCGGGACCGCCCAAGGCAACCGTATGTCCGGAACGGCTCCGGTCAACCTTCGTCTCGAACCGGCGGCCCGGGAGGGCACATCCTGAAACGGCCCCGGTTCGACTGGGGGAACTGAAAACTTTTTACAGAAGCTAACGGAGGAAACGAAGACTTCGTCCCGCTTCCTGTGCTGACCACACGACCCACCTGCTTTTCCCTTTCCCGCGGAAGCACGCCGCTGAGCCGTATCCATGCAGTAGCGGCCGAGGAATTATCTCACGCCAAGGCGGGCCAAGGCCATCCCAGGGGGCCAAGACCGCCGGCGTGTCGTTTCACCGAACGGTGGGATCCAATCTCCGGCTCCCGATGCACGTTCCCGCCTTCTTGGCCGGCCTTGGTCCCCCTTGGCGTGAGAGAATTCCCATGCCGCGACCGCAGGGTTCCGTCCCGGCTCGGTCGGGAATGCTTGGATTCTTGGCGTCTTGGCGCCTTGGCGAGATACCCAATCGAGTTCTTACTGCATGGATACGGCTTAGTTACCTTCGTTACCTTTTGTAAAAAACCCAAAGTCCTGTTGCAACCAATCGGGGCCGTGTCCGGATGCGCCCGGCGCGCGAGGATCGATGGGAGACGGCCGGCACCACGCCTTCTCACGCCGCCTTCTCACGCCGCTTTCGCCGCCAGCACCCGCTCGCGCCGCGCGTCCCAGACCGGCTTGAGCCGCGGAAGATCCCGCGCCAACTGCTCGTACAATCCCGCCGCCTCGTCCCAACGATGCCGTTCCTCGAGCAACCGGCCCGCAGCAATGCCCGCCTCCTCCAGTTGTTGCTCCGGCAGGCTTTCGCCCGGCCGAAGGATGCGTCCGAACGTCACGTCCAGATAGTGCGCGAGGGCCTTCTCCCGCAACGCCGCCGCGTCCAACGGTCCCTTGATTGCCGCCTGTCGCTCCGCCACCTGCCCGAGCCAGACCTTTGCCTTGGCGCGCGCCGCCGCGTCCGCCAGGGGCGAGTCGACCACCCGCTGGTACAACTCCGTCGCGCGATCGAGGCCCACCGCGTTCTGCGACGCCAATTGCACGTGGCAATAGGCCATCCGCGCCCATGCCGACACGACGATCGGGAGATTCGTGTAACGTGCCGCGCCCGCGAAGGCCTCGAGGGCCGCGGAGAAAACACTCGGGGGCGCGTTCGTTCCCTGGGGCGCCAACTGCAGCTTGGCTTCCCCGAGATAGTAGAACGCCGACGGACGGTATTCCTCCGGTGCCGACGGGTCGTTCAAGAGGTCGACGAAATAGCCGACGGCGTTGGTCACGCCGCGCGCCATCGCCGCGTGCCCCGCGTCCAGCCGCGCGCGCTGCACCAGCGGCGATCCCCGCCACGCGGCGTTCGTCACCACCGCCACGTAGGCCTGCTCCGCCTGCACGTAGTCGCCCTGCGACTCGAAGTGCGACCCGAGCCACAGCAACGCCGACTGGGAGATCTCGTTGGTCACGAAGCGCTGGGTGAGCGAGCGGAACCGGTCGACGGCATTGGTGACCGAGCCCGACCGCGCGGTCGCCACCGCCCGGTCGAATTCCGCGTGCGCCAGCGCAGGATGGTTCGTGTAGCGCTTCACCCAGTCGTCGAGCTCGTGCAACGCGTTCGTCCACCGCTGCTCCGCGACGAAGGCCGACGCCAGCGCGAGCCGCACGTCCGCCGTCACCGGGCTGTCCGGGAATTTCTCGCTGAAGGCGGACAGCAACGCGCGTCCCTTCACCGGCTCGCCCTGCCGTACCAATGATTGCCCGAGCAGCAGCGAGCTGCGGCCGACCACCTCGGCCTCGGGATCCAGCGCCAACAACCGCGACATGCCGCGCGACGCCGCCTCCATGTTGCCGGATCCGACGCCTGCCAGCACGACCTGTTGCCACGCCAACGGTCGAAGGTCGGCGTCGACCGCGGCGATCCCGGGATAGCCCTCCGCCACCGCGAGGTAATTCGTCAGGGCCCCGGCCGGGTCCTGCCGGAATAACTGCGCGTCGGCCAATTTGAAGCGCGCCGTCGCCTGCTCCGCGCCCAACGGCAACAACACCGACGCCGCGAGAAACGCCTGCTCCGCCTCGCGCATCCGCTCGGCGTTTCCCGTCGTCGCCGCGTCGTCCCACAGGCACCAACCGCGCGCCCATTGCGCCGGTCCCACCAGTTCCGGTTCCGCCGCGTTCGTCAGGACCCGCGCCAATTGCACCAGCGCCAACCCGCCCAGACCCGGCGCTTCCGACGCCGTCGCCGGCACGCGCCGCGCCTCGGATTCCTGGCGGAACAAAACCTGTCCCAACGCCAGATGCACCCTTCCCCACCCCGGTTCGTTGGCGTGCTCGGCGAGAAAGCGTTCGAGCCGAAGACGTGCCTTCGCCAGATCCCCGCGGTCCGCAAGGCGTTGGCCCAACTTGACGATCGCCTCGCGCTGGTGCTCCACCGGGACGCCGGCGCGGAGATTTTCCTCCCACAACGCCTCCGCGCGCTCGCCCGCTCCCGACACGGCCAGGGCGCGCGCCAGCAACGTGGCCGATTCCGCGCGGCGCACCGCGTTCGTTCCCGCGGCCGCCAACGCCCGGAGACGCTCCGCCGCCGCCACCACGGTCGCCACCGGTTCGGTGCGCACCGCCACCTCGTGCCGGAGGTGTTCCATCTGCCACGAGTCTTCCGGACCGCCCGACTGCGCGAGAGCCGACTGCGCCGCCGCATCCGCGCCCGCGGCATCGCCCATCGCCAGCCGTGCCTCTGCAAGCGTTTGCCATCCGGCAAAAAGAATTCCCTTCGGCGCGCCCTGCTTCGCCGCCGTCTGGAAAGGCCCGCCCGGCGCCTCGAGCCGCTGCCGTGCCTCCGCATGCGCCCCCGCGCGTTCCCACGACGAAGCCTCGCGCACCGCCGCGTACACGCGGTTCGTCGAGTCTGGAAAGCCCGCGAGAAACGCGCCGAACGCCGTCGCCGCCGGACGCCACTCCGTTCGCCCGGCCATCGCCTCGGCCGACGCCAACGCCGCGCGTTCCGTCGCCGCGCCGCGCAACGGCGAATCCGGGAAGGTCTTGAGGAAATCGCCGAACTCCGTGGCCGCGCGCCCGTGCAGACCCGCCGCCCACGACCGCTCCGCCGCGTCGAAAGCGATGCGGTCCGGCCCCGGATCCTGCGCCGTCGCGACCCATGCCGCCAACGCGAGCAAGCCCGCCGACAACCGTCGCCCGACCTGTGCG
>JANYDN010000020.1 GCA_025363585.1 Verrucomicrobiota bacterium | reverse complement strand
TTCAACACGGACAAGCCCTACGACCGTTTCGTGGGCGAACAATTGGCCGGCGACGAACTCTGGCCGGGCGATCCCGACGCCTTGGTCGCGACGGGTTTCAACCGGCATTATCCGGACGAATCGAACGCGCGGAACCTGATGCAGCGCCGGCAGGAAATCCTGAACGACATGACGGACACGGCGGGCGCGGTGTTTTGCGGGCTGACGTTCGCGTGCGCGCGATGCCACGACCACAAGTGGGATCCGATCCGCCAGGCGGACTATTTCCGTCTCCAGGCCTTTTTTGCGAACACCGCCGCGCGCGACGAGATCCCGCTGCTTTCCGATGCGGAGCGGGCGCTCCGCGCGGAACGACTCGCGAACTGGGAAGACGCCACCTGGGAAATCCGGAACGATATGGCGACGATCGAGGCGCCTGCCCGCGAGTTGATCATCCGCGAGTACTTCGAGAAATATCCCGAGAACATCCAGGTCGCGCTCCGCAAGCCCGCCGCCGAACGGACGCCATTCGAATGCCAGATGGTCGCGAAGGCGGGCCTCTATCTCGATCCCGGCTCGCACCAATACATCGCGTCCCCGTCGGCCTGCTTTGGTCGCATGCAGAAAGCGGAAAAGGAACGGTGGAAGGCGATGGAGAAGAAGTTGGGCGCGTTCGCGTCGCTGCATCCGGGAAAGATGCCGCTGGCGACCGGCGTGGCGGACGTGGCGCCCGAGGCCCCGCCGACCCACGTGCTGAGGCGCGGGTCGTGGGAAGCGCCGGGCGACGAGGTGCAACCGGGATTTCTCTCGGTACTCGACCCGACACCGACCCGCGTCGATCCGGTCGTGCACCGCGTGCCGGAGACCGGCGCCGTGGTGTTCCGAAGCACCGGCCGGCGATCGGCGTTGGCGCGCGTGCTCGCCGATCCGGCGAATCCGCTCACGGCGCGCGTGATGGCGAACCGCGTGTGGCAACATCATTTCGGACGCGGGCTTGCGGGCACGCCGAGCGATTTCGGTTTGAAGGGCGAGGCGCCGACGCATCCGGAACTTCTCGATTGGCTGTCGCGCGAGTTCGTTCGAAGCGGATGGAGCGTCAAGCATCTCCACCGGATCATCGTGAATTCCGCCGCCTACCAAACCGCGTCGACGGTTCCCGCGCCCGCGCTCGCGGCGGCGCGCGCCGTGGATCCCGAGAACCGGTTGCTCTCCCGCTTTCCCCGCGCGCGCCTCGAGGGCGAGACGATCCGCGACGCGGCCTTGTTCGTCTCCGGGCGCATGAATCCGCGCGGCGGCGGCCCGAGCGTTTTTCCCGAGTTGCCGGCGGGCATGGAAACACGCGGCGGATGGCCGGTGTCCGCGGACCCCGCGGAACGCGACCGTCGGAGCATCTACGTCTTCGTGCGGCGCAACACCCGGTACCCGATGTTTGAGTCGCTCGACATGCCGGACACCCACGAGAGTTGCGGTCGTCGCAACGTGACCACGAGCCCGATCCAGGCGCTGACGTTGCTGAACAGCCGGCTGACGCATGATTGGGCGCGCTCGTTCGCATCGCGGGTGCTCGTCGCGGCGGGCTCGGACGAGGCGTCGCAGGTGGGTAACGCGTGGCGATTCGCGTACGGCCGCGAGGCCACGGCGCGCGAGGTCGCGTCGGCGCGGGAATTCCTCGCGACCCAGCGCCGGGTGATCTCCGAACGCGTCGCGTCGGGCCAACCGATCGCCGTGCCATCGCCGCTGCCCTCCGGCGTCGCCGGCGAACACGGCGCGGCTTTGGTCGACCTTTGCCACGCGTTGCTGAATTCGAACGAGTTCGTCCACCGCGACTGACCGACCCCATGCGTCCTCCCTGCCGAAAGTTCGAGTCGCTCCGTTCGCGCCGGGAGTTCCTGCTCCGCTCGGGCGGCGGTCTCGGCGCCCTGGCGCTCGGCCAATTGCTGGCGGCCGACGCGGCGGCCACCGGCGGACCGATGGCGACGCGGGCCCCGCATCATCCGGCGCGCGCGAAGTCCGTCATCTTCCTGTTCATGGAAGGCGGCCCGAGTCACCTCGATCTTTTCGACCCGAAGCCCGAGCTCGACCGTCTCTCGGGACAACCGATGCCAGAGTCGTTCGGACGTCCGATCACCGCGATGGGCACGGCGGGAAACACGCTGATGGGAAGCCGCCGCGAGTGGAAGCGCCACGGCCAATCGGGGCTCTGGGTCAGCGATTGGTATCCGCGCGTCGCGGGTTTTGCCGACGATCTCTGCGTCCTGCGTTCCTGCCGTGCGGACGGGTTGAACCACGTGGGATCGGTCTCGCAGATGTGCACGGGCGACATCCTCGCGGGGCGTCCGGCGATCGGATCGTGGGCGCTGTACGGTCTGGGCGCGGCAAACCAGGACCTGCCGGCGTTCGTGGTCCTGACGGACGCGGCGGAAGTGTACGGAGGCCCGAAGAACTGGAGCAGCGGATTCCTGCCGGGCGTTTGCCAGGGAACCCAATTCCGCAACGACGGGACGCCGATCTTCCATCTCGGGCCGCCGTCGACCACCGGCGCGCGGCAACAACGCGGCGAACTCGATTACCTCGCGAAGCTGAACGCCGAGCACGCGGCGGCGCGTACGGATGACGACGGGTTGTCGGCGCGTTTGGAAAGCTACGAACTCGCGTGGCGCATGCAGACCGCGGCACCCGAGGCGGTGGATCTTTCGGGCGAGACGCCGGCGACGCGGCGGCTGTACGGGATGGACGACGACACCACGCGGAAGTTCGGGACGAACTGTCT
Organism: Verrucomicrobiota bacterium; assembly: GCA_025363585.1. Taxonomy (GTDB): domain Bacteria; phylum Verrucomicrobiota; class Verrucomicrobiia; order Limisphaerales; family UBA9464; genus UBA6176. Next base: position 12,141 of record JANYDN010000020.1, on the reverse strand, counting down.
TCTGGCGCGGCGGTTGGTGGAGCGCGGCGTGCGTTTCGTGCAGTGTTTCAGCGGCAGCGGAAGTGGTTGGGACGCGCACGAGGATCTCGAGGGCAACCATTCGCTGCGTTGCCGCGAGACGGACGTGCCGATCGCCGGATTGCTCGCGGACCTGAAATCGCGCGGCCTCCTGGACGAGACGCTGGTGGTGTGGGGAGGGGAGTTTGGGCGAACGCCGTTCAACGAGAAGGGCAAGGGCCGTGATCACAACCCGTGGGGATTCACCATGTGGATGGCGGGAGGCGGGTCGCGTCCGGGCACGGTGGTGGGCTCGACGGATCCGATCGGACTGCGCGCGGTGGAGGACCCGATCCACGTGCACGACCTGCACGCGACGATCCTGCACCTGATGGGATTGGATCACGTGCGATTGACGTACCGACACAACGGCCGCGACGAGCGTCCGACGATCAACGACGGCGAGGTCGTGACGAAGGCGTTGGCGTAGCGGTGCAACCGTGGGTGGCGGCGGCCCGCCGCCACTGGGGGGTGTGAAGTGACCAGGGCCAGCGCAAGCGAGGACGCCCGCGCTACGTAGCGGCAGCAAGATGTGGAGCGGGCGTCCCCGCCTGCGCAGACAGCACCGTCCCCGGTGCGTTCCGATCGATTCGGCCCAACCTCAAGCATGGCGTGCTTCGGCGCGGGCGGGGACGCCCACGGTTTGTGCAGCCGGCTTGCGCGCCGAAGCTCGGCGAAGGCGGGGGACGGCCGCCCTACAACGCGCAGGCGAGGACGCCCGCGCTACAACCGACGCCCACGCCATGCCTTGCTTCCATGGCCCGAATTGATTGGGCTAGGGACCGCATGAGCATCCGCGTGATCTCCTTGGCCCATTCGATCGTCCTGTTGTGCGCGACGGTGGGCGCCGGATTTGTCCCGCGCGTTTCCGCCGACGAGTGGCCGCAATGGCTCGGCCCGCAACGCGACTCCGTGTGGCGCGAGACCGGCATCGTCGAGAAGTTCCCCGAGGGCGGACCCAAACGCGTGTGGCGCGCGGACGTCGGCGGCGGTTACTCGGGGCCCGCGGTCGCGGGCGGGGGCGTGTTCTTCATGGACCGCTTCGTCCCGTCCGACGCCCCGAAACCCAAGAGTGCCTTCGACGCCTCGCGCATTCCCGGGAACGAACGCGTGGTGTGTCTCGACGCCTCCGACGGACATCTCCTTTGGAAATCCGAGTACGACTGCCCGTACACCGTGAGCTACGCCGCCGGCCCCCGGACCACGCCGATCGTTTCGGACGGACGCGTGTACGCGGTCGGCACGATGGGGAATCTCCTGTGTCTCGAAGCGAAGTCCGGCGCGATCGTCTGGCAACGCGATTTCCAAAAGGACTACGCGCTCAAGATCCCGACGTGGGGCGTTTCCGCGAACCCGTTGCTCGACGGCAACAAACTGATCTGCGTGGTCGGCGGCGAGGGAAGCGTCGCGGTGGCGTTCGACAAGGACACGGGCAAGGAACTGTGGCGCGCGTTGTCCGCGAAGGAGCCGGGATACAGCGCGCCGATCATCGCGGAGTTCGGCGGACGCCGGCAGTTGATCGTGTGGCACGCGGAGGCGGTGAACGGGCTCGATCCCGAGACGGGCCGCGTGCTGTGGACCCAAGCTTGGAAAATGAACTACGGCATGGCCATCGCGACGCCGCGAAAAGTCGGCGAGTCGTTGTTCCTGTCGGGATTCTACAACGGCGCCCGCTTGCTGAGGTTCGAGGCGGGGAAGGACGAGCCGTCGATCGTGTGGGCCACGGCGAAGATGAGCGAGCGCGACACGGCGCACCTGAATTGCACGATGAACACGCCGTTCATCGAGGACGGTTATGTCTATGGCGCGTGCAGCTACGGCCAGTACCGGTGCCTGCGTCTGGAGACCGGCGAGCGCCTCTGGGAAACCTTCGCGCCGACGAGCGGGAAGTCGGAGCGCTGGGGCAATTGCTTCACCGTGAAGAACGGCAACCGGTTCTTCCTGTTTTCCGAAAAGGGAGAGCTGGTCATCGCGCGGCTTTCATCGAAGGGCTACGAGGAGATCGATCGGGCCAAGGTGATCGAGCCGACCAACACCGATCCGGGCCGGCCGGTGGTGTGGTGCCATCCGGCGTTCGCGAACCGCCGCATGTACGTGCGCAATGATCGCGAGATGGTGTGCGTAGACCTTGCGGCGAAGTAGCAGGGAGCAGGGAGCAGGGAGCCTGGAAGCCTGGGTGGGTGGCGGCGGCCCGCCGCCACTCGGGACAAGTCGGTGCCAACATCCTTTGGATCACCAAAGAAGGATCTCCAACCAACTTTCCAGCCTCGCCCCGGTGACGGCGGGCCGCCGTCACCCACGCAGGCTACACGTCTCACGCCGCGCGTTTGCCGAGTTCGATCCTCACAGTTTTCTCGATCGCGTCCGGTGGCGCGGTCGCGACGGTTGGTTCCGCGGCGACGTGCTCCCGCCACCAGACGGCGCGTCGCGACGCGGTCCAGTGCGTTGCCTTCGGACACGCCGACAATGCCTGCAACAACTCGCCCGCGCCCTGCGGCCGCCGCGCCGGGTCCTTCTCAAGGCACTTCATGACCAACGCACAGAACGCCGCGCTGAGCGGGCGATCCGCGCGTTCCGACGGCGGGACCGGGACCGCGTCCCGGTGTTGCCGGAGGATGTCGTCCATCGTCGCCCCTTCGAAGACCGGCATTCCGGTGACGAGGAAGTAGGCGACGGCACCGACGGCATAGAGATCGCTCCGCGGATCGCCCGCGCGGGGATCGTCGATGGTCTCCGGCGCCATGTAGAGCGGGGTGCCCTCGACGCGCGCCGGGCCGCCGCCGGGATCGCCGTCGGCAAAGCAGCGCACCAAACCGAAATCGAGCACCTTGACCGTGTCGGGTTCGCCGCCGCGTTCGCAGAGGAAGAGATTGCCGGGCTTGATGTCGCGGTGGATCAGCCCGTGGGCGTGCGCTTCCTGCAAAGAGCCGCAGACCTGCGAGAGCAGGTGGATGGCGCGCTCCTCGGGCACCGCCCCGTGGCGCCCGACGAGATCTTGGAATGTCATCCCGCGGAGGAGTTCCATCGCGTAGTAGAAAATGCCGTCGGCCGTGTGGCCGTAGTCGTAGATTTGGATCGTGTTCGGATGGCTCAGCGTGCAGGTCAACTGGACCTCGCGCTCGAACTGGCGCGCCAACGCGGCGTCGGAACGTTCCGGCAGCAGCAGCTTGATCGCGGTCTCTCGCCGCATCAGCGCGTGGCTCGCGCGGAAGACCACGCCCATGCCGCCCTCGCCGATGCGTTCGGCCAGCGTGTATTGGCCGAGCCGAAGTGCCTTGAGGCGCGCCTCGTTGTACCGGCGCTTCCACACGAGGTTTCCGTACGACGACGCCAGCGCGACGAGCGTGCCGACCAACAACAGCAGCACGAGCACGGCGAACACCATGCGCAGCACCGACAGCGGCCGGAACGCCTCGGCGGCGTCGAGCTTGATGGCCACGCCGAAGTTGCGTTCCGGAAGCCATCGCCAGGCGCCCACCACCGGGACGCCGCGATAGTCGCGCTCGGGTTCGAGCGTCACGCCGGATTCGCCGGAGATCGCCCGGCCCACCATGCGGAGGATCGGGCGTCGCGGGTCCGCCATGGCCGCGGGTTCCGTCTCGGGAGTCAGTTCAAGGCCCGGATCGCGCAACTCGATGTTCAATGACGAACCCGTCCCGGGCGTGTTGGTGAGCATCCCGAGTCGCACGAGTTGCTCGTTGAACCGGCTTTCGGAAATCAGGCGCCCGGCCGCGTCGAACGCGAAGGTCTCGCCCGTGTCGCCCGGACGCGCGACCGACAGCACCTTGGTGAACTCCTCGTCGGGCCGCAGGATGAACGCGATCGCCGCGATGACGTTGCCCGAGGCGTCGCGCACCGGCGCGAGGATCTCCATGAGGTTGAAGTCTCCGCGCGGCGGGGCACCGGGCGGAGGCGGACCTTCCGCACCCGGACCTTGGCGGGGACCGGGACCGCGTTGCGCGAAGTCGCCGTTGGTTCCGCGCGGGCCGAATCCACGGCCCTCGGGATCGCCGGGTCGCGGCGGCATCGGACCCATGCCAAACCGGCCGCGTCCACCGGGACCGCCGGGTCCGCGGGGCCGTCCGAATCCCGCCTTGAACGGCGTCACCAGCACCGGCTTGGCATTGGTGAACACCTCGAGCACCCGCGACGCGTGCTCGGTTTCCACGGGATTCCCGAGGCGCATGCGGATGCGCGAGGACGTCGCCACGATGTCGAGGTTCGTGCCGATGACCATCGCGGCGCCGAATCCCGACGAGCGGATCCGTTGGTCGAGTTGCCGTTGGACCGCCTGTGCCTCGGCGGACCCCTCGGGACGACGGCGCTCGCGCGGGTGTTCGGCGGGATGCGCGAGGAGTTGCACGACGGCTTCCTGGAATTCGGGATCGTCGGCGACGACCGCGGCGAGCCGCGTCTGGGTGTTGATCCAGATGTCGAGGGCCGTGACGTTGGCCTCGAGTCCGGAGTGCAACGCCGTGCGCAAACCGGCGCCGAGGGTGCGACGCACGGCGCGGTCGCTCCACCACGCGACCAGCGCGACCAACGCCGCCGCGAACAGCGGGACCACAAAGAGGAAACGTTTTCTGGAACGCGTCACGATGGACTTTCGGTGCGGCGGATGCCCCGAGCTGACGACCGTCGGGAACGGTTTTGGCTACGCCTTCGTTTTGCCGGCGTCGGGATCCTGCGGCGCCGCCGCTCCGTGCATCGGGCACCCGACGCCGAGTTTCTTCCACCCCTCGTCCCCGAGCCGACGCAGCGTTTCCATGTTGGCCTCGGGGATTCGCTCGGGATCGGGAAACGTTTCCAACGCGCGGTCCAGCGAAGCCTCGCGGAGCAAGTGCAGCGTCGGATACGGCGAATGATTCGTGTGGTTGGTGACGTCGCCGGGTTCGGTGCCGGCGAATTGGTAGTCGGGATGGAAGCTGGCCAACTGGATCACGCCGTCCAGGCCGAGCTCCGTCAGGAGCGATTCCGCGGGATCGAGGAACGCGTTGTACGCCGGGAAGTCGCCGAGGACGAACGGGTGGATCAGGAGCGTGGTATCGACGCGCGCGGGATCGGCGGATTCGAGATGCCGGAGTTCGGCAGCGAGATCGGCGAGGAGCGTGTCCTCGGTGGTGGCATCGCTGACGACCCAGCGGATCTGTCCGCGTGCGTGCACGGCCTGGGCGAACGGGCAGAGGTTGAGGCCGATGACGGCGGTCTCGAGCCAATGGCGGGTCGCGGCGACATACGGCGCGGCGGCGAGATCGGGAAGCAGCGGCATCTCGGCGAAAGGTAATGGCTGTCGTGGCCGCGCGCGAGAAGCCTGCGCGGATGGTTCTGTAGGCCGCGTGCCCCCACGCGGTGTTCAACGCATGAAATTATCCCCTGGGTTGCCGTTCAGTTCGGCGCCGGGTCGGGGACCCGGCCTACAGGTGGCCGTAGCGCGGCCGTCCCCGGCTGCGGTAGTCGCGGGCGTCCCCGCCTGCGTTGGGCTCGGCGGCGCGGTGGACTCCTCGGGCGTAGCGCCTGCGCGAGGTCGCGAGATGGCCCGGGCGGCCGCGTTCCCGCGGAGGGAACGGCTTTGGAGTGCGGCGGGAAGTCGGACGCCACGCCGCTATCCTCGCCGTCCCGGCCTCATTCCACCGTCTCACGACGGCCGCCACGAATCGCCCCGTGGCCGCCGCGGTGACGCGGTGGATGCAGGCGTAGCGCGGCCGTCCCCCGGCTGCGGTAGTCGCGGGCGTCCTCGCCTGCGCTGGGCTCGACGGCGTGGGTCAGGAAAGCGGCGTGGCGCATTCCGAATGCTTCCCGCCGCACTCCGAAAGCGCTTCGCGCGGGGGACCGCATGCCCCGTGGCCGACGCGGTGACGCGGTGGATGGGCGAACGCGTCTCGCCGTCACCTCGCCGCCGTCGCGCCGCGGAGTTATTCCCGGTAACCTCGCGTTGGCCGCGAGTCAGGAAAGGGGCGTATGGACGAACCATCGAATCCAACAGCACGCTGCCCGGGCTGCCAACAAGCGCTGCAACCCGGGCGCGCGCTCGGCCTATGCCCACGTTGCCTGTTGGCCCGCGCCGCGTTCGCGACGGAGCCCGCGGCCACGGGGACGGCGGACACCGTTCCCGATTCGGCGTCGGTCGCCGCGGCGTTCCCTCAACTCGAGATCCACGAACTCGTCGGACGCGGCGGGATGGGCGTCGTCTACCGCGCCCGGCAGAAATCGCTCGACCGCTGGGTCGCCCTCAAACTCCTCGCGCCCGGACGCGAGCGCGATCCCGCCTTCGCCGAACGATTCGCCCGCGAGGCCCGCGCGCTCGCCGCGTTGAGCCACCCGAACATCGTCACGGTCCACGACTTTGGCTTCGCCGCGTCCCCGTCCGTCGCCGGCGCGGGCGGGTTCTATTTCCTGCTCATGGAATTCGTCGACGGCGTCAACCTGCGCCAAGCCATGAAGGCCGGTCGCTTCACGCCCGAACAGGCGCTCGCGATCGTCCCGCCCGTGTGCGCCGCGCTGCAGTTCGCCCACGACCGCGGGATCGTCCACCGCGACATCAAGCCCGAGAATCTCCTGCTCGACAAAGACGGCCGCCTGAAGATCGCCGACTTCGGCATCGCGAAAATGCTCGCGGGCGACGCTGTCCCGGTGGCGTCCGCGGGCCCCGTGCCGGCCGGCGCGGGCGGCTCCGCGACCCTTCACACCGCCGCCGGCACGCCTGGGTACATGGCGCCCGAGCAACGCGCCTCGCCGGGACTCGTGGACAGCCGCGCCGACATCTACTCGCTCGGCGTGGTCCTCTACGAATTGCTCACCGGGGAAATGCCCGGCGCGAATTTGGAACCGCCGTCCCGTCGCGTGGAGATCGACGTCCGTCTCGACGACGTGGTGCTCCGCGCGCTCGCGGTGGATCCCGAGCGGCGTTATGCCGACGCCACGGAATTCCGCACGCGGCTCGCGACGGTGGTCGCGTCCGGCGCGGTTCCCGGAAGCGGATCCGCGGGATCGGGCGTGCCGCGCGTGTTGAAGGCGGGCGCGGGAATCATCACCACCGCCGAACGCATCGCGACCTTCGACGGACATTTTTCGGTCTGGCGTTCGCGCGGGCCGCTGACGCTCGACTCGCAACGGATCACCCACGTGGCGAACGGCGTGGTCACGGTGATCCCGTTGGCGTCGATCCGCGACGTGAGCCTCGGGAGATTTCCGCGCTCGATGAACCCGGCGGGGCTCGACGTGACGAGCGTGGCGTACGACGACGGCGGCCGGACGGCGCGGGTGTTGGTGTGGCCGATGGAGGGTTGGTTCGCGACGCCGTCGGGCCAGAACGCGCGCGTGGCCGCGTGGCACGGTGCGATCCGCGAAGCGGTGTTCGCGGCCACCGGGGGGATGCCGGCGAGCACGCCGCCCGACCAGTTGGGGATCCCGAAGTCGAATCCCGCGGCGTTGCTGGTCATCGCGTCGGCATTCCTGCCGGCGATTTTGGTGCCGGTGGTCGTGTTGATGGCGAGATCCACTTCCTGGGGGCCGGCACCGGCGGCGGCCGTATTCGCGGGCGTCTTTGCCCTCGTGTGGCTCGTCGTCCGGCGTCTCGGTGGGGCCACGAAGCCAGACGCGGCCGCGCGGGCCGACGGGCGGCAGGCGCCCCGGGTTTGCGGCGCCATGTTGTTCGCGGCGTCGTTGGTGGTCGGGGGCGCGCTCGTGTTGCGCGGGCAGGCGGTGGCACACCGCGGCGAGGCGCAACGGGCGTCGGTCCTCGCGCGCGCCGCGTTGCACCTCCAGGAGGAACGCCAGTCGCTCGAGACCCTCGACGCGGCGAATCTCGCGCCGACGGATTCCACGGAACGGCGACGGCTCTTGTCGGCGATCGAGGCATTGCGCTCGCGTATCGAGGCGATCGAGCGGAGGCCGGCACCGACGCCGTCGTCGATCGCGTCGCCGAGCGATTGGATTCCGCTTTTGCCGATGGCGGCCGTCGGCGTGTGGCTCGCCGCGCGTCCACCGCGACGACTCCGCGTCGCCGTGGGCGTGGCGTGCCTCGCCTGTATGCCCTCCGTGGTTTTGGCGCTGCGCACGATTCCCGCCGGCAGCGCGTTCCCGCGGTGGGGTTTCGAGTCGATCGAGCCGAGGATCGAGTGGACGGCGTGGACTCCGGTGCGGCGCGACGGGAACGTCGTGTGGTTCGAGTTGGAAACGACGAGCGCGGGAAACGCGATCGAGTTGCGCGCCCGGTTTTCCGGGCCGAGCCGGCACCCGGCGCCGAGTCCATCGGAAGAGGCCGTCGTCGGTGGAACCCTGGCGATGGCCAGATCCGGCGAACCGGTCGGCAACCAACCGTGGCATCTCCAGGCGGCGGGTGACGGCCTGTGGACGGTTGGCTTCGTTTTCCCGGACGCGTCGATCGCGGCCGAGGCGTACGCCGCGATGACACCAGGGGACTCGACGCGGCCGGGGCCAACGGGTTGGGGCGTGTTCGATCACGTCGCCTCCGACGGCAACGTCTACCGCGGAAACATCACCGCGGCGCGCCTCGTGGCGTCGGACGATCCCGAATGGGTGGCGGTCAGCGGGCAAACGTCGGTGGCGTCCGGCGCGCAAGGGAAGGTCGGGAGTTCGTTCCATGGCCGGTGGGAAATCGAGGTGTCGCGGCCGGGACAGATCGAGGTTCGCCACGGCGACCACGCGCGCGCGGCAGTGGCATCCCGGAACACGTCCGGCCCGCCGCGTCCGCCGGGAGTCCTCGGGACCATTGTCGAGATCGAGGTCGTGGCGTTGCCGCGGGATCGGGTCCGCGTCTCCCTCGGCGTGGGCGGCATCGCTACAAAGGAGGAATTCAACGGCAACTACGCGTCCATCGTCGCGGAGTTGAAGGCGTCGTGCGCCTTCGGTGCGAAAACCGTGCGCGGCGAATCCGTCGAGTTGTGCAGCGTGCTCGGCGTGCCGTGGGTCGCGCGGGTCACCGATGGGTTGGCCGGCGGGACGTCTCCTCAACCCGCGGACGGACAGGGCCCGCGATGAATCCCGGCGGCCACGATGCCTTCGTCACCACGCGTTGGACGCGCGTGTTGGCCGCGTGCGGGGACTCCGAGTCGGCGCGCGGCGCGCTCGCCGAGTTATGTTCCGCGTACTACGGGCCAGTGGTGGCGTTCCTGGAAAAGACCGGTTGCGGCGACGACGAACCGCGGGAGGTGGCGCACGAATTCTTCGCGTCGTTGCTGTCGCGCGACGGCATCGACGGCGTGGATCGTTCGCGCGGGCGCTTTCGTTCGTACCTGTTGGGCGCCGTGAAACACCACGTTGCCAACCGTCGGCTGAAGGCGTCGCGCGAGAAACGCGGCGGGAACGTGGGGCACCAGGCGTTGGACCCATCGACGGACACCGAAGCGGACGTGCCGATCGCGGTCCCGTTGACCGCGGGCGACGCATGGTTCGACCGCGCGTGGGCGCTGGCATTGGTCGAGCGCGCGCTGGCCGTGCTCGCCGAGGAGGCCGATGCGGACGGCACCACGCGGGAATTCGCCGAGTTGAAGGCGTGGCTTTCTTGGGATGCGGCGCCGGGTTCCCAGGCCGCGGCGGCCGCGCGGTTGGGAATCAACGAGGGCGCGCTCAAGGTCGCGGTGCACCGGTTGCGACGACGCTTCCGCGAACTGCTGCGCGCCGAGATCGCGCAGACGCTTCCGGATGCCACCGACGTCGACGATGAGATGCGTTACCTAGCGGACGTGCTGGGCAGCCAGTGACACGCGTTGAATCCGTACAAGCGAGAGCCTTGGAGTTTTTTTACAGGAGCAAAGGGAGGGAACGGAGGGAGGCGGCTGCGGGGAAATATTTTACAGAAGGGAACCAAGGAAACGAAGGTGAGGTCATCCTTCGGACATGTTAGGAATATCGCTCGTTCGCTTCTTCGTTTTCTTCGTTCCCTTTTGTCAAAAACCGATTCGCCGCGTGCCGTGCCTGGCTCTCTCCGTTCCCTCCCTTTTCTCCTGTTAAAAAAATCCCGAACCGTTCCCTCACGGCTTGGCCGGCGGCACCGGCTGTGTGCCCACTTTCATCACCAGATTGAGCGCGTTGTTCGCGCCGATCATCGGCAGGAAACCGAACCCGACGGTCTCGGCGGAATCGTCGCGCGCATACGCGACCGAGGCCTCCACGCCATCGCCGGTGAGGATGCGCGGGGTTCCGACGGTCTTCACGCCGGGCGCGTCCTTCAGGCGTTTCAAAAGATCGCGGGACTCGTCGGCAGCCATCGTGCCGGTCGGGGGCGACGCGGCGTCGGGCGCGGCGAGATAGTTCGCGAGGCCAAGCGTCGTCAACACCTCGTCCGACGCCTCGAACACCACCGAGTTGAACAGCACCGTCGCCTTGCCGTCCGCCGAACCGACCGTCGGCGTCACGATCAGCAACGCCCGCTCGCCGCCTGCGGTGGTCCATCCGCCGGTCACCAGGGAATGGCCCTCGGGAACGGACACGTTGACGGTGGACGTCGGCGGGTAAGGACGCGACGGAATCGGATCGGAAACCGCGGGGGCGGCCGACGCCGCTGGGCGGGCGGTGCGGTCCGCGGCCCCGCGACGCAGGCGCGCGACCTCGCCGCGAAGGCGGAGAAGTTCGTCCTGGGTCGAGCGGAGGCGCTCGAGTTCCTTCTCGTCGCGGGCGACGGCTTGGCGTGCCCCGTCGGTATCCGCCTCGGCGCGCGCGAGGCGTCCCGAGAGTTCGGCGTTTGCGGCGGCAAGCCGGTCGCGGGCGTGGTGCTGCCCGACGAACACGGTTCCGGCGGCCGCCAAAACCACGATGGCGACGACGAGTTTGGTCTGGGTGGAGGCCATGAGAGCGAGGAATCCGATGGGAGCGGTGACGGTGATCGAGGCGAGGGAAGCCGCGACGACGGCGGGGGCGAGGGCGGCGGGCGCGGCGGTCACGGCGTTCGAGGAGATCGCCGTCGCGAGCGCGGTCGAGGTCGAGGTGATGCCGCGTTTCGCGAGCCGCCCGCGGAGGCGCTCGAGCGCCCGTTCGACCCGCATGCGCGCGGCGTTCTCGCCGATGCCGAGGCGCGACGCGATCTCGGCATACGGGAGGCGTTCGAGATGCCGGAGGACGACGGCGGTTCGGTCGCGTTCGCCGAGCTCGTGCATGGCATCGTCGAGGACGGGTTGGATGCGCGGCCAGCCATCGTCGGCCTCGGCGGCATTGGGGTCGTGTTCCTGCATGACGCTGGCGTCCTGTTCGCGGCGTTGGCGCCGGGATTCCCCCCGGACGTGGCGCGAGGCGATGCGATGGGTGGCGGTGTAGAGCCAACCGGCGAGGGCAGGGTGGGAAACGAGCCGTCCGGCTTGCCGGGAGAGTTCGATGAAGACCGATTGCGCGACGTCGGCGGCCACGGCGTCGTTTCCGCCGACCCGTCGGAGCGCGGCGGAATGGACGAGATCCAGATGACGCCGAACCAGTTCCGCAAACGCCTCCTCCGATCGCCGGACGGCATAGCGCCGGAGCAATCCGGAATCGGTCTCGTTGGCGTTGGCGGCGTCGCGGGTCATGTCCACCGTTGAATGCCCGACCGTCGGGAAAGCGCACGGGGAAAAAACGAAATCGACGAAGTGGGACCGAGCGAGACGCCCATACGCTGTTGCAATCAATACCGAAACCCACGCGGCGGGCGCCTAAACTTTTCGTGTGGTTCGTGTATTTCGTGGAGGCCAATTCCACGGGCCTGCTCCGCTTGCATCGAGTTGGGTGGGTGAACCACGAACCACACGAACCACACGAAAAGCACTGGAAAGGAGATTCGATGGGTTGCCGGGGATGCCAAGGACGCCTTCTTCAACGCTTTTGAATTCGAGGCAGTATCAAGATGCGCCCTTCCGAAGGCAGGAATGGCCCGTTCTCCCTTTGCTCCTGTTAAAAAATTCCGCGCGGTTCCCTCACGGCTTCTGGTCCAGCCGATGCAGTTGGAGCGATTCCAAATCGAAAAGTGCCTCGCCACCCGCGCCCCGGAATTCGCAGGAGAACCGCACTTCGGACAACGCGTCCGCCACCGAGAACTCGAACCGCACCGGCGTCCAATCGTTGTCTCCCGTCACATTTCCGTCCTGCTGTTCGACCGAG
>JANYDN010000364.1 GCA_025363585.1 Verrucomicrobiota bacterium | reverse complement strand
CCAGACGTGAAGGCGAAAGAAGCCGGTGGCCGTCACGGCATCGCTCCACGACTCCGTCGTCGCCACGCCGCGCGCGGCGGCTTCCTCCGCGTATTCGTCGCCCGCCAACTGCTCGCGCACGAATTGGTCGTAGGGCTTGTCGGAGTTGAACGAACGAATGACGTAGTCGCGGTAACGCCACGCGTTCGGCTTGGGTCCGTCGCGTTCGTATCCGTTGCTCTCGGCGTAACGGACGAGATCGAGCCAATGCCGGCCCCAGCGTTCGCCGTAGCGTGGCGAGGCCAGCATGCGGTCCACGAGCGCGGACCACGCGGCGTCGGAAGGATCGCGCTCGAAGGCCGCGACCGTTGCCGGATCCGGCGGCAACCCGTGGAGATCAAACGAAAGCCGGCGCACGGCTTCGCGCGGCGACGCGGGACCATTCGCATGGAGCTTTTTCCCGGCGCGCGCGGCACCCATCAACGCGTCGATGGGATGTTCCCCGGCGCCGGTGGGCACCGTGGGTCTCCGGATCGGTTGGAACGCCCAATAGGAGCGGTCCTCGGCGGTGATCTCGAATTTGCCGGAGCGGAGTTTCGGCGCGGTGTCGGCGGCGTGGGCGGAGGGCCCGGAGAACGCGGCCGCCACCGCCACGAAGAACGCGGCGACGAACGGCATGGCGGCGCTCTGGGGCACGGGAATCGGGGCGACCGCGGGAGGTTCGTCGCGGGGAACGCCGGTCGTCGAGTCTGGTTTTGGGGCAATGTTGGCGCACCTTGGTTCGCCACTTACCGTCCCGCCACGGACAAACCCAAACGTGTCCGGCCCATGGACGACCGAACCCTCATCCCGAAGCACGGTGGCTACCGAAAGCTAAGAAGCTTCCAGATCGCGCAGCTTTGCTACGACGTCACGGTGCGGTTCTGTGATCGCTACATTGACCGACGCAGCCGCACCCACGACCAGATGGTGCAAGCCGCGCGGAGCGGCGTGCAAAACATCGCTGAGGGAAGCAAGGCCAGCGGCACTTCGAAGAAGTTCGAGATCAAGCTCACGAACGTCGCCCGCGCGAGCCTCGAGGAACTGCGCCTCGACTACGAAGATTTCCTGCGCCATCGCGGCCTGCCGCTGTGGAACCGGGAAGATCCGCGGCGGGCGGCGCTGATCTCGCGGCGCTGCGCCACGGCGGAGGCGGTGGCGCTGTGGGTGCGGGAGGTGCGTGGACGGTCTGGACAAAATGGACTGCATGGACATGGACGGGATGACGGGACGTCCACCTCGTCCACCTCGTCCAGCTATCCAGAAATCGCCGCCAATGCCGCTTTGGTCCTCATCGGGGTGGCGTGTGGCCTCCTTGACCGGCAGATCGCGGCGCAGGCGGCGGCTTTCGAGACCGAGGGCGGCTTCACCGAGCGACTCCACCGCGTGCGGTCCCAACGCCGGTTCAGCGGAAGAAATCCTTGGCCCGGTCCAGGAAACTCTTCGACTGCGGGTTGACGTTCTCGTCGCACAGCTTCGCGAATTCCTCGAGTTTCGCGCGCTGCGTCGCGTTCAATCGCGTCGGCACTTCCACGGAAACTCGGACGTGAAGGTCGCCCTGGCTCCCGTCCTGGAGGTTGCGCACGCCGCGTCCTTTCAACCGGAACAGCGTCGCGTTCTGCGTCCCCGCCGGGATGTTGATCCGCGCTTTCCCCGTCATGGTCGGCACGTCCACCTCGCCTCCCAGCGTCGCCTGGACGAAGCTGATCGGCACCTCGCACAACAAATCGTCGCCGTCCCGCTGGAAAATATCGTGCGACTTGACCCGCAGCACGACGTAGAGATCGCCGGCCGGACCGCCGCGGTAACCCGCCGAACCGTTGCCGGTGGAGCGCAACCGCGAATCGTTGTCGACGCCGCCCGGGATCCGGATGCGGACCGAATGCGACTGGTTGTGGCGTCCCTCGCCACCGCAGGTCTTGCAGGGCTTTTCCATGATTTGCCCGGCGCCGGCGCACTTCGGGCACGCCTGCTGAACGCTGAAGACGCCCCGCGACATCACCACGCGCCCGCGGCCGTTGCACTGCGGGCACCGCACGAGGCGCGATCCCTTCTCGCCGCCCGTTCCACCGCACGGCTCGCATTTCGCCGGCTTGGTGAACTTGATGTCGCGCTCGCACCCCGCCACCGCTTCCTCCAGCGTGATCTCGAGATTGTACTGGAGGTCGTCGCCACGCGCGGGTCCGCCGGGCTCGCGTTCCTCCCCGCCGCCGGCCCCGCCGAAAAAGGCATCGAAGAAATCCGAGTTTCCGAATGCCTGGCGGAAGACGTCGAACGGATCCTGGCCGGCTCCCGGGCGGAAGCCGCCGGCCGCGCGCGACCGGGGGTCGAACGCCGCGTGCCCGTGCTGGTCGTAGGCCGCGCGCTTCTGCGCGTCGCTCAGCACCGTGTACGCCTCGCCCAGCTCCTTGAACTTCTCCTCCGCGTTCTTGTCGCCCGGATTTTTGTCCGGATGATATTTAACCGCCTGTTTTCGGTAGGCTTTCTTGATCTCGTCGTCCGAGGAGGATTTGGTGACGCCGAGGATGTCGTAGAAATCGCGCTTGGCAGCCATGGGGGAAAATCAAGCCTACGCCTCGCCATCGGCGGACGCCGGGGACGGCGGACGCGCCACGACCACGGTTGCCGGACGCAGCAACCGCTCGCGGTTGCGGTATCCCTTGCGGAGCTGCTGCACCACCTGTCCCTCCGGAACCTCGTCGGTCTCTTGCTGCGACACCGCCTCGTGAAGCGAGGGGTCGAAGGGCTGTCCGACGGCATCGATCTCCTCGACGCCGAATTCGGCGAACGCGCCCTTGAACTGGCCGTGGATCATGGACACGCCGGTGCGGATGTTGTCCACGCCCGCGCCCGGCTGCTGCGCGGCGGCGAGCGCGGCCTCGAGGTTGTCGAGTACCGGCAGGAAACGCGAGACGACCGATTCCACGGCGTTGCGGCGCGCCTCGTCGCGTTCGCGGGCGGCGCGCTTCTTGAAATTCTCGAAGTCGGCGTAAAGCCGGACGAAGCGTTCCTGTGCTTCCGTGCCCCGCGAGGCCGCGGCTTTCAACTCGGCAAGCCCCGAGGCATCCGGGACTTCGTTCGTCTCTTCCGGCGCGTTTGCCGGCGTGGTCTCACTGCTCATGTTTTTCTTCCAGAAATTCCAGTTCAAACGGCCCGCCAAACTATCGGACGGCGTTGGCGTCCGCAATAGCCGCGCCCCGGGACGCCCAACCCCTCAGACGAGACCGTCGGTTTCCGGGAAGCCAAGCAGGAGGTTCATGCTCTGCACGGCCTGCCCGCTCGCGCCCTTCACGAGGTTGTCCTCGGCGCTCATCACGAGCAACCGCCCCGTCCTCGGGTCGAGCCGCCACGCCAACTCCAGCACGTTCGTGCCGACCACGTTCTTCGTGTCGGGCAACGCCTTGCCCTCGAGCAGGCGCACGAACGGCTCGTTGCCGTACGCCGCCGCATAACACGCCGCGACCCTTGCCCCGAAGGCCGCCGTCTCCCCGGCCGTCGCGAACGTTTCCGTGGGCGCCAGATAGAGCGTGGTCAGGATTCCCCGGTTCACCGGGATCAGGTGCGGCGTGAACTGGATCGTCACGGCGGTGCCCGCCGCGAGCGACAATTGTTCCTCGATCTCGGAAAGGTGGCGGTGCTTCGGGACGCCGTACGGACGCACGCTCTCGTTGCATTCGCAGAAGAGGTAGTCCGCCTCCGCCTTGCGGCCCGCGCCGCTCACGCCGCTCATCGAGTCGGCGATGATGCCGGTCGGACGCACGAGGCCGGCGCGCAGCAACGGGATGACGGGAAGAAGGATGCTCGTCGGATAGCAACCGGGCGATGCGACGAGACGGCTGCCGCGGATCCGGTCGCGATGGATTTCGGGCAGCCCGTAGACGGCCGTCGCGAGCAACGCGGGGGCCGGATGCTCGTGTCCGTAGAACTCGCGGTAGGTTTCCGCGGAACGCAGGCGGAAATCCGCGCTGAGATCGACGACGGTTTTCCCGGCCGCGAGCAACGGCACCGCGAATTCCGCGGCGACGCCGTGCGGGAGCGCGAGGAACACGACGTCCGCGGCGGCGGCGAGGGCCGCGGCATCGGGTTCGGTGAACCGCAGCGCGCGCGCGCGCGGATGGCTCGCGAACCTCGGGAAGACCTGCGCGAGCGATTGCCCGGCGGCCTGGCGCGAGGTCACGGCGACGAGGTCGACGTGCGGATGGCCGATCAGGATGCGGACGAGCTCCTCGCCCGAATATCCGGATGCCCCGATGATGGCGACGCGCTTTTTCATGTCCGAAAACAAAAACTCCCCGACGGCCACGGCCGGCGGGGAGCAGAACCGAGCGCGTGGCTCAGCGCTTCGAGAACTGGAAGCGCTTGCGGGCGCCGGGTTGGCCGTACTTCTTGCGTTCCTTCATGCGCGGGTCGCGCCGGAGGAGGCCCTCGGCCTTGAGCAAGGGACGGTGCGCCGCGTCGACCTCGAGCAACGCGCGGGCGATGCCATGGCGGACAGCGCCGGCCTGCCCCGAGGGGCCGCCGCCGCCGACGTTGACGCGGACGTCGAACTTGCCGGTCGTCGAGGTGGTGACGAAGGGCAGGAGAACCGCCATGCGCTGCGACTCGAGGGGGAAATACACCTCGAACGCGCGGCCATTGACGACGATCTTTCCGGTGCCGGGCGCGAGGCGCACGCGGGCCGAAGCGGTCTTGCGGCGGCCTGTGCCGACGGAATCAGTATTCTGAGCCATAATTTCGGGACGCAGTTGAAATCAAAAACCGGATCAACCCTTGTAGGCCGTCGTGGCGGGTTGCTGGGCGTCGTGCGGATGCTCGCCGCCGGCGTACACCTTCAGCTTGGTCAGGAGGCGGTCGCCGAGGCGGTTCTTCGGGAGCATGCCCTTCACGGCGTGCATCAGGAGGCGCTCGGGATGGGCGGCCCGGACATCCGCGACCTTGCGGTACCGTTCGCCACCCTTCCAACCGGAGTAGCTCATGTACTCCTTCTGGGATTCCTTGCGGCCCGTCAGGACCACTTTCTCGGCATTGATCACGACCACGAAATCACCGGCGTCCAAATGGGGGGCAAAAACCGGCTTGTCCTTGCCACGCAACGCGTCGGCAACCTGGACGGCCAAACGGCCCAAAACAGCGCCATTCGCGTCGATCACGCGCCATGCGCGCCGTTGTGTGTCGATCTTCGGCAGATACGTCTTCATCGATTTCCAAACAAAAAGGAGCGCGATTTCTATCAAAGCACGCACTTGAGTCAACACGCGATTCCCGGAATCTGCGTCGCCGACCCTCGTGGCCACCGCTTCGAAGACGGGAATATATCACGCCAAGGCGGGCCAAGACCGGCCAAGGCACAGCGTACCCGGCACCCGGGATTGACCCGGATCGTCCCCGCGTTCTCCATCGCGCCATGCTTCCCCCGCCCCGCCGGTTTGCCCGACTCGTCGCGCTCGCATCGCTCGTGTTCCTCGTCCTTCCCGTCGCCGTTCTCGGCGCCGATTACTTCCCGCCGCCCGATTCCGCGGGTGGATGGCGCACGCTCTCCGATCCCGCGGCCATCCGGCGCGTGGCCGGCATCGATCCCCGTGGACTCGACCAAGCCTGGGCTCTCACCCAACGCGCCACCCAGCACGGCGGTCTGCTGGTCGTCCGGCGTGGCCATCTGGTTTTCGAGCGCTACTTCGGCAAGGCCCAGCGCGACGGGAATCCCGACATGGCCTCCACGGGCAAAGCGTACACCAGCATCGCGTGCGGCATCATGCTCCGCGAGTTCGCGTCCGAATTCCCGGATGGGCTCGCCCAAAAAGTCTTCACCCAACGCTACCTTCCCGAGGCGTTCCCCCTCGACGACCCGCGTCGTGCCGAAATCACGCTCGGCCAATTGCTCTCGATGAGCGCCGGCTATCACGGCGAGGGCTCGAGCCCGGGCGTCGTCATGGGCCGCGTCGTCCCTCTCGTGCCCGTTCCCGGACAGGACCTCCGCGATCTCGACGGATCGTCGCTCCACACCGCGATGTGGACCAATGCCGGCGCGGGTTATTCGTACTCGTCGCCCGCGCCCCACATCGCGTCGATGGTGCTGCGTCGGGTTACCGGCCGCGAACTCGAGCGCTACATCGACGAGAAGCTCGCGAAACCAATGGGCTGGGGACCGTGGGGTTATTGCATCCATCACGGCGACCACACGCTGCCGCACGTCAACGGCGCCGGCAGCATCTCCGTGCACGCGACCGACGCGCTTCGCTTCGGCTATTGCCTGCTCCACCAGGGGCGTTGGGGCAAACAACAACTCGTGCCCGCGGACTACATCGCCGCTTGCAGCCGTCCGTCGCCGCACAACCCGCACTCGCCTTATTCGCTGATGTTCGAGGACAACGCCGACGGACACGTGGCCGGCGCGCCCCGCGACGCGTTTTGGAAATCCGGCGCCGGCGGATTCGGACTTGTCGTCGTGCCGTCGCTCGACCTCGTGATCTACAAGCTCGGCGGGCGCGACTCGCAGTACGAACCGTCGCTGACGGGCTTGCCGCAACCGCCGGTGAAGGACAATTCGCGCGACGACTGGCAACCGTTGCCGCGCGGTCCGTTCAGCGAGGGCAGCCTCGGCGGGGACGACGGTTTGCGGCGCGTGATCGAGATGATCTCGGCGTCCGTTCGGGACTGAGCTTTACCGACCGAGGAGTTCTTGTAGCGTCCGCGCGTTCGATGAACGCAATTCCAAGGTGGCTTCATCGCGGGCTCGTCGGGACGGCGGCCGCGTTGTTTTCGTTTTCCACGTTTTCCCAAACGCCGGGTTTGATCGATCTCCCGTTCAATCCGGCGGGAGCCTCCGGCGGCGCCGTCGTCGGTCCCTATCCCGGGGGCAAAATCGTGCTCTCGGGCGCCGGACTCTACCAAACCTCGCCGAGCTTCGTGATCCGCCCGGCCGTTCGCTTCCTCGAGAATGGGACCGTCGATCCGGCGTTCTCGCTCGCGTCCAACCCGGGCGAGGTGAGCGGCCACGTGGTGACCGCGGGCGGCCAACTGATGTTGTACGGCACCTTCGCGACCTTCAACGGGTTCGCCACCCAGTACGTCGTGCGGTTGAACGACGACGCCACCACCGACAACACGTTCAAGCTCACCGCGTCTTCCGGTCTCCAGGCCACCGCCGTGATCCCGCTCTCCGATGGCGGCGCGTATGTCGCGCTCAGCCAAGGCGTGATCCAACGCGTCGACAGCCTCGGCACCAAGGATCCCTCGTTCACCGTGGACAACTCCGTCGCCACGCAACCCATGGCGATCGCGCTGCAACCGTCGGGAAAGCTCCTCGTCGTGCAGAACGGAACGATCCATCGACTCGACGCCACGGGCAAACGCGACCTGTCCTACGTCGACACGGTGTTCCCCAACGTGGCCGCCGACCAGAAGCACGTCGCCGTGACCGCCGACGGGAGTCTCTACGTTTGTTCGGACACGCAGAAGGTGAACGGCGCCGATCTGCGCACGCTCGTCCGTTTGCTTCCCGATGGCGGCGTCGACCCGGCGTTCAAGTTCGCCAACGACGGTGCGTCGGCCGGGTCGCGCTCGATCACCGCGATGGTCCTGCAGACCGACGGACGCCTCGTCATCCAGGGAACGTCGATGGTGCCCGCGGGTCTCTTCCGCGTGAACTCGGACGGTGGCATCGACGCGTCGTTCGCGAACAAGGCGAGCAACGTCAGCTTCCTGGGGATCGACGACTCCGGGAGGATACTTGCATCCGGCATCTACTTTGACTTCACCGTCTCGCCGCCGGTGGTCCGCACCGGGCTCATGCGATTGCTGAACGACGCCGCGCCGTTGACGCCCGTCATCACCGCCCCACCCGCCGCGCTCACGATCAATTCGGGCCAAGCCGCATCCTTCGGCGTGACGGCGATCGGCGTCCCCACGTTGGCGTACCGTTGGCAGTTCAACGACGCCGACATTCCCGACGCCACCGACAAGCTCTTCAAGATCGCGGCCGCCACGACGAAGGACGCCGGCCCTTACCGCGTCATCGCCTCGAACGCGAACGGTTCCGCGACCAGCGCGCCGGTGGTGCTCACCGTGATCGGGACGCCGTTCATCACGCAGGATCCCGTCGGATTCGCCGTGCCGGCGGGCACCGCCACCAATCTCTCCGCGGCCGCCACCGGCGAGTCACCGTTGACCTTCCGATGGTTTCACGACGGATTCCTCGTCCCGAACGCCGGCGATTCGATCCTCCCGTTCCCGTCGATCGCGACCACCGACGCCGGCCTGTACCAATTCGTAGCCAGCAACGCGTTCGGTTCCGCGACCAGTTCGGTCGCCAAGGTCACCGTCTTCGCGACCCAACCCAGTTGGCTGGTCCTGTCGAACGCGACCGTGGCCAACACTTTTTCCAACGCCGTCAACCCGTTCCGCGGCGACGCCGCGATCAAGGTCGTCCCCAGCGGCGTCCGTGGTCCCGTCGTGCTGTACACGAAGGGCGTGGAACGCTGGAACGACGCCGGACAACGCGCGTGGTCGGCGCGCTACATCGAGCCGGACTTCGGCGCGCTCAACGCGATCACCGTCGATGCGGACGGCAACATCTACGTCGCCGGCATCATCCATTTCTCGGCCACGCTCGGCGACCTGGCCATGGTCAACAATTCGGCCGTCACCGGTCCCAACGGCCACAAGCAGGCGTTCATCGCGAAGCTCGATCCGGACGGGCACGGCCTTTGGTACCGGCTCTTCGAGGCCGCCGGGCCGGTCGTCGCGTCGTTGACGATGGCGAGCGACGGCGACGTGGCGTTCGTCGGCAACAACGGCGGCAAGGTGGGGCGTTCGTATCTCGGGACGCTTTCGGTCTTCGAGGATTCGTACATGGCGGCGATCGCGGGCAAGATCGCGCCGGACGGGACGCCGCGGTGGCTCCGCTCGTTCCCGCAGTTCACCGCCAACCGCTCCACGTGCGAGGCCGACCAGATCACCGCCGACGCGGGCGGGCTCTACCTGTCTGGACTTATTTCTTTCTCGATCCAATTCGGCACGCTCCAACTCCAGGGCAGCGGACCGCAAGCAACGGGATGGATCGGCAAGCTTTCCAACGACGGCACCGCGACGTGGATCAAGGCAAGCGGTTCCACCGCGGGCCAAGGCGACCCGATCGCACTGCGCGCGGGACACCTTTGGAAATTGTTCACCCGCGCGCGTGCCGTGGAGCACTGGACGACCGACGGCACCTTGTTGGCCACGATCGCCACCGCGTCGTCTCTCAACGGCGACACCGCGACGCTCACCGATCTCGGCGTGGACGGCACCGGAGCGTTGCTGCTGTTGGGCAACGCCGTCGGCGCGGTCCATGTCGGCACGCAGAACGTCAACCTCGGCTCGACCCGTCCCTGCGTTTGGCTCGGACGTTGGGACACCAACGCGGCGTTCGTGACGGCGCGGCTTTTCGCGACCACCACGAACCTCGCCTCGGCGTTCTACGACGGCATCCACCTCAACAGCTATGGCGTCGCGGATTCCGGCGATTGCTATCTCGTCGGGAGTTTCGGCAACGCGATACGGCTTCTGGGAACGACGTACACGGTGCCGGGCAAGGGTTACATCGGAGACCTGTCGCGCTACGCCTCGTGGTTGGCCAAGGAATCCGACAACGCGTTGCTCGTCCCGGAAATCACCCAGCAACCCATCGCCGCGGTCGCACTGCAAACGGGCGACACCGTGCAGATCGGCATCCAGGCGACCGGCATCGGCCCCATCACCTTTCAATGGCGGCACGACGGCGTCCCGATCCCGGGGGAAACCGGCAACGTGCTCAAGCTGGCCAACGTCACCGTCGCGGACACGGGCGCGTACGATTGCGTCGCGACGAATCCGCATGGGCCGTCCACGAGCGACGCGAGCGCCGTCACCGTGGCGCCGCCGTTCACGGTCCGCCTGGAGCCCGCGCCACAACTCGTTCTCCTCAACGGCGCCGTGTTGGCGGGGCCCGGCATCGACGTCTGGGCAATACGGCCGGGCTCGGCGATCGGCAAGAATCTCTCGTTCGTGATCACCAACACGTCCTCCGTGCGCTTTCCCCTCGGCGGGACTTTCACGATGCAACTGACCGGGGTCGCGTCCGGGGGCTCGTACGTGCTCCCCGCCGCGGGTGCGCTCGGCGCGCACGGAGGAAGCTGGTTCCCCAGCACAGTGCTTCCCGATTACTCCGGGATTTTCCTCAACAAATTCGTCGGCACGGACTCCGCCTCGCTCGGACTCGCGCTCGGCGGCACGTTCGATCTCCACGAGGACATCGTCTCGACCGAGGGCTGCTGCGCGACGGGAACGTTCGGGATTTCCGGCGGCACCGCGACGGCGACGTTCCGCGTCAACACGACGTCCTTTGTTCCCGACGGCAATTACCAGTGGACGAAAGACGGCGTGAACGTCCAGGGCGCGACTTCGGCGACGCTGACGATCCCGTCCGCCATCGTTGCGGACCAAGGCATCTACCGGTGCGTGATCACCTACCAAGGCTACACGGAAACGACGGAACCCGCGGCGTTGCGCGTGGTGGACGGCAACGGCACGACGACCCCGCCGGTACTGACGTTCACGCCGTTTGCGCCCGGCGCCACCGGGCTCACGTTGCCCACGTGGCCCGCCGGGTTCGTGTTGCAACACACGCTGTCGCTCTCGGCGCCCGATTGGCAAACCATCGCGACCACGCCGCCCGTGACGATTCCCTTCGCGCAACCCGGCGAGTTCTTCCGCCTCGTGCCGGGGCCGTGAGGGGAGTGTTCAGTAATCAGTAATCAGTAATCAGTAATCAGTAGTCAGTTGTCAGTTGTCAGTTGTCAGTAGCCGAGCACCCGGGACGAGCGGGACCCCTGTCTGAAAACTGAAAACTGACCACTGACCACTGACCACTTCCCCCCTCCCTACCTCCCGAACTCGCGCCAGAAGGCGTACGCGGAAAGGCCGATCCCGATCGCCACGATCAATTGGCGCGCGTGGCGCACATCGATGCGCTGGGATCCGTGCGAGCCGACGTAGTAGCCGACGAGCGCGCCCGCCGTCATCACGCCGGCGCGGGGCCAATCGACGATTCCCGCGAACACGAACACGATGGTGGCGACCACGTTGACCAGCGCGCTCAGCACGGTCTTGAGCGCGTTCATCTCGTGGAGATTCGACAGTCCCATCATGCCGAACGACGCCAGCATGAGAATGCCGATGCCGGCTCCGAAATAGCCGCCGTAGAACGCGACCAGAAACTGGAACACGACGGCGGCCCAGACCGGCATGGCGAGGCGTCGTTCCGGGTCGGCGAGTTTTCGGAACGCGCCCTGCAGGAGAAACAACACGGTCGCGAACAGGATCAGGAACGGGACGAGTCTCGCGAACACCCGCTCGCTGGTGTGGGTGAGCGTCCAACTGCCGGCCGCGCCCGCGACGAGACTCACGGGACCGAAGATTTTCAGCCATGGCCGGATCGCGGAGACGTGCTTTCGAAAACCGACGAGGCTGCCGGCGGTCCCGAACATCAACGCGAGCGTGCTGGTGGCGTTGGCGACGACGGGCGAGGTCCCGAAGCCGAGCAGCGCGGGAAACGTGAGCAACGTGCCTCCGCCGGCGATGGCATTGATCGCGCCCGCGGCCATAGCGGCCCCGGCCAGCGCGATTCCCTCGACCCACGTCATGCGCGAAGGCTAGCGCAACGTCCCTTCAAACCCGAAACCGAAACCCATCGCTTCGTTTTCCGGGGCAAAACAAAAAGGCCGGGCACGAGGCCCGGCCCTATCGATCGAGGAAAACGCCGGGTTAGATTTTCTTCACGCGGATGTTTTTGTAGAGGACGACCGACTTCGGGTCGTGCGACTGCAGCGCGAACGTGCCGGAGTTGAGCTTGCGCTCGAAATCCTTGCCGGGCTGGCGGCCGGCTTCCTCGGTGAAGTCGTTCACGAGCTTGTCGTTCAGGTACACCTTGATGTTGTTGCCCTTCACGACGACGCGGTGCGTGTACCACTCGTTGTCCTTCACGGGGACTTCCTTCACGTCCTGGACGGAATAGACGGAACCCGACTTGCGCCAGTCTCCGTGGGTCTGGTTGACCTGGGTCTCGTAGCCGCCCCACGGCCAGCCCTCGTCCTGGTACTTGGTGTGGATGTAGATGCCGCCGTTCGAGCCGGGCTCGGTCTTCACGTCCACCTTGAGATCGAAATCTTTGAAGGGTTGGAGCGGCCCGTAGTAGAAGTTGTGGCTGCGGTCGCCGTTCGCGCGGAACGCGCCGTCCACGATCGTCCAGCTCTGCGAACGCTCGTTCGCGCGCCAACCATCCCACGTGCCATCGAAGATGACCGTGTAGCCCTCGGAATCGACCTTGCCCAACCGGGAACCGGGCACGCCCGGGGCCGCGGGCGCGGCGGCGACGACCGGCGCGAAAGCGGCGCCGGTCTTCGGTTTTTGTTCGGTGGCGCAGCCCGCGACGACGAGCGATGCGACGGCAAAAAGGACGACGTGTTTCATGTGAACGCGCGGATTGTCCCCTCCCCGCCGCCACTGGCAACGCCGATTTCGGGGGACCGGAACACGGCGCTTGTCAGTCCCTGCGCTTCGGCCAAGCTCCGCGCCCGTCTTTCGCTCCGTTGATCCGCCATCGCCAGAACATGTCCAAGATCCAGCGCGCCCTTCTCTCCGTCTCCGACAAAACCGGTCTCGTCGATTTCGCCCGCACGCTCGCGGCCGCCGGCGTCGACCTCCTCTCCACCGGCGGCACCGCGCGCGCCATCCGCGATGCCGGCCTTCCCGTCCGCGACATTTCCGAGCACACCGGATTTCCCGAGATGCTCGACGGCCGCGTGAAGACGCTGCATCCGAAAGTCCATGGCGGCTTGCTCTACCTCCGCGGCAACGCCGAGCACGAGGCCACGGCACGCCAGCACGGCATCGACCCGATCGACCTCGTCGTCGTCAATCTCTACCCCTTCGAGGCCACCGTCGCGAAACCCGGCGTCTCGCTCCACGACGCCATCGAGAACATCGACATCGGCGGTCCCTCGATGCTCCGCAGCGCCGCGAAGAACCACGAGAGCGTCACGGTGATCGTCGATCCCGCGGACTACGCCGGCGTCGCCGCGCAGATCGTCGCCACGGGCGGCACGGACCTCGAGTCGCGTCGTCGGCTCGCCGCGAAAGTCTATGGGCGCACCGCCGCGTACGACGCCGCGATCGCCGCGCATCTCGGGCGCGAGTTCGCGGGCGCGCAGGTCGCGCCGCCGGCCCTCGCGATCTCCGCGCCACTCGCGCAACCGCTGCGCTACGGGGAAAATCCGCACCAGAAAGCCGCGTTGTACGGCAAGTTCCGGGAGTACTTCACCCAACTCCACGGGAAGGAACTTTCCTACAACAACATCCTCGACCTCACCGCCGCCGCCGCGCTGATCGGCGAGTTCGCCGGCGAACCGCCCACGCTTGCGATCCTCAAGCACACCAACCCGTGCGGCGTGGGACAGGGGGCGTCGTTCCACGAGGCGTGGGACCGCGCCTTCGCCACTGATCGGCAGGCTCCGTTCGGCGGCATCATCGCCGTCAACGGCACGCTCGACCTCGCCTGCGCCCAAGCTATCGCCGAGATCTTCAGCGAGGTGATCGTCGCCCCGGCATTCGCGCCCGACGCCCTCGCCCTGCTCCGCCAGAAGAAAAACCTGCGCCTGATCGAGGTCCGCAAAAACCCCGCCGCCGCGGCCCCGTTCGACGTCCGCAGCGTCGGCGCGGAATCGTACCTTTGGCAGGAACGCGACCTTCGCGTCACCACCGCCATCGATCTCAAGGTCGTCACGAAACGCACGCCCACCGACGCCGAACTCCGCGCCATGCTCTTCGGGTGGCGGGTGGTGAAGCACGTGAAGTCCAACGCCATCGTCTACACCGGACCCGACCGCACGCTCGGCGTCGGCGCCGGCCAGATGAGCCGTGTCGACTCCAGCCGCATTGCGGTGTGGAAGGCCGGCGAGGCGAAGCTGTCGCTGTCCGGCAGCGTGGTGTGCAGCGACGCGTTCTTCCCGTTCGCCGATGGGTTGATCGCCGCCGCCGAGGCCGGTGCCACCGCCGCGATCCAACCGGGCGGCTCGATGCGCGATCCCGAGGTGATCGCCGCCGCCGACGCCCGTGGCATCGCGATGGTCTTCACCGGCCACCGCCATTTCCGGCACTGAGCCGGACGCATGCAGTAGCGGCAGGGGAAATATTTCACGCCAAGCCGGACCAAGGCCATCCAAGGGGGCAACGACCGCCGCTGTGTCGTTTCACCGAACGGTGGGTTTTGGTGAGCGCATCCCAATCCACTCGAATGAAGCCTTGGCCGGCCTTGGTCCCCCTTGGCGTGAGAAAATCCGGTTATCCCAACGAATCGTTCCGGCTCGGCTTCGGCTCTTGGTCTCTTCGCGCCTTCGCGGCTTCGCGTGAGTCTCCCTTCAGTTCCAACTGCATGGATCCGGCTGAGGTGGGTGGCGGCGGGCCGCCGCCACTCACCCAGCTTTTAGTGTTCCGGCCAACAATTCGGCCGGATCCCGTCCCTGCTCGCGGAGCGCGCGAAGGCTCAGCGACTCGTGTCGCTTCGCCAGCCGTGCGCCCGCCTCGTCGAGCACCAAAGGACAATGGAAAAACGCGGGCGCCCGGAGCCCGAGCGCCCGGTACAACAACAACTGCCGCGCCGCGCTCGCGAGCAGGTCCTCCCCGCGCACCACTTCCGTGATCCCCATCGCAGCGTCGTCCGCCACGCACGCCAACTGGTAACTCGGCACGCCGTCGTGCCGCCACACGACGAAGTCGCCGAAGGCCCGGCCCGCGACGTATCCGCGCAAACCGCATCGTCCGTCCACGAACGAAACCGTCTCGCCATCCGAGATGCGGAACCGCCAACTGAACCGCGTCCCCGGCGCCAGATCTTCCACCCGCTTCCCACGACACGTTCCCGGATACACGGGTTCTTCATCGCCCGCGTGCGGCGCCGCCACCGCGCCCTGGATGTCGCGCCGCGAACACGTGCACGGGTACACCCAACCGCCTTCGCGCAGCCGCGCGAGCGTCGCGGCGTACGACGGCATCCGCTCGCTCTGGTTGTACGAACCGAATGGACCTCCCCGATCCGGTCCCTCGTCCCAATCGAGGCCCAGCCACTTCAGGTCCTCGAGAAATCCTTCCACGAATTCCGGCCGCACGCGGTCCCGGTCGAGATCGTCGTTGCGGAGCACCACGCTCCCGCCGGCGTCGCGCGCGCGGCGCCATGCGGTCGCGAAAGTGCGCGCGTGGCCGAGGTGGAGGAAGCCGGTCGGCGACGGCGCAATCCGCCCGCGGTAGAACGACGCGGCGGCGCTCATGGATTCGCCGCCAACCAATCGCGGTAGCCGGGCAACGCATGTCCGAGCAACGCGCGGGCCCGCGCGCAGTCCAGCGTGGTGTCGGGCGCGCGCGGCGCGCCTTGGTATTCGGACAATCGCGCGGCCTCGACCAATCCGCGCCCTTCCGCGTGTCGTTCCGCCAGTGCCACGCCGATTTCCCAGCGCGAGAGTTTCTCGGCGCCCGCCACGTGCACGATCCCGGTCGCACCGCGCTCCATCAATTCCCAAACCGCGCGGGCCGTCACCGTCGCGGCGATGGGATTGCGGAACTCGTCGACGAACAAGCGCAACGAACGCCCCGCGCGCCAGGCGGCGACGATCTCCTCGTTGAAGCCACGGTTGCCCGTCGGCGATTCGCCGTGATTCAGCGAGGTGCGCACCACGAGGTGCCGTGGGTTCCCGCGCACCACCGCTTCCGCCTCGACCTTGGTCTCCGCGTATACCGACAGGGGCCCCACCGCGTCGGCCTCGCGGTAATTTCCCCGCGTTCCGTCGAAGACCAGATCGGTGGACAGCAAGACGAACGGGATTTCGGACGCCAACGCTGCAAGACGCCGCGTGACCTCGACGTTCCACAACCGCGCCAACGCCGGGTCCCGCTGGCAATCGGGACTGCGACTCAACGCCGCGCAGTGGATGATCGCTTCCGGCCGATCCGCGTGGAATCGCGTCGCCACCGCCGCGGCGTCGGCCAACTCGAGATCCGCGCGCGTCAGCGCGATGGCCTCCCAACCCGGCGGCAGCGCGGCGGCCTGCACCGCGGCGTGGCCAATGAGCCCGCCCGCACCGGTCACCCAACAACGTTTCGCGCGTTCGTTTCGCATCGGTCGCGACGCCATTCGTGGCCGAAACCCAGCGCGCGACGCAAGCCTTGGCCCCGGGAGCGCCGGCAGAGATGCCGGCGCTCCCGGGCCGGCCGATCGACTCGCTCGGACGCAAGCAGTAGGGGTCGAGGAATCATTTCACGCCAAGGCCCACCCCCCTCTGACGCGGTGCCATGCCGCAATGGACCGCCGAGGAAGGCTTATCCGCAGATGACTCAGATGAGGCAGATGCATGTTGGGTGAGGCATGTCTCAAACCGTCGGAGTGTTTTGCGCCGGTGCCGACCTACATCCGCGAAATCCGCGTCATCTGCGGATAAGGACGGACGCTTGCAAGAGAACCACGGCTCGACATCCGGCGCGACCCCGCCCACCGTCGCGCATCCCGTGAAACCGCCTTCCGCCACGCGTGCCGTCGCGTCCCGAGTTTTGCGTCGCCGCGCGTTCACGCTGATCGAGCTCCTCGTGGTCGTCGCGATCATCGCCATCCTCGCGGGCATGCTGTTGCCCGCGCTCGCGAAGGCCAAGGCCGCGTCCCATCGCGCCCGTTGCCTCAGCAACCTCCACAACGTGGGCCTTGCCATGCTGATGTACTCCGAGGACACCGGTGGCTACATCCCGCGCGGCAATTACACCCCGTGGTTCCTCGCGTACATGCCGTACATGCCGGAGGGCGGCACGAAGAAGGATTTCCGGAACGTGCGCATCTACTTTTGCCCCGCGTATCCCAACAAGGACGCGAAGAAAACCCAGGTCATCACCTACGTCGTCAATGCCTGGACGTTCTCCAGCCCCACCGATCCCACCGGTTCGGAACTAACCGTTCCGTCCAAGCTCGACCGGTTCGTCCGCCCTTCGGATTCCGCCCATCTCGCCGACAACGAAAACGGGTCGTGGCGTCCCATCGTCACCGGTCTCCAGGACCCGACCCTGGATCTCAACGATGTCTGGAGCCCTTCCCATCTTCCGTTTCCGCCCAACGGCAAACGCCTGAACGGAGAGCGACGCGTCGCCGCGAAGCGCCATTCCAACGGCTCGGACCTGTTGTTTCTCGACGGACATTCCGAGGGAATGCGCGCCGAGAAGATCGTCGTCGACCTTTGGCGCGAGGTGAAGCCGTAGCGGGAAGCGGGAGGACGCAGGGGAGTATTCAGTGTTCAGTTTTCAGTGCTCCGTCTGAAATGGCGTGGCGGCGGTCGTGAGACCGTGGACCTCGACAAGCTCTCGTTGCAGTCGGGTCAGAGTTCCAAGCCCGAACGGTCTGAGTTCACCGAACGTTGGGATTCAATGTTTGGATCCGAAACCACGCCCACCACGCCTCGGCCGGCCTTGGTCCCCCTTGGCGTGAAAAATCCCCTTTTCCGGAACGAATCGTTCCGACCCGGAACCCGGCGCGTTCGAAGCGCAGTGGACTTTCCGGCAACCGCCCGCATTCTCCCGCGCATGTCAGGTCTGGATCCGGCCTCAATCCGCGCCGCCGTCGACGCCGCGCTGCGCGAGGACATCGGGGACGGCGACGTCACCTCGCTCGCCTGCATCGACGCGGACGCGGTGGGCCGCGTGCGGATGAACGCCCGCGAACCGCTCGTGCTTTCCGGAATCGAATTCGCCGAGGCCGCGTTCCTCGGGTTGGTTCCGGCTCCCGAAGTCCGGCGACTCGCGGAGGACGGCGACCGCATCCCCGCCGGCGGCGCCGTTCTCGAAGTGATCGGATCGATGCGATCCATCCTCGCCGCGGAACGGGTCGCGTTGAATTTCGTCCAGCACCTCAGCGGCGTCGCGACGTTGACGCGGCGCTTCGTCGACGCGGTCGAGGGGACCTGTGTCAAGATTCTGGATACCCGTAAGACCACGCCGGGATGGCGCCTCTTCGAAAAGCACGCCGTCCTCTGCGGCGGCGGGACGAACCACCGCTTCGGCCTCCACGACTTGGTCCTCGTGAAGGACAACCATCTCGCGGCCCTCGCCGGCGCGTCGCCCAATCCGGTCGCCGCCGCCGTGCGCCGCGCGCGCGCGCTTTATCCGGCGCTGCGAGTGGAGGTCGAGGCCGACACCCTGGACCAAGCCCGCCTTGCCGCAGAGGCCGGTGCCGACATCATCCTCCTCGACAACATGGCGCCGGCGATGCTCCGAGAGGCCGTGCGATTGATCGCCGGACGCTCGCTCGCCGAGGCTAGCGGCGGCGTCAACCTCGACACCGTCCGTGGCATCGCCGAAACCGGCGTCGACTTCGTGTCGGTCGGCGCCATCACCCACTCCGCCCGCGCGGTGGACCTCGGGCTCGATTACTTGTGACGACCGACAGCGAAATCCTCCGCGCGCTCCGCGAGGGCGGCGAATCCGGGGCTTCCGGTGCCGCGCTCGCCAAACAACTCGGCGTCTCGCGCGCCGCCGTCTGGAACCACATCGAGGAACTGCGCCGGCACGGCTACGACATCGAGGCCAGCCCGCACCACGGCTACATCCTCCGCGGCACGCCCGACGCCCTTCACGGGGACGACATCGTCGCGCGGCTCGGGCGGACCCGTGTCATCGGGCGCGACGTGCGCGTCTTCGGCGAGACCACCTCGACCAACGACATCGTCGACAAACTCGCGCGCGACGGCGTCGCCGAGGGCATCGTGGTGTTCGCGGAATCGCAGAGCAAGGGACGCGGCCGGCTCGGGCGCCAATGGATGTCGCCCGCGGGACGCGGCCTGTGGTTCTCGATCCTGCTGCGGCCGCCGTTGCGCCCGGCGGGCGCGACCCAACTCACCGTCCTCTCCGCCGTCGCCGTCGTGCGCGCCATCGAGCGAGAGACCGGCCTGCGTCCGGAAATCAAATGGCCCAACGACATCATGTTCGGCGATCGCAAGGTCGCCGGCATCCTGATCGAACTCGGTGCCGAGTTGGACCGCATCAAGCACGTCGTCCTCGGCATCGGCATCGACGTCAATCTGGAGCCCTCCGAATTCCCGCCCGAACTCCGCGGCATCGCCACCTCGCTCCGCGAGCAGGCCGGCCGGCCGATCGACCGCGCGTCGCTCGCGACCGCCGTGCTCCGCGAACTCGACCATCTCTACGCGCGCCTCAAGGCCGGGGATTTCCCGGAGATCGGCGACGAGTGGATGCGCCGTTGCGCGACGTTGGGACGGCGCGTCGTGATCCGCGTCGGCGACCGAGTCATCGAGGGACTCGCCGAAGCCCTGGACGAGGAAGGTTCCCTGCTCGTCCGTACCCAACACGGCCGGCTCGAGCGCATCGTCGGCGGCGATGTCGCCGTCGAAACAAATCCCGTGCCTCCGGCCACGCCATGATCCTTCTGTTCGACATCGGCAACACCCATACCCACGTGGGCCTCGGCACGCGGTCGCGCGTGGTTGCGTCGCATGATTTCCCGACCGGCGACCTTGCCGGCGGCAAACGTCTGGCGGCGCTCCGCAAATTCGTCGGCGGCCGCAAGCCGTGCGGCGCGGCCCTTTGCTCGGTCGTCCCCGCCGCCACCGCCACGGCCCGCTCGCTCGCCGAGGAAATCACCGGGAGTCCCGCGCTCCAGCTCACGCCCGAAACCATCCGCGGCGTCGGCATCCGTTACCCGAAGCCCCAGACGATCGGCCAGGACCGCCTTGCCAACGCGATCGCCGTCCACGCGTTGTTCGGCGCGCCTTCCGTCGTCGTCGACTTCGGCACCGCCGTGACGTTCGACGTCGTCGACCGCATGGGAGACTACGTCGGCGGCATCATCGCGCCGGGCCTTGCCGCGATGACCGATTATCTCCACGAGAAAACCGCGTTGCTCCCGCGCATCGCGATCCGCCCCACCCGCGCGATCATCGGCAGGAACACGGAGGAGGCGATGCTCGTGGGCGCGGTGCACGGCTACCGTGGATTGGTGCGCGGATTGATCGGCGAGCTTCGCTCCGAGCTCGGCGTGCGGCGTCTCCCGGTGGTGGCGACCGGCGGGTACGCGCGGCTCATCGCGCGCGGCGTGCCGGAGATCAGCGCCGTGCGTCCCTCGCTGACGCTCGAGGGACTGCGGCTGCTTTGGTGGGCGCACCACCGCACGGCGGCTTGAATCCGGCACGCCGAGCCGGGAGACTCGCGCCCACGTGAACCGGATCGAACAACGCTTTGCCGACCTCCGCGCCCGCGGCAAAAAGGGACTCGTCGTCTACATCGGGGCGGGAGATCCCGACCTCGACGCCACCCGCCGCCTCGCGGTGGAGTTCGACCAAGCCGGCGTGGACATCCTCGAGCTGGGCGTTCCGTTCAGCGACCCGTTGGCCGACGGCATGGTCAACCAACTCGCCGCGCAACGCGGGCTCGCCTCGGGCACGACGCCGCCGCTCCTGTTGGAAACCATCGCCGCCATTCGTCGCGAGTCCGCGATCCCGATCGTTCTCTACGTCTATTTCAACCTGCTCCACCGCGTGGGCATCGGGAACTTCGTCCGGTCCGCCGCGCTCGCCGGCGTCGATGGGTTGCTGGTCCTCGATCTCCCGCCGGAGGAAGCCGACGACTACGAACGCCTGATGTCCGACGCGGGCCTTTGCCCGATCTGGCTCATCGCGCCCACCACGCCCGACGACCGCATCAAGCGCATCGCGCGCCGCGCGAAGGGTTTCATCTACTACGTCAGCCGCGAGGGCGTCACAGGAATGCAATCCACGGTGAGCGCGACGATCGGCGACATGACTTCGCGGATCCGCGCCCACAGCCCGTTGCCGATCGCCGTCGGGTTCGGCATCTCGAATCCCGACCAAGCGCGGCAGGTCGCAGCCCACGCCGAGGCGATCGTCGTCGGCAGCGCGATCGTCCACCGCATCGGCGAACTCGGCCGTTCCCCGGAATTGGTTCCGGCCGTGGGCGCGTTCGTCCGTTCGCTGGCCGACGCCGTGCACGGGATCGCCTGACGAAATCCCGCGACGCAAGAACGCACCCATCCGCAAATCTCCCATGCCAAAAGCCCCCGCGAAAAAACCCGCCAAACGGAAAGCGCCGCCCAACTCCGATCGCTACGTCATCGTCATGGCCGGCGGACGCGGCGAGCGTTTCTGGCCCGTCAGCCGCGAGAAGACGCCGAAGCAATTGATCCGTCTTCTCGGCGACCGCTCTTTCCTGCAGGACGCCGTCGACCGCGTCCTTCCGCTCGTCCCGGCGCGAAACGTCATCGTCATCACCAACGCCGCGCAGGTCGCCGAGGTGCGGCGGCAATTGCCCGCGCTGCCGAAGGACAACGTCGTCGCCGAACCCGAGGGCCGCGACACCTGCGCCGCCGTCACGCTCGGCGCGGCGATCGTCGGCGCGCGATCCGCCACCGCCGTGATGGCAGTGCTTCCCGCGGATCATGTGATTCCGGACGCCGCAAAATTCCGCCGGGTACTCGGCGACGCGTTCGACGTGGCGTCGCGCGGACAGGTCATCGTGACGATCGGCATCCAGCCGACCGAACCCGCGACGGGCTACGGATACATCCATGTCGGTCCGCGTCTGCCGGCGCCGACCGGCATGGCGAAGGCGCCCAAAACGGCATTCTTCAAGGCCGAACGATTCGTGGAGAAACCGAATCTCGAGCGCGCCATCGAGTACGTCGCCGGCGGGCACCACCGATGGAACGCCGGGATGTTCGTGTGGTCCTTCGTCACCGTTTCCAACGCGCTCCAACAGCACCAGCCGGAGATGCACGAGGCGTGTCGCCGGTGGTTCGACGCCGCCGCCAAGGGTCCCGCCCCGCTCGCGCGCGTGCTCGCCCGCGAGTATCCGGACATCCGCAAGATCAGCATCGATTTCGCGCTGATGGAGAAGGCCCACAACGTCGTCGTGGCCGACGGCAGTTTCGACTGGGACGACCTCGGCGCCTGGCCCGCGCTCGCGCGCCATCTCAAGGCCGACGCGGAGGGCAACGCCGCGGTCGGCGACCTGGTCCACGTCGACGCCGCGCGCAACATCGTGTTCGACGCGCGGACCAAGGGACGCACGCCGATCACGCTCGTCGGGGTCAAGGATTGCATCGTCGTGCTGA